>NZ_CP086598.1:0-362500 GCF_020883215.1 Stenotrophomonas sp. SI-NJAU-1
TTGAAGCCGCTGCAGGCAGATCTGCGCGCTGACAGCCTGGTGCTGTATGCACCGAATGCCTTCATTGTCGATCAGGTGCGCGAACTGTACCTGCCGCGGATCCGCGAGCTGGTCACCCACTTTGCCGGTTTCGGCGACGTATTTCTTGAAATCGGCTCGCGTCCGCGGCCCGTGGACGCGCAGATCGCGCCGGTTTCCAGCCATTCGGCGCAGGCGCCGGTGCAGCCGCAGGTTCCCTTTGCCGGCAACCTGGACAACCACTACACCTTCGCCAACTTCGTGGAAGGCCGCAGCAACCAGCTGGGCCTGGCCGCAGCATTCCAGGCGGCGCAGAAGCCGGGCGACCGCGCGCACAATCCGCTGCTGCTGTACGGGGGCACCGGCCTGGGCAAGACCCACCTGATGTTCGCCGCCGGCAACGCGATGCGTCAGGCCAATCCGGCCGCCAAGGTGCTGTACCTGCGTTCGGAACAGTTCTTCAGCGCGATGATCCGGGCCTTGCAGGAAAAGACCATGGACCAGTTCAAGCGCCAGTTCCAGCAGGTCGACGCGCTGTTGATCGATGACATCCAGTTCTTCGCCGGCAAGGATCGCACCCAGGAAGAGTTCTTCCACACCTTCAACGCGCTGTTCGATGGCAAGCAGCAGATCATCCTGACCTGCGACCGCTATCCGCGCGAAGTCGAAGGCCTGGAAGCGCGCCTGAAGTCGCGGCTTGCCTGGGGCCTGTCGGTCGCCATCGAGCCGCCGGACTTCGAGACCCGCGCTGCGATCGTGCTGGCCAAGGCCCGCGAGCGTGGTGCCGAGATTCCCGATGACGTTGCGTTCCTGATTGCCAAGAAGATGCGCTCCAATGTGCGCGACCTCGAGGGTGCGCTGAATACCCTGACCGCCCGCGCCAATTTCACTGGCCGTGCGATCACCACCGAATTCGCCCAGGAAACCCTGCGCGACCTGCTGCGCGCCCAGCAGCAGGCGATCAGCATTCCCAACATCCAGAAAACCGTTGCCGATTACTACGGGCTGCAGATCAAGGATCTGCTGTCCAAGCGTCGGACCCGGTCGCTGGCCCGTCCGCGCCAGGTTGCCATGGCGCTGACCAAGGAGCTGACCGAACACAGCCTGCCCGAAATCGGCGACGCCTTTGCCGGTCGCGATCACACCACGGTGCTGCATGCCTGCCGGCAGATCCGCACCCTGATGGAAGCCGACGGCAAGCTCCGCGAGGACTGGGACAAGCTGATCCGGAAGCTGAGCGAATGATGCACGTACGCCGATGAGGCGTCACCGCATAAAACGGTGCAGAATCCGGTAGCAAGCGCGGGACAGGGTGTGGATAAAAACGCCGTTGGATTTCCCGGAAGATTTATCCACAGCTTTCCCCACCCCTTGGGGGCTGGTAATGCAGAGGGTTTCGAGGGCTTAATTCCTTTTGTTTACAAGGACTTAGCTGCGTTTTCCAGCGATTCTGGCTCTACCAGCACCACCAAGCTTTTGATTTATTCCACATTTTTTTAAAGCATAGGGGCACGGAACCACATGCGTTTCACACTGCAGCGCGAAGCCTTTCTCAAGCCGTTGGCACAGGTCGTCAACGTGGTCGAACGCCGCCAGACCCTTCCGGTTCTGGCCAATTTCCTGGTGCAGGTGCAGAACGGCCAGCTGTCGCTGACCGGTACCGACCTGGAAGTGGAGATGGTGTCGCGGATCGCGGTTGAAGATGCCCAGGACGGCGAAACCACCATTCCCGCCCGCAAGCTGTTCGAGATCATCCGCGCCCTGCCTGATGGCAGCCGGATCACCGTCTCGCAGACCGGTGACAAGATCACCGTGCAGGCAGGACGCAGCCGCTTCACCCTGGCCACCCTGCCCTCCAACGACTTCCCGTCGGTGGACGAAGTGGAAGCCACCGAGCGTGTCGCGATCGGCGAAGCCACCCTGAAGGAGCTGATCGAGCGCACTGCGTTCGCGATGGCCCAGCAGGACGTGCGCTATTACCTCAACGGCCTGCTGTTCGACCTGCGCGGTGATGCGCTGCGCACCGTCGCCACCGACGGCCATCGCCTGGCCCTGTGCGAAACCGATCTGGCCAAGCCCAGCGGTTCCAAGCGCCAGATCATCGTGCCGCGCAAGGGCGTGACCGAGTTGCAGCGCCTGCTGGAAAGCGGTGATCGCGAGATCGAACTGGAAGTCGGCCGTAGCCACGTTCGCGTGAAGCGCGACGATGTCACCTTCACTTCGAAGCTGATCGACGGTCGCTTCCCGGATTACGAGGCAGTGATTCCGATTGGTGCCGACCGCGAGGTGAAGGTTGATCGCGAAGCACTGCGTGCCTCGCTGCAGCGTGCTGCGATCCTGTCCAACGAGAAGTACCGCGGCATCCGCGTGGAAGTTTCGCCGGGCAACCTGAAGATCAGCGCGCACAACCCGGAGCAGGAAGAAGCCCAGGAAGAGATCGAGGCCGACACCACGGTCAGCGACCTGGCCATCGGCTTCAACGTGAACTACCTGCTGGATGCCCTCTCCGCCCTGCGCGACGAAGAAGTGATCATCCAGCTGCGCGACTCCAACTCCTCGGCGCTGGTGCGTGAATCGAGCAGCGAGAAGTCGCGTCATGTGGTGATGCCGTTGCGTCTCTGACAGATGCGCCGTTCCACGTGGAACACATGGACGCCCGGGATCTCCCGGGCGTCTTTTTTTGTTCCACGTGGAGCATCGTTGCGGATGCTTACCGCCGCCCTCGTCGCTTCTTGCCGATGAGAGCATCCCTTGCCCTGATGGGTTGTCGGCGCATGGAACCCCCGGTCGCGGGAAGCCAGCTGTGGAATCCACATGCTGAGATGTCGAGACACGGTGGATATGAGCACGCAGCGGGATCCGATCCAGCGGCTTCCGCCTGCGTGCTGACCTCTCTGTCCACAGGCCTCGTTCGTAGGAATTCGGCGCTTCCCTAGCTTCTAAATCTGGGTATAAATCAAAAGCTTGGTGGTGATGGTAGGGCCAGATTTCATGTAAAAGTAGGCTATGTGTCTGTTTTAAAAAGCTTTTATAGGGTTGAAACCCCCTGTATATTGGCCATCAAGCCTGGGGGGGAACCTGTGGATAGTTTTGCAGCCGAGGAAAAGTGCCTTTTTTATCCACAGTTCGCCCACACCTTGTGTATAAGTCATACAGGCCCGCTGTGGATGGCGTGGAACTGCCGCTTTGAATTTCTTGAAATCTGTGGAACCTGACAGGGGCGTTGGTGGCAGATTTCAAGAAATCTGGGAGCACTGACTGCAACCTCGGTGGGGAGTCAGGCCATGAGCCGGGGAAACCGTCTTCGGAATGGCGAAATCTGGACGCCTTGAGCCTTGGCTTCCTGCCGGATTTGAACGATTTCGGCCACTGTCTCCGGGCGCCTCCATGCCGGCAAGGCCCCCGCCACGTGGAACCCGTGTTCTCCAAGGCTGCCAGCGCCCCGCTGATGCCGGTCCGCGTCCGATCCACGCTGGCTGGCTTGACCAATGCAGTAAGCTGGGTGATTCCCCGCCCCTCTACCGCCCTGTGCGGATGGTCTGTCGCATCCCATGCAGATTCGTCGTCTTGCCCTTCACCAGTTGCGTCGATTCGATGCGGTGGAGCTGTCGCCCCAGCCTGGGGTGAATCTGTTGACTGGTGACAACGGCGCTGGCAAGACCAGCGTCCTGGAAGCGTTGCATCTGATGGCCTATGGGCGCAGTTTCCGCGGTCGGGTGCGCGACGGCCTGGTGCGTCAGGGCCATGAAGCACTGGAAGTCTTCGTGGAGTGGGAGGAGCAGCGCGGTGATCTGCCTACGCAGCGGCGAAAGGCGGGGTTGCGGCATAGCGGGCAGGAGTGGAAGGGGCGGCTGGATGGCGAAGACGTCGCCCAACTCGGAAACCTGTGTGCCGCCCTGGCTGTGGTGACCTTTGAACCGGGCAGTCACGCCTTGGTGAGTGGTGGTGGCGAGCCGCGTCGGCGCTTTCTGGATTGGGGCCTGTTCCACGTGGAACCAGACTTCCTTTCCTTGTGGCGGCGCTATTCGCGGGCGTTGAAGCAGCGCAATGCCCTGCTCAAGCAGGGCGGGCCGTCGCGGATGCTCGATACCTGGGATCACGAGCTGGCCGAGGCCGGCGAACCGCTGACCAGTCGTCGGCAGCACTACCTGGAGCGGTTGCAGTCCCGAACCATCGCCCTCGCTGAGGCACTGGCTCCGCAGCTGGGAATCGTGGGCCTGAATCTGAGCCCAGGTTGGCGCCGACACGAGGTTCCGCTGGCAGATGCCCTTCTGCTGGCGCGTGATCGTGACCGTCAGGCGGGTTACACCTCGCTGGGACCGCACCGGGCGGACTGGAGCGTGGCGTTCCAGAGCATTCCGGGTCGCGATGCGCTGTCACGCGGTCAGGCCAAGCTCACCGCTCTTGCCTGTCTGCTGGCCCAGGCGGAGGATTACGCTGAGCAGCGTGGCGAGTGGCCCGTCATCGCGCTCGACGATCTGGCCTCGGAGCTGGATCGCACCCACCAGGGCCGGGTACTGCACCGCCTGTTGGCGGCACCGGCGCAGATATTCATCACTGCAACAGAAACGCCTGCAGCACTGGAGACTCTGAGCAACATCACCCGGTTCCACGTGGAACATGCACAGATCGTGGCTGTGCCATAGTGGGCACGGCAAGGCCGCTCAGCCCCGGCTGGTATAATTCAGGCTGCTATCCCTTCATTCTCGGCACATCGCTCAAAGCGGTGTCCGACCTGCGGAGCCTACGGCAAGCGCAATGACCGACGAACAGAACACCCCGGCAAACAACGGCAACTACGACGCCAACAGCATTACGGCCCTGGAAGGCCTGGAGGCTGTCCGCAAGCGCCCAGGCATGTACATCGGCGACGTCCATGACGGCACCGGCCTGCATCACATGGTGTTCGAGGTCGTCGACAACTCGATCGACGAGGCCCTCGCCGGCCATGCCGATCACGTGTCGGTGACGATCCATGCCGACGGATCGGTTGGCGTGTCCGACAACGGTCGTGGCATTCCGACGGGCAAGCACGAGCAGATGAGCAAGAAGCTCGACCGCGACGTGTCTGCTGCCGAAGTCGTGATGACGGTCCTGCACGCAGGCGGCAAGTTCGACGACAACAGCTACAAGGTTTCCGGCGGCCTGCACGGCGTGGGCGTCAGCGTTGTCAACGCGCTGTCGCAGAAGCTGGTCCTGGATATCCATCAGGGCGGTTTCCACTACCAGCAGGAATACGCCGACGGCGCAGCACTGCATCCGCTCAAGCAGGTCGGTCCCAGCACCAAGCGCGGTACCACCCTGCGCTTCTGGCCGTCGGTAAAGGCTTTCCACGACAACGTGGAATTCCACTACGACATCCTGGCCCGTCGCCTGCGCGAACTTTCCTTCCTCAATTCCGGCGTCAAGATCGTGCTGGTGGACGAGCGTGGTGATGGCCGCCGCGACGACTTCCATTACGAGGGCGGCATCCGCAGCTTCGTGGAGCATCTGGCGCAGTTGAAGACGCCATTGCACCCGAACGTGATCTCGGTAACCGGCGAATCCAACGGCATTACCGTGGAAGTGGCGCTGCAGTGGACCGACTCCTACCAGGAGACGATGTACTGCTTCACCAACAACATTCCGCAGAAGGACGGCGGTACCCACCTGGCCGGCTTCCGTGGCGCGTTGACCCGTGTGCTCAACAACTACATCGAGCAGAACGGCATCGCCAAGCAGGCCAAGATCAACCTGACCGGCGATGACATGCGCGAAGGCATGATCGCGGTGCTGTCGGTGAAGGTGCCGGACCCGAGCTTCTCCAGCCAGACCAAGGAAAAGCTGGTCAGCTCGGATGTGCGTCCGGCCGTGGAAAGTGCGTTCGGCCAGCGCCTGGAAGAGTTCCTGCAGGAAAACCCGAACGAAGCCAAGGCCATTGCCGGCAAGATCGTCGACGCTGCCCGTGCCCGCGAAGCCGCGCGCAAGGCCCGCGACCTGACCCGCCGCAAGGGTGCGCTGGATATCGCCGGCCTGCCGGGCAAGCTGGCCGACTGCCAGGAAAAGGATCCGGCACTGTCCGAACTGTTCATCGTCGAGGGTGACTCGGCAGGTGGTTCGGCCAAGCAGGGCCGCAACCGCAAGAACCAGGCGGTGCTGCCGCTGCGCGGCAAGATCCTCAACGTGGAACGTGCGCGCTTCGACCGCATGCTGGCGTCCGACCAGGTGGGTACGCTGATCACCGCGCTGGGCACCGGCATCGGTCGCGACGAGTACAACCCGGACAAGCTGCGGTACCACAAGATCATCATCATGACCGACGCCGACGTCGACGGCGCGCACATCCGCACCCTGCTGCTGACGTTCTTCTACCGTCAGATGCCGGAACTGATCGAGCGCGGTTATGTCTATATCGGCCTGCCGCCGCTGTACAAGATCAAGCAGGGCAAGCAGGAGCTGTACCTGAAGGACGATCCGGCGCTGGACAGCTATCTGGCCAGCAGCGCAGTAGAGAACGCGGGGCTGGTGCCGGCCAGCGGCGAACCGCCGATCGATGGCGTTGCGTTGGAGAAGCTGCTGCTCGCCTACGCTGCCGCGCAGGACACGATCAACCGCAATTCCCACCGCTACGACCGCAACCTGCTCGAAGCGCTGGTCGATTTCATGCCGCTGGAGCTGGAAAACCTGCGCAATGCGGCGCCTGGCGAAGGCTTGGACGCACTGGCCAAGCACCTCAACCAAGGCAACCTCGGCAGCGCCCGTTTCACCCTGGAACTGCAGGAACCCAACGAGCAGCGTCCGGCTGCGGTGCTGGTCACGCGCAGCCACATGGGCGAACAGCACATCCAGGTGCTGCCGCTGTCCGCGCTTGAAAGCGGCGAGCTGCGTGGCATCCACCAGGCAGCGCAGCTGCTGCACGGTCTGGTCCGCGAAGGCGCGGTCATCACCCGTGGCGCCAAGTCGATCGAGATCGAATCGTTCGCGCAGGCCCGCAACTGGCTGCTGGACGAAGCCAAGCGCGGCCGTCAGATCCAGCGATTCAAGGGTCTGGGCGAAATGAATCCGGAACAGCTGTGGGATACCACCGTCAATCCCGATACCCGTCGCCTGCTGCAGGTGCGTATCGAAGATGCGGTGGCCGCTGACCAGATCTTCAGCACCCTGATGGGTGATGTGGTCGAACCGCGCCGCGACTTCATCGAAGACAATGCGCTGAAGGTCGCCAACCTGGATATCTGACACAATCGGATGGTGGCCGGCGCGCGGGGAGGCGCGCCGGCTTTTGTCCCTTGATCGCAGGTAATCGATGTCCGCTTCCGCCCCGGTTTCCGCTCCGCCGCCGGTTCCACCGGCTACTGTCACGCCCCGCGCCTCCTCGCCGCTGGCGGGCTTCTTCGTCGATCTGGGAATCGCCGCCGTCGCCCTGTTCGGGCTGAGCCTGGTGAGCGGCCTGGTCTGGGGACTCTATCGCGGCATTGTCGTGGGATATGCCAGTGCCAAATCCGGCGGTGGCACGCCTGACTCGGCAGCGATCGCCCAGCAGCTGGGCCAGCCCGGTGCGCTCGGGCAGATCCTGATGGCACTGGTTGCCACCGGCGGCGCAGCGCTGCTGGTGTACTTCTGGCGCCGACCGGCCAATGCTGCCGAACGCCGGCGTTCGCGCGACGCACTCCGTCGCCCCTCCACCTGGGGATGGACCCTGCTGGTGGCCAGCGCGATCGTGATCGGCAGCAACGGTATCGCCTTCCTGGCCAAGCAGATGGGTATCGAGCCGGTACCGACCAATCTGGAACTGATGCAGAACGCGGTTGCCCGCTTTCCGCTTTTCCTGACGTTGTTTGCCGTGGTGCTGGCACCTGCCTACGAGGAACTGCTGTTCCGCCGGGTTCTGTTCGGCCGCCTGTGGCAGGCTGGCCGGCCCTGGCTGGGCATGATCCTGAGCAGCCTGGCCTTCGCGCTCATCCATGAAATACCGGGCACCAGCGCCAACGGCCCGGCAGAGATCGCCCAGCTATGGCTGGTCTACGGCGGCATGGGCGCTGCGTTCTGCTGGCTGTACCGCCGCACCGGCACCTTGTGGGCGGCGATCACCGCACATGCGCTGAACAATGCCGTGGCGCTTGCGGCCCTGGTGTTTTTCGGGGCAACGTAAGGTTCTGTCCGCTTGACGAAAGATTAAGCAGACCCGTTACACACTGGGCTTCTGAACACGGGGGTGGGTCCATGAAACAACTGCTGCTGGCCATCGTCATCACCACTCTGGTCAGCGCCTGCGCGACCACCACTTCACCCACCGGCCGTCGGCAGATGGTGGGCGGTGTATCGCAGGCCCAGCTGGACCAGCTGGGAGCGCAGGCGTTCGCCGAAACCAAGCAGAAAGAGAAGATCAGCAGCGACGGCCGCCAGAACGGCTACGTGCAATGCGTGGTCAACGCGCTCGTCGCGCAATTGCCGCCTCAATACCGTGGCGTACGGTGGGAGACCGCCGTGTTCGTCGACAAGGAACCCAACGCCTTCGCCCTGCCCGGCGGCAAGGTCGGGGTCAACACCGGCATCTTCAGCGTCGCCAGGAACCAGGATCAGCTGGCAGCGGTGATCGGCCATGAAATCGGCCACGTGATCGCCCGCCACCATGAGGAGCGCATCACCCGGCAGATGGGCGCGCAGACCGGATTGGCGGTGCTGGGGGCGCTGGCCGGCGCCTATGGCGGCGAAGGCGCAGCCAGTACGGTCAACCAGCTGGGCGGGATGGGGGCGCAGACCGCGTTCCTGTTGCCCGGCTCACGCACCCAGGAGAGCGAGGCTGACGTGATCGGTCAGCGGCTGATGGCCGAGGCCGGATTCAACCCCGCCCAGGCCGTCGATCTGTGGCAGAACATGATGGCTGCCAGTGGCGGTCGCAGCCCGCAATGGTTGTCGACCCATCCCGATCCTGCCAATCGGATCAGGGAGTTGCAGCGCGATGTACCGGCGCTGGGCCCTGTCTACCAGCAGGCGCAGGCGGCCGGACGCCGGCCAAAGTGTGGCTGAGTGCGCAGATTCATGCTGTATTGCAGCACATAAAACGATTTCTCACGCCATCTGTTTCTGATACGTTTGGCGGCTCAGATTTTTCTGACAGTCCGACTTTGCCGCTACCGGCGGTTCGATCGAGGTGAACGATGATTTCCCGTAACCACAAAGCTGTGCTTTCCGTCCTCATCGCCACTGCCCTGACCGGCGCCGTGGTCACCGACGCGTTCGCGCAGTCCTCGCGTTCGTCCGAGCGTGGCAACCGCGGCGGCAAGCAGGCCAAGGCCGAAGTGCTGTTCCCGAACGCGACCCGCCAGGAACCGGCTGCGAAGTCGTCGGCCAAGCTGGGCAGCAAGCTGCAGAAAATGATTGACAGCTACAACAAGGAAAAGTTCCCGGAGACCCGCACGCTGGCCGACGAGATCCTGGCCACCGAGAGCGCCAACGAGTACGACAAGTCGCTGGCAGCACAGCTGGCGTCGCAGGCCGCCTACCAGACCGACGACACCGCCGCCGCCATCGCGTACCTCAAGCAGGTGCTGCAGTTCAACGGCCTGGACAACAACGGCCACTTCCAGTCGATGCTGATGCTGGGCCAGCTGCAGATCCAGGAGGATCAGACCGCTGAAGGCCTGGCAACCCTCGACAAGTACTTCGCCGAGAGCAAGTCGACCAAGCCGGAAGAGCTGATCATCAAGGGCCAGGCGCTGTACCAGCTGGAGCGCTACCAGGAAGCGATTCCGGTGCTGAAGCAGGCCATCGCCGGTGCTGCCGAGCCGAAGGACAACTGGAACCAGCTGCTGATGGCCGCGCTGGCCGAAGCCGGCCAGACCGGTGAGGCGGTGCAGGCCGCCGAAGCGCTGGCGGCCAAGAACCCGAACGACAAGAAAGCGCAGCTGAACCTGGCCAACATGTACATGCAGGCCGACCAGATGCCGAAGGCCGCCGCGGTGATGGACAAGCTGCGCAGCAGCGGCCAGCTCACCGAAGAGCGCGAGTACAAGCAGCTGTACTCGATCTATGCCAATACCGAGAACAAGGAAAAGGACGTCATCGCGGTCATCAACGAAGGGTTGCAGAAGGGCATCCTGAAGCCGGACTACCAGGTCTACCTGGCGCTGGCCCAGTCCTACTACTACTCCGACCAGGTGCCGCAGGCGATCGAAGCGTGGCAGAAGGCCGCCCCGCTTTCCAAGGACGGTGAGACCTACCTGAATCTGGCACGTGTTTTGCACAGTGAAGGTCGTGTCCCGGAGGCCAAGCAGGCCGCCCAGCAGGCGCTGGCGAAGGGCGTGAAGAACCAGGCGGATGCCAAGAAAATCATCAACCTGAAGTAAGTAGGAATAACGCCTGAACGCCTGCGCAGTTGATGCGCAAGCGCTCAGGATTGGTATAAGCTTGGAGGTTCCTGCGGTGTCATGCACCGCTGATCAGGGATTCCGCCCCCGGGATTCCGGCCCCACTATTGAGCTCTTGGCGCATGACGGAACAACTAGTCGTTCACCGGTACGAACAACCCGATGACAAGGGGCTGAGCTGGCCTCGCATCGTCGGTATCGCGTTTGTAATCGCCCTGCATCTGGCCGCCTTCATGATGCTCCTGATTCCTGCCGTGGCTCCCAAGGCCGTGGCGGAGAAGGAGCGCAACGTCATGGTGACCATCGTCGACGCACCGCCGCCGCCGCCACCGCCGCCGCCGCCGCCGCCGCCGCAGGACACCCCGCCGCCGCCGGTGAAGAATCTGTCGCCGCCGAAGCCGTCGCCCGTCCCGCCGCCGCCGCAGGCGCCGGTCGTCGACGTGCCGGAACCGCGCCCGAACGATATCGTCACCCCGCCGTCGCCGCCGTCGCCGCCGGCACCGCCGACCTCGATCGAGGCCAGCGTGGACATCTCGTCGAAGGCCATGAATCCGCCGCGCTATCCGCCGGCTGCCTTCCGCGCTGGTATCCAGGGCGAAGTGATCCTGATCATTGATGTCGATGCCAGCGGCAACGTCACCAATGTCACGGTGGAAAAGTCCAGCCGTAACCGCGATCTGGACCGTGCTGCGATGGAAGCCGCCCGCAAGTGGCGTTTCAACGCCGCCGAATCTGGCGGTAAGAAGGCTGCTGGCCGCGTCCGCGTCCCGGTCAACTTTGCGCTGAACTGATGCGCCCGGGTGGCCGCCTGGTCACCCTCGCCTCCAGTTCGATTGTCTAGCTTAGCTACACCCTTTATCACCACACACAACAAAGGTAAGCGTCATGCTGCAGGAAATTTTCATCGCCGCTGCTGCCGGGGGCAATCCGTCCAACGCCCTGTCGCAGATGGGCTTCGAGCACCTGATCCACGAAATGACCACCAAGCCGGGTGATTTCGCGGTTTCCTGGGTCGTGCTGCTGACGCTGGTCGTCATGTCGGCCATGTCCTGGTACTGGACCGTCATCAACATCTTCCGTGCTACCCGCCTGAAGAGCGCCGCCGATCGCGTCGTCAGCCTGTTCTGGGATACCCCGAACGCGCAGGACGCCATCCGTGCAATGGAAGAACAGCCGGCTTCGGAGCCGTTCTCGAAGATCGCACTGGACGCTGCCCAGGCTGCTGCGCACCACCAGCGTGCTGAAGGCGGCGCCGCCGGTGGCGTTGGCGAGAACCTGAGCCGTTCGGAGTTCGTCGACCGCGCTCTGCGTCAGGCCGTGACCCGCGAAAGCAACAAGCTGCAGTCGGGCATGACCCTGCTGGCCACCGTCGGTGCAACCGCTCCGTTCGTCGGTCTGCTGGGTACCGTGTGGGGCATCTACGGCGCGCTGATCAAGATCGGTGCCACCGGCTCCGCTTCGATCGACGCCGTTGCCGGCCCGGTGGGTGAAGCACTGATCATGACCGCCATCGGTCTGTTCGTCGCGATCCCGGCCGTGTTCGCCTTCAACTTCTTCAGCAAGATCAACAGCGCGACCATCAGCAAGTTCGATACCTTCGCGCACGACCTGCACGACTTCTTCGCCACCGGTTCGCGCGTCCGCTAATTGCGACGCGCTGTACCCGCGAGAACGTAGTCACCAAGATCTAGACGGAGCCCGTTATGGCTTTCAGTAGTGGTAACAGCGGCGGCCCCATGGCCGACATCAACGTTACGCCCCTCGTGGACGTGATGCTGGTGCTGCTGATCATCTTCATCATCACGGCGCCGCTGATGTCCCACAAGGTCAAGGTGGATCTGCCGGAGGCCAATCTGGTCCAGAAGCCGGACGACACCAACGACCGCAAGGGTCCCATCACCCTGGCAGTCAAGGAAGACGGTTCGATCTACTGGAACGACGAAGAGATCGACAAGCAGACCCTCGAGTCGCGCTTGGCGACCGCCGCCCAGCAGACCCCGCAGCCGCCGTTGAACCTGCGTGGTGACCGCACCACCAAGATGCGTGTCATCAACGAGATGACCAAGGTCGCGCAGGAACAGGGCATGCTGGACGTCGGCTTCGTGGCGACCAAAGAGAAGGGGCAATAAGCCATGGCATTCAGTAGTGGTGGTGGCAAGGGCCCCATGGCCGACATCAACGTCACGCCCCTCGTGGACGTGATGCTGGTGCTGCTGATCATCTTCATCGTGACCGCGCCGATCATGACGTACCCGATCGCCGTGGACCTGCCGCAGCGCGTGCTCAACCCACCGCCGCAGCTGGTCGAACCGCCGCCGCCGATCGAGCTGAAGATCGACGCCAGCAACCAGGTCTCGTGGAACAACAGCCCGATCGGTACGCACGAGTTGCAGCAGCGGATGGAGCAGGAGGTCCAGCGTGACCCGACCAACCAGCCGGAACTGCGGATCGATGCCAGCCCGGATTCGGAGTACGACGTGATGGCCAAGGTTCTGGCCGCCGCGAAGAATGCTCAGATGAAGAAGATCGGCTTCGTGCAGCAGTAAATCGCTACACCGCAATACATCAGTCATGACGCGACTGCAGGCGCCCCTGGAAACAGGGGCGTCTTTTTTTGTGCGCGGTGTTGGTAGTGCCGGCCGCTGACCGGCAACCTAAACAGCAACAGCTGGGCTACTGGGGGATGGCGGGGTGGCCCCGGTTGCGGGGGACGCTGCAAGTACGTCCCTGTAAGCTCGGTCGCGCCATCCATGGCGCTCACGCCCCCGCAACCGGACCCACCCCGCCTTCGACAGGTCTCCGCAATCTGTAGGAATGACATGCCTGCTCTTGGTGGGTGTCGACCTTGGTCGACACGTGGATCCACGCCATGCGTGGATGCGTCTTCCTGGGGATAAATGCCGCTGACCAGTGCGTGTCCCCGCTATGATCGGCGGATGCTCGCCCTCTTCGATTCCGTGCGCCATTGGCTTGATGGCATCGCCCACCTGGGAACGATCCTGGCGGTGGCCTATCTGCTGTATCTGCTGGCGTTGACGGGCTGGATCATGCTGCAGAAGCGCGAGCCGGTGGCCACGCTGAGCTGGATCCTGTCGCTGGCGCTGCTGCCCTACCTCGGCCTCTTCATCTATTACCTGCTGGGCCCACAGAAGGTGAAGCGGCAACGGCTGCGGCGCGGTCGCGCGCGCTCGGGCATGGAGCACTACAGCGATGTCTGCCCGCCCGATGCCGACTGCACCGAACTGGCCAAGATCGCGCAGGCGACCACGGGGCTGGCGCCGAGCACGGCCACCGAAGTGACCTGGCTGGTCGATGGCGCGGCCACCTACGCCGCGCTGCTGGAGGCGGTGGAACAGGCGCAGGATCATGTGCATCTGGAGTACTACATCTTCAGTCCCGACCACGCCGGCACCGCCTTGCGGGATGCCCTGGTGGAGCGCGCCAGCGCCGGCGTGCAGGTGCGGCTGCTGCTGGATGCGGTAGGTTCCTCCGCCGTCCACCGACGTTTTCTGCAGCCTTTGCTGGATGCGGGAGCGGAGGTGATCTGGTTCCACCCGCGGCAGCTGCTGAAGCCGTTCAAGCGACCGTGGTTGAACCTGCGTACGCACCGCAAGCTGGTGATCGTCGATGGCCGGCTGGCATTCACCGGCGGCATCAACATCACCGACGACGAAGACGAAAGCCGCAACCCGGATGCTTACCGCGATCTGCACATGCGCCTGCGCGGGCACGTGGTGCGCAGCCTGCAGCTGGTGTTCGCCGAGGACTGGTTGTACGCCAGTGGCCAGGACCACTCGCGGTTCGATATCGCCCGGCTGTGGCCCAGCGACATGCCCCTGCGCGGCGACGGCGCGATCAACGCGCAGGTGCTGGTGTCCGGCCCGGATTCGGGATGGGAGACCATCCATCGCCTGCACGTGGCCGCCATCCAGGAAGCACGTGAGCGGGTCTGGCTGGTCACCCCCTACTTCGTACCCGGCGAGGCGGCGCGGATGGCGCTGACCTCGGCCGCACTCGGTGGCCTGGACGTGCGCCTGCTGGTGCCGAAGATGAGCGACTCCTGGTTCGTGACCCAGGCCGCGCGCTCCTATTTCGACGAACTGCTGCATGCGGGGGTGAAGATCTACGAGTACGGTCCACGCATGCTGCATACCAAGGCGTTCATCGCCGACGACGATGTCTGCATCGTCGGCAGCGCCAACTTCGATCACCGCAGCTTCCGCCTGAATTTCGAGCTGTCGATGATGATCAGCGATCGTGGCCGGGTGGCGGAACTGTCCACGTTGCTGCAGTCCGAATTCGAGCGTGCCACCCGCGTGCACGATCAGGCGGGACGCTCGCTGTGGCTGCACCGGCTGCCCGAAGCCTTCGCGCGATTGGCCTCGCTGCTGCTGTGAGGCAGCGCTACACTGCGGCGGTAGCCCGGGGAGACTGACAATGTACTGGCTGTACCTGCTGCTGGCGCTGGGCTGCTTCGCCTTTGCGCTGAAAACGCCGAACATGGGCCTGATGTCACTGGCCCTGCTGGGCACCCTCGCCTTCCTGCTGGCATGGGTGCGCGGTCGATACGCGGCACGCTTCGGCGACCTTCAGCGTGATCCGGCGACACTGGTGGACAGCGATGAACTCAGGCGTCTGCGCGAGCAGGCCAAGGTGGCTCCGGCCGACGGCAGCGACCCTCCCTCTCACTCCCCGTAGTCCCGTTCCATGACCCAGCTCAGCGTCAACGTCAACAAGATCGCCGTCCTGCGCAATTCGCGTGGCGGTGCCGAACCGGACGTGGTGCGTGCCGCCCAGGCCTGCCTGGATGCCGGCGCGCATGGCATTACCGTGCACCCGCGGCCGGACCGCCGGCACATCACCGCCGAGGACGTGCTGGCGCTGTCGGCGCTGACCCGCGCGCGCGGCGTGGAGTTCAACATCGAAGGCAACCCGTTCGCGCCGCCGCGTGAGGGCTACCCCGGGTTGCTGCCGCTGTGCGCGCAGACGCGACCGGCGCAGGCCACGCTGGTTCCCGATGGCGATGGCCAGATCACCTCCGACCATGGCTTCGACTTTGAACGCGATGCGCAGCGGTTGCGCCCGCTGGTGGCCGAGCTGAAAGCGATGGGATGCCGGGTCAGCCTGTTCGTGGATGCCGGCAACCCGCTGTTGGAGCAGGCCGCCGATGTCGGCGCCGACCGCGTCGAGCTGTACACCGGCCCGTATGCCGAGGCCCATGCCGCCGGCGACGCCCGCGCCATGCTGGAACTGTTCGCCACGGCCGCGCGCCGTGCACAGGCCGTCGGCCTCGGTGTGAATGCCGGGCACGATCTGTCGCAGGACAACCTGCGTGACTTCCTGGCCGCCGTGCCGGAGGTGCTGGAGGTGTCGATCGGCCACGCGCTGATCGGCGAGGCGCTGTACGACGGCCTGGATGCCACGGTGAAGGGCTACCTGGCACTGCTCTAGCACTGCATGGGACTTCCCCGCTGGGTTGAAGCCCGAAGACGTGCGGCAGGTCCCCGTGTTCCGGCCTGGCAAGCGCCCCTGTAGCCGATCTTCCCATCGCAGCTGCTGAGACACCCGTGGCCCACGCTGGCCTGCCGCGGCGATGGCGCGTGCCCGGTCCCAAGCCAGAAGACCCTGTGGACAAGTCTGGGGTCAACGTGTCGCTCCATGCGCCTGCGCGCCTACAGCTACGTGAATCCGGGCCGCTTGCGCTGCCTGTGGTTAGCAATAATACTAATATCCCGTAACGGCCGGAGGGCAACATGCAGCACCCCGCTCGCAACGCCCAGGCCGCCATCAAGGGCCGGGGTTCCACGTCCCATCTTGCGGGGCGTTTTGAAAGCACCGTCAGCGAAGCGGTGGACGACGGCTGGGCAGTGGACGACAGCGAGGAGTTCCTCGCCCCGAGGCTGCGTACTGAAGTACGCGCGGAGACCGCTCGCAGCATCATCAGCCGCAACAACTCCCCGGACGTCGGCTTCAGCCAATCGGTGAATCCGTATCGCGGCTGCGAGCATGGCTGCTCCTACTGCTTCGCCCGCCCTTCGCATGCCTATCTGAACCTGTCGCCTGGCCTGGACTTCGAGACCAAGCTGTTTGCCAAGACCAACGCGCCACAGCTGCTGCGCAAGGAACTGTCGAAGCCGGGCTACGTGCCGCAGCCGATCGCGCTGGGCATCAACACCGACGCCTACCAGCCGATTGAACGCAAGTTCAAGCTGACCCGCCAGCTGATCGAAGTGATGCTGGAGACGAAGCATCCGTTCTCGCTGATCACCAAGAACGCGTTGGTCGAGCGCGACATCGATCTGCTCGCACCACTGGCGGCGGAGAATCTGGTCAGCGTGCATTTCTCGGTGACATCGCTGGATCCGCATCTGTCGGCAAAGCTGGAGCCGCGCGCCTCGGCACCCCATGCGCGGCTGCGTGCGATGAAACGCCTGCACGAAGCGGGCATTCCGGTGGGCGTGATGGTTGCGCCGGTGATTCCGTGGATCAACGACAGCGAACTGGAAGCCGTGCTGGAGGCCGCGCATGATGCCGGCGCCAGCACCGCCGGTTACGTGCTGCTGCGCCTGCCGCTGGAAGTGGCGCCGCTGTTCCGCGATTGGCTCGATACTCATCATCCCGATCGCGCCGCGCATGTGATGAGCACCATCCAGCAGCTGCGCGGCGGCAAGGATTACGACAGTCAGTTCGGCACGCGCATGCGCGGGCAGGGTGTTTACGCAGAGCTGCTAAGCAATCGCTTCAAGCTGGCGCGCAAGCGCCTCGGCTTCAATGCGCAGAACAGCCACTGGCCGAAGCTGGATTGCAGCCGGTTCGAGAAGCCGTTGCCGCCGAAGGTGGATACGCCGCAGGGTTCGCTGTTCTAAGACGTGTACATCTGCTGTCGAATGCACCAGCAGTCCGTTGCGATGTGCTGTGCTCAGCTATTGATGGGCAATGCATGAAAAACATTATCTGTGTCCATTGCGCCGTTGCATCGCGCCGTCATACACTCGTTACAAACATGAATTCCCGGTGACTGAATGAGTCGGTCCCGGATGAGGAGCTAGGCAAGCGCATGATGCACGTTGCAACACGGAACACCCTGCAGTCCCGTCTTCTTCTTCTGCCGCTGCTTTCCCTGCCGATGACGTTGGCAACCGCGGCAACCACTCTCGAAACCGTTCAAGTCGTCGCCACGCTCCCTGCTGGAGGTGGTGGTGTAGGCGGTTTTGGATTTGGCGGTGGCAGTGGCGTCCACCTGTCCGAGTCACAGATGGACAATGGCGGCGGCGGCGCGATTCCGACCGAAACCGCGAAGGAGCAGCCGACCGATGACAAAGAGAAGGACTGCAATGGTCGCAAGGGCAATCCCGTCGTGCTCTACAGCGGCAACAAGGTCGAGCCGGAACTCGATTTCGCCAGTCAGGGCGAAATGGGCCTGTTCCTGCAGCGCAACTACAATCATTACTGGAGCGCGACTGGACTGTTCGGCAATCACTGGCTGAGCAACTTCGACTATTCGCTCGCATTCACCGATGCAAATCAGCTGGCGTGGGTGCAACGGCCCGACGGTCGCCGCATCAAGTACCTCAAGGATCCGGCCAGTGGTCGTTGGTATGAGGACAAGGCCCAGCCCATCGCGTACCTCTCCGCGAACGGCGATGGCACGTTTACGCTTCGAAACGAAAACAATGGGGCGGAGACCTACAACGCCGAGGGCTACATCACTCGACTCAGCAATGAGCAGGGTGTGAGCTGGACCTTCTCCTATGCAGACCGTTACCTGCAGAAGGTGACCCACTCCTCGGGACGCAGCATCAGCTTTGGCTGGGCTAACGGACAGGTTACCCAGGTGACCGATCCGGCCGGCAACATCTATCGCTACACCTATACGCCCAATGTGTTCGGGAACGGGCGTGGCCGGCTCGCCAGCACGACGCTGCCAGGCACACCTGCAACGACGATCAGCTACCACTATGAAGATGCCCGCTTCCCGGGCGCCCTGACCGGCAAGTCTTTTGATGGCGTGCGCTATTCCACTTTTGCCTACGATGCGGAGCGGCGCGCCATCAGCACGGAGCACAATGGCGGCGTTGAACGGTTCCGCTTCAGCTACGCCGTGCGCAGCACCGAACCGGTGCTTCCGCCCCCCGCACCGACTCGGCCGGGGGGGTTCCGCACCGACGAGGAGCGTGGATGGTGCGAACAGCGCCCTGGCGGCTCACGCATCTGTTACCAGCCGCGCTCACTGCCTGTCGACGCGCTGCCGATGGAGAGCGCTCTCGGTATGACGGCCGCCGCAGCGTCTGGCCTGACGCGACCGGTGGACATTGACGTCACCGTGGTCAATCCCCTCGGCCGCAGCACCACCTACACGTTCAAGGACGGAAAGATGGTGTCGACCAAGGGTGATCCGTCGCCCAACTGCCCTGCCAGCTATAAGGAGCAGAGCTATGACGCCAATGGATATCCGGATATGGTCCATGATTTCCAGGACAACCTGACCAACTTCGACTACAGCGCACAGGGCTATCTGCTGAAGCGAGTGGAAGCGGTCGGCAGCTCGGCCGAACGTACGACCCTGCAGGAGTGGGATACCACGCGGAATCGACTACTCAAGACAACGGTGGTGGGTGATCTTGAAGTTGCCTACACCTATGACGATCGCGGAAACGTGGCCAGCGCAACCGAGCGCAATCTGACGGCACGTGGGGTGCACAGCCAGACGCGGGTGACCCGCACCACCTATACCTATCACGCTAACGGATTGAAGGCTTCGATCAAGGTCGACGGCCCGCTTGCGCAGGATGACGTTACCTCCGTCTTCAACAATCAAGGCGATCTGACCAGCGTCACCAACGCACTTGGCCATACGATCAGCTATTCCAACTACAACGGATTGGGATTGCCGGGGCGCATCGTCAATGCGAACGGCGGCGTGCGAGAGCTGACGTATGACGGCCGCGGCCGGGTTGTGTCCGACAGAACCAGTTCGGGAACCGGCTGGGCTACCACAGCCGTTGGCTACACCACTGCAGGCGACATCGCCTCGCTTACGCAGCCTGATGGCGTGACAGTCCGCTACAACTACGATGCCGGACGTCGCCTGATACAGGAAGTCCGTTCAATGGGAGACGGCAAGTGGGCGTGGACGCGCCATAGTTACAACAACGCTTCCAATCGCACGCGTACCGAGGTTTCGTACACCGATTATCCGATCGATACGGTGGTTACAGGAACGATTGACGAAATCACCCACGACGGGCAGTGGAACTGGTTCGTGCGTGGCTGGGCCTGCTCCACTGGATCGGCTGGGTCGATCCAGGTAGATGGCTACGCTGATGGCAACATCTATCTGGGAAGCACTCAAGCAAACCTCGCCAGTGAGCCAGGGGTTGCAGCAGCCTGCCAAGCCTCAGGTAGTGCTTATCGATATCAGTTGCCGATCTCGCTAGCCCAGAGGCAGCAATTAGGTGGGCGCAAGTTCTCCATCTATGCCCAGTCTCCGCAAGGTCGAAACCAGGATCGACCGCTTGCGAACTCCGGTGCTTTCGCGATTCCATCGGCAAACATCGTCGGCGACATCGGTGGGGTTACCCAGGATGGCAACTGGAACTTCTTCATTGAAGGCTGGGCCTGCTCGATTGGTGTGGACGCTTCGATTGACGTCCACGTGTATGCAGGCAACAACGCATGGGCGGGCGGCACATTCGTGGCCGGTGGCCGTGCAAATCTGGCAACGGATGGCAATGTGGCGAACGCGTGCCAGGCACGAGGTAATGCGTACTGGTTCAAAATTCCGCTGGATGCCAACGCACGATCGGCGCATGGCGGCAAAGCGTTGTATGTACATGGCATCTCACCATGGGGTGGCGATCATCTGACGATCAATCGATCAGGAGCCTTCACCATACCTGCGGTCGTCCGTAATGCGGAACTGGTCAGCGCCTCGGCATCACCCCGCCAGATATTCAATGGTGGCTCGTCGAATCTGACGTTCCAGTTCCGTAATACCGGCAACGTCGTGTGGAATCCTGGTGATACCTATCTGGCATTCGGAATCCTTCAGCTCAATGAAAGCATGGGCCTAGCTGCACCGGTGCCTCCGGGGGCAGTTGCAACCTTTACCAGAAGCGTTGGGCCGAAGAACACCGGCAATGGCAACGTAACCTTCATCTACAAGGCGCAGATGGCCTCTGGTGGTGCTGCGTGGGGCACGGAGGGGAGGGCGACGTTGTCCGTTGAAAACAACAAGGGAAGCTGTGGTCGCGTTACTTGCGAACGCCCTCGGTAACAAAGGATTGTCCAAATGCCAGCACTGACGCTTGCCCTGATGGGGCTGAACGCTGTTGTCTCTGTCAACACATATGAGTATGACGAACTGGGGCGTGTGATTGTCGAACGCGGGAACGGCGTACAGAACGTGCGCTATGCCTATGACGCGGAGGGACGCGTCACGCAGGTGACCGATTCGCAGAATCGCGTCACCCGTATGAGCTACGATCCGCGTGGACGTTTGATCAAATCAATCGACGCCGCCGGGGGCACGACCCAGATTGCCTACGATCAGGCAGATCGCCCGATCCGAGTGAGCGATCCCCGCAATCTCGTTACCACCTACGAATTCGATGGTTTCGGCCAGATGTGGAAACAGGTGAGTCCGGACACGGGAACGACGCAGCACCAGTACGATGCTGCAGGTCTGCGGACATCGACGGCGCGGGCCGATGGCAGTGTCGTCTCTTTTGGTTACGACGGTCTGGGGCGAATGACTTCTGCGAGCGCAGAAGGCCGAACAATGGGTTACAGCTACGATTGGTGCGGCAATGGTAAAGGTCAGCTGTGCGGTACTTCAGGGCCCGGGACCGCCACCCATTTTGCCTATACACCGAATAGTGAGCTGCAGATACGACGTGACTTCACCGATCTGTCAGGTCAGAAAACGGACTACAGCACAACCTACGGATACGACGGTATCAATCGCCTGAGCCAGATCACCTATCCCAATGGTGACAAGGCAACCTACACATATGGTTCCCAGGGAAAGCCAAGCTCGTTGTTGGCAACGGTCAACGGCACTCAGCGCTCGATCATTTCCCAGGCCAACTGGAAGGCAACGGGCGCCCACGAATCGCTGGCATACGGTAACGGCCTCGTCAGAGGCTATAACCACGACCAAGAGGGGCGGCTTACCGCGATGTCGGTCTGGGGACCTAACAGCCAAAAAGTCAGCTATTTGGACTACCAGTACAGCGGGGATGGTGAAATCAACGCCATCATCGATGCGGTCGATCCAAACATGACGCAGCTGATCGGCTACGACGCGTTGAGCCGTCTGACGCAGCTGACGCGCTTCGGCGTCACTAATCTGCTTTCCTACGATGCTGGCGGAAACCATGATCGCTACCAAGGGGGGAACCAGCTTTCCCAGTACAGTATCGATCCAGGCAGCAACCGGGTGCTGGATTACACCAACCAAGATGGTAGCCGGCAGTACCAGTACGACGCCATGGGAAATCGCATCAGTGAAACTGCGGGTAGCCGGATCATCACCTATGAGTACGATGCATTCAATCGCATGAGCCGCAGCAACATCGGTGGCACGACGACTGACTACGTGCTCAATGCTCAAGGGCAGCGCGTTGCGAAGATCAACCAAAGTACCAACAGCCGTTACTTCTACGCCGGGCAGAACCAGCTCATGACTGAGCTGAACAATGGCGTGTGGACCAATTACTTCTGGTTTGAAGGTGAACTGGTAGGGCTCGCTCGCAGTGGGCAGCACAACTACGTGCATACCGATCATCTTGGACGCCCCGAGTTCGTCACCAGTCCAAGCCAGCAGACAGTCTGGAAGGCGTACAACTATGCCTATGGACGTAGCGTCCAGAAGGATGAGATAGGCGGGTTGAACATTGGCTTCCCCGGCCAGTACTACGACGCGGAAAGCGGCCTCTGGTACAACGGCTTCCGCGACTATGACGCGAGCATTGGCCGGTATGTGCAGAGCGATCCGATCGGGTTGGCGGGTGGAACCAATACGTACGCCTATGTTGGCGGCAATCCAATCAATTCGGTTGACCCCCTCGGACTTCAGGCTCGCGCACTGCGTCCGACCTACTATCCAGGCAACTACACCACGGGCGGTTCTGAAGAGTATGGTGGTCCTCGATTGGATGCGGGGAGTTTTGGCATCGTCGGGACCATCGTCCTTGTCTCTCCTTCACTCCCTCAGCTTGCGAGGGCGCTGTACAACAAGCCACCCGCCGATGCAACAGATCCCAACGGCGCGAAAGCTCCGGGTCTTCCTGGCGAGGTTGAGGGATACTGTGCACCCAAGAAGGGGCCTCAGTGGGTTAAGAGCCCGAATGGCAGAGGGAGTGGATGGCTGGACAAATCCGGAGATGTCTGGGTTCCCTCTGGTCAAGGAGGGGGAGCCCACGGTGGACCTCATTGGGACGTTCAATCCCCCAATGGCGACTACATTAATGTCTATCCTGGTGGAAGAAGGCGCTAATTCTATGCTGAAGCTGGAAATTGAATCTTTGAGGTTCTATTCACGACTGGACGAGGACGCGTTCTTCTCCAGATTGAGTAAAACATCGGGCGTGGTGTCTGTTGAGGGGTTTCTCAGAATGATCAACGTCTCTGTTGATCCGTCGGCTGTGGATGAGGACGCTATGAGAGAGCTGATTTCGTTGTTCCAACGCTATGGGATAGACATGCGCCAGCTGCGGGAACTGGAGACGGAAGAATTCAGCTCATGGATGCGGAACAGATCCGCCTACTGGTTCAAGTCGATGTATCCGGACCAGTAAGCCTATGAAATGAGGACTATCCACTGGCTCGGCATCGCGTTCCTGTGGATGCTTCTGCTGAACGTCCTGCTGCTGACGGCCGGCACGCTGATGTCGGGTGAGGCGCTTGGAGAACAAGAGTTCGTCGGCCTGGGTGTGGCCGTGTTCGGTACCGTGGCGGGCGCGATTCTCTATCGCCGCCGCCCGCGGTAGCGCCGAGCAAGCGAGGGTTAGCAGCACGCGCGACCCTTACCCTCCAAACAGCTTCTGCGCGCTCTGGAACAGGATCCAACTGGTGGCGATGAACTTGTCGCCGCCCTGCGGCCGGTTGCCGCGATGGGTATGGGTGAACGCAGTCGGCGCGATCAGCAGGCTGCCGGTGCGCGGTGCGATCTTCCGGCCCTGGAACAGGAACTCGGTTTCGCCTTCGTCGAAGTCGTCGTTGAGGTACAGGGTCCACAGCACATGCCGGTGCAGGGTCTCGGCCTGCGCGTCCTTCGGGTACAGCTCGCAGTGCCAGTACGGGTAACCGCCCTCGCCCGCCGCATACCACTGCAGATTGATCGCGCCCGGGCGCAGGCAGGTGCGCGCCAGATCCGCCAGCTGCTCCGGCGCCATGTCGGGGAAATCCTCGGCCGACAGGCGTCGCGGCTGGCCGTTGCTGTCCTGGATCTGCAACATCAACGGCGCGATCAATGCCTGTGGATAACGGCGTAGATAAGTCTGCAGACCCGCAAATACCGCCTGTTGCAGCTGCTGGTCCACATCCTGCCAGCCATCCACGCCGCTGATCCGCAGATCCTTGCTGTGCTTGAGTTCCGGGAACACACCGCTGCCCACTGCGCCGGGTTTCAGGCCCTGGCTTGCACGCATGCGCGCGACGATCGCAGCGCACACGTCGCTGGGGACGGCGTTGTGGATGACCTCGATGAAATCGACAGGGCCCGGCTCGTGCATGCGTGCATTCCTTCGACGGCAAGGGCTTGATGGTGCCGTTTGCAGCTGCAGCTGTCACCCTGCGGTCATGTCATCAATCTGCCATGACCGCTGTAGGGATGGCCGCTGTCAGACGCTCTTTGCGTCATGCTCCTGGTGATAACGCACGGCCTCGGCGACCTCTTCGCGCGAACCGAGGAACACCGGCACGCGCTGGTGCAGCTGGTCGGGTTGCACATCGATGATGCGCTCGCGACCGGTCCAGGCAGCGCCGCCCGCCTGCTCCACCAGCAGGCCCATCGGGTTGGCTTCGTACATCAGGCGCAGCTTGCCGGCCTTGCCCGGTTCCTTCTTGTCCCACGGGTAGATGAAGATGCCGCCGCGGGTCAGGATGCGATGCACGTCGGCGACCATGCTGGCGATCCAGCGCATGTTGAAGTTCTTGCCGCGCGGGCCTTCCTTGCCGGCCAGCAGATCTTCCACGTAGGCCTGCATCGGCGCTTCCCAGTGCCGCTGGTTGGACATGTTGATGGCGAACTCCTGGGTGGCCGCCGGGATCTGCATGTTCTCGGTGGTCAGCAGGAACTCGCCGGTTTCGCGGTCGAGGGTGAAGGCGTGGGTACCGTGGCCGACGGTCAGCACCAGCTGCGTGCTGGGCCCGTAGATGCAGTAGCCGGCGGCGATCTGCTTGCTGCCCGGCTGCAGGAAGGCGTCATCGCCGGGCAGTTCGACGTTGGTCGGGCAACGCAGCACCGAGAAGATGGTGCCGACGGAGACGTTGACGTCGATGTTGGAGCTGCCATCGAGGGGATCGAACAGCAGCAGGAAATCGCCACGCGGGTAGATGTCCGGCACCGGCTGGCTGTGGTCCATCTCCTCCGATGCGCAGGCGGCGAGGTGGCCACCCCAGGCGTTGGCCTCCAGCAGGATCTCGTTGCTGATGACATCCAGCTTCTTCTGCGCTTCGCCCTGCACGTTGCCGGTACCGGCCTCGCCGAGCACGCCACCGAGGGCGCCCTTGCTGACGGCGATGGAGATGCTGGTGCAGGCGCGGGCGACGACCGCGATCAGCTGGCGCAGGTCGGCGTTGATGCGGCCGGCGTGCTGCTGCTGGATCAGGAAGCGGGTCAACGAGGTACGGGACATGGGCGGGCAGGTCTCGGCAACGGGAAAACGCCTATTGTCGCTGGTCTGACTTGCGCGTGGGTGAGCGGGGGGAGGCGTAATCGTTTCCAGAGGCGTTGCGGTCGTGGCGGCTTCCCTTCGTCGAGGCGCGCGGGAGGGGGAGACAATGCAGGACACGCTGCAAGTACGTCCATGTAAGCTCGATGGCGCCTTGCTCGTGTGCGCTGTCCTGCGCACACGGCAAGACCGGGGCTGGGCGTCCTGCCCAACCCGCCCGAGGCATGCCTCGGGCCCATGGCGCCAACGGTCCTGCATTGCCTCCCCCTCCCGCGCGCTTCAGGGTTGGCCGCGAGCGCGAAGGGTGTGGCAATGCAGGAGCAAAAGCAAAGGCGCCTTTCGGCGCCTTTGTTTCCACAGCTTGCTGGAGCGGTCGATCAGCCCTTGGCGACGGTGGCCACGGCCTTGGCGACGTATTCCAGGTTGTTCTGGTTCAGCGCGGCCACGCAGATGCGGCCGGTGCCGACGGCGTAGATGCCGAACTCGTCGCGCAGGCGCTCGACCTGTTCGCGGCTCAGGCCGGAGTACGAGAACATGCCCGCCTGTTCGTTGATGAAGCCGAACTGCGGGGCGCCGGCGGCGGCCAGCTTCTCGACCAGGCCCTGGCGCAGGGCGTGGATGCGCTCGCGCATCTCGGTCAGCTCCTGCTCCCACATCGCGCGCAGTTCCGGATTGGTCAGCACACCGGCAACCAGTGCAGCACCGTGGGTGGAGGGGCTGGAGTAGATCGTGCGGATCACGCGCTTGACCTGCGACTGCACGGCCTTGGCGTCAGCGGCGGTCGGCGCGACCATCGACAGCGCACCCACGCGCTCGCCATACAGCGAGAACGACTTGGAGTACGAGTTGGCGACGATGAAGCTGTCGATGCCGGCCTCGGCGATGATGCGCACCGCGGCACCGTCCTGCTCGATGCCCTTGTCGAAGCCCTGGTAGGCCATGTCGATAAAGGGGAACAGCTGGCGGTCCTTCAGCAGCTGTGCGACCTGCTTCCACTGGCTGACGGTGAGGTCGGCGCCGGTGGGGTTGTGGCAGCAGGCGTGCAGCAGCACCACGGTGCCCGCTTCCAGCTTGCCCAGGTCGGCCAGCAGGCCGTCGAAGTTGACGCCATGGGTGGTCGGGTCGAAGTAGGTGTAATCGACCACCTCGAAACCAGCGGCGCTGAACACGGCGCGGTGGTTTTCCCAGCTCGGGTTGCTGAGTGCGATGGTGGCGTGCGGCAGCAGCTTCTTCAGTACGTCCGCACCGACGCGCAGCGCACCGCTGCCACCGACGGTCTGGGCGGTGGTGACGCGGCCGGCGGCCAGCAGCGGCGAGTCCTTGCCGAACACCAGCTCACGGGTGGCCTGGGTGTACGCCGGCAGGCCATCGATCGGCAGGTAGCCGCGCGGTTTGGCTTCGTTGGCGAGCTGCTGCTCGATCTGCTTGACGGCGCGCAGCAGCGGAATGCGGCCGCTCTCGTCGTAGTAGATGCCCACACCCAGGTTGACCTTGGTCGGGCGGCTGTCGGCGTTGTACGCCTCGGTCAGGCCCAGGATCGGGTCGCCTGGGACCAGTTCCACGTTTGCAAAGAAGGACACGGCGGTACTCGTTCGGTAGACGGAAAGGGGGAGGAATTGCGCCACGCGGCTTGCGGCCTGTCGGCCGAAACCGACCCATCGTAACAAAGCCTGCCGGGGCTGGCCGCCGCCATCGTCATCCGCTTGCCCGTACCATGGCGTGCGTTGCCGCCCGATCCATCAACCTGAATCATGAATCCCAGCGCACGACGCCAATGCCTGCCGCTTTCCGCCCTGCTGCTGCTGCCCTTGGTGGTGACGGCCGAGCCATTGCCGACCGCCCTGCCGACGGTGCAGGTACAGGCCGCGCGGGTGCCCGGCGTCGACCCCTTCGCCCTGCCCGCCAGCCTGGATACGGTGTGGATCGACGCCGACCGTACCGGCCCGGGCACGCAGCTGTCCGAGGCGCTGGGCGGAGTGCCGGGCCTGCTGGCCCGGGACCGGCAGAACTTCGCGCAGGACACCCAGCTGTCGATCCGAGGCTTCGGCGCCCGTTCGACCTTTGGCGTGCGCGGGGTGCGGGTGCTGATCGATGGGGTGCCGGCGACCATGCCCGACGGCCAGGGCCAGCTGTCGCACGCCAGCCTGCTCGGTGCCGAGCGCATCGAGGTGCTGCGCGGGCCGTTCTCGGCCCTGTATGGAAATTCGTCCGGGGGCGTGCTGCAGGTGTGGAGCGCGCAGGGCCAGGCTGGTGACCCGTGGCGGCTGCGGGTGAATGCCGGTGCCGACAACACGCTCAGCGTCGGCGCGCAGCTGCGCGGGGCGGGCTCTGGCGTTGACTACAACGTGGCCGCCAACCATTTCAGCACCGATGGCTGGCGTGACCACAGCCGCGCGCGGCGTGAGTCGCTCAACGCGCGCCTCGGCACCGAGCTCGCTGGCGGCCGCCTGGAGTTGCTGCTCAATGCGCTGCATGCGCCCAACGCGCAGGACCCGCTGGGGCTGACCCGCGCGCAGGTGGCGGCCGATCCACGCCAGGCCACGGCGGTGGCCCACCAGTACAACACCCGCAAATCGGTGCGCCAGCAGCAGGCAGGCCTGCGCTGGACCCGTGAAGCCGGTGCGCAGCGCTGGCAGCTGATGGGCTATGCCGGGCAGCGCGCGGTGACCCAGTACCTGCCGATTCCGCCGGGGCCGCAGGCCAACCCATTGCACGCCGGTGGCGTGATCGACCTGGACGGCGGTTATGGCGGGCTGGACGCGCGCTGGGGCTGGAACGGCGATCTGTGGGGGCGCCCGCTGGACCTGGTGGTGGGTGTGAATGCCGATCGCCAGCGCCAGCACCGCACCGGCTACGAGAACTTCGTCGGCACCACCGTGGGGTTACGCGGCCGCCTGCGTCGCGACCAGATCGACATCGTGCAGAACGTGGACCAGTTCGCCCAGGCGTGGTGGCAATGGAGCCCGCGCTGGTCGCTGCTGGCCGGGGTGCGCCACAGCGCGGTGCGCTTCGAATCGGATGATCGCTACATCGTCGGGCGCAATCCGGACGACAGTGGTCGCCGTCGCTACCAGGCCACCACGCCAGTGGCGGGTGTCAGCTTCGAGGCAAGCCCGCAGTGGCGCCTGCACGCGGCGATCGGGCGTGGCTTTGAAACCCCGACGTTCAACGAGCTGGGCTACCGCGCCGATGGCCAGGCCGGGCTGGCGCTGGATCTGGCGGCCGCCCGCAGCCGCAGCCTGGAAGTGGGCAGCAAGTGGCACGCGCAGGATGGAAAGCAGCTCGATGTGAGCCTGTTCCGTGCAGATACCGACGATGAACTGGCCGTTGCCAGCAACACCAATGGTCGCAGCACGTACCGCAACATCGGCCGTACCCGCCGCCAGGGTGTGGAGCTGCAGTACCGGCAGCCGTTGGCCGAGCAGCTGGAGCTGCAGCTGGCCTGGACCTGGCTGCAGGCGCAGGTGCGTTCGCCCTATCTGGCCTGTGCGGCCAGCAACTGCGCAGTGCCCGACACCGTGGTTGCCGCTGGCAGCCGCCTGCCCGGCGTGCCCCGGCAGCAGGCGTATGCCCGCCTGCAGTGGTCGCCGGGGCAGTGGCAGTGGGCGCTGGAAGCCGCCGCCAGCAGCGATGTGGTGGTGAACGACATCGCCACCGAGCGCGCAGCGGGATACGCGCTGCTGAACCTGGAAGCCGGTCGCCGCTGGACGCTGCAGGCCGGTGACCTGCGCGCATTCGCGCGGATCGACAATGTGCTGGACCAGCGCTACATCGGCTCGGTGATCGTCAATGACGGCAACGGCCGGTTCTTTGAACCGGGGCCGGACCGCCGCGCCAGCGTTGGCCTGCAGTGGTCATGGCGTTAGGCGGGCCCCGGTAGCGCCGCCATGCCCGGCGAGTGCGCAGCGCGGACGTGACGGATCCGCCGGGCATGGCCCGGCGCTACCGCTCAATCCGGGGCCTTGGCGGGCACGAACGGCGAGGTTGGATCGCTGGCCGGGAAGGTCTCTTCCAGCGCCTCGTCCTGGTTGTCGCTGGCGTGCTGCTTGCGCTCGCGCCGCTTCAGCGGACTTTCCTGGCCACCGCGATTGCGGTCACCGCAGTCCTTGCGGTCCTGGGCGGCCTGTTCAGGCCGGCGCACGACGGGCAGTAGGCCCTCGTCCGGTGTCGACATGCCGGCGCCACGGTCCTCGGCGTCCGCCAGATCGTGTTTGCCGCGCTGCTCGCCCGGCTCGGGGGTGTGGTTCTCACGCAGGGGGTCACGGGTGGTGGTCATGGGGCGTTCCTCCGGTAGGCCTCCACTAGAGCGCGGACGAAGTAAAGCCACTGCGAACCTGGCGTCATGAACATCTTTGTCACGACTGGATAACGGCATCGCGCGTATTCCTGCCCACCCGCCCTGCTGCAGGAGCCGGCCATGCCCCGTCTTGAACGCCCCGCCCCGTCCGTGTTCAACGCCCTGCTGGATCCGCTTGGCCAGCGCAGCACGCAGCGCCGGACGCGCCGCCTGGAGGATCCGCAGGCGGTGGCGCAGGATTACCTGCAGTACATGCTGAGCGACTACGAGGAACGCCGCGGGCAGGGGCATCGCAACTGGCGCGATCTGTGCCCGGTGTACGCCTTCGCGCTGACCACCCATGCCGCTGACTGGCCGCGTGGCGGTGAGGCCGATACCAGTGGCGAACTGGCCGAGCACTGGGACCAGATGCGCGGACAGTCGCGCCTGAACTGGGCGCAGGCGCAGCCGGTGGTGGAAGATGCCTGGCGCGCGCTGGACCATATCCCCGCCGCTGCGGTGAGGCCGCTGCTGCAGTAGTGCCGCCGCTGGCAGGCATCGCCGGGATTCAAGGAGCTGCCGGCCAGCGGCTGGCACTACCCGCACGGTCTGCACGTGGCCGACACGGTTGTTTCACGGTAGCCGGCTGAAGCTGGCCACCTCTGCTGAAACACAGGTGCGCATCATGGCCCGCCCGATCTGGACCGGTACGCTTTCCTTCGGCCTGCTCAACGTACCGGTCTCGCTGATGTCCGGCGAGCGCAAGGTCGACCTGCACTTCCGCATGCTCGATTCGCGCGATCGCAAACCGATCCGCTTCGAACGGGTCAACGCCGACACCGGCGAGGAAGTGCCGTGGAAGGACATCGTCAAAGCCTACGAGTACGACAAGGGCAGCTACGTCGTGCTGGAGGAAGATGATATCCGTTCAGCGGCGCCGGAGAGCCATGAAACGGTGGAGGTGGAAACCTTTGTCGACGCCAGCCAGATCGATCCGCGTTATTACGAGAAGCCCTATCTGCTGGTGCCGGGTAAAAAGGCCGAGAAAGGCTACGTGCTGCTGCGGGAAACGCTGCGCAGCACCGGCAAGGTGGGTATCGCCCGGGTAGTGGTGCGCACGCGCGAGTACCTGTGCGCGGTGATGCCCAACGATGACGCGCTGGTGCTGATGATCCTGCGCTATCCGCAGGAACTGGTCGAGCCTGACGACTACAAGCTGCCCAGTGGAAAGCTTGCCGATTACCGCATCACCAGCAAGGAAACGGCGATGGCCGAGCAGTTGATCGAGTCGATGGCCGGTGACTGGGATCCTTCGCAGTACCACGATGAGTTCCGCGAACGCCTGCAGCAGGTGCTGAACAAGCGCATCAAGTCCAAGGGCGGCACCACCCAGGTGGAGGACGAGCCGGCACCGCGCGAGGACGCAACCACCAACGTGGTGGACTTCATGGCGCTGCTGCAGAAGAGCCTGGATGCCAACAAGCGCACGCCGGCGAAGAAGGCGGCGGCGCGCAAGGCTCCAGCCAAGAAAGCAGCGGCGAAGAAGGCACCGGCAAAAAAGGCCGCCAAGAAGGCGGCAAAGAAAACCCCTGCGCGACGCAAGGCAGGTTGAGCCATGTCGTTGCATCAGTACCGCCGCAAGCGTCGGCTGGGCGGGGGGAGCGGACAGACCCCGGAGCCGGACGATGCACCGGCACGGGGCAATCCGAAGCGGCGGCCGATCTTCGTGGTCCAACTGCACCACGCCAGCAGCCGCCACTACGATTTCCGCCTGGAAATGGATGGCGTGCTGAAAAGCTGGGCGGTGCCGAAGGGGCCGTCGCTGCGGGTGGGTGAGAAGCGCCTGGCGGTGGAGGTGGAAGACCACCCTCTTTCCTATGCCGGCTTCGAAGGTGATATTCCGGAAGGACACTACGGCGCCGGTCACGTCGATGTGTTCGACCACGGCAGCTGGGCCTGCGAAGGTGATCCGCTGCAAGCACTGGCGGCGGGCAAGATCGACTTCGTGCTGCACGGGCAGCGCCTGGCCGGTGGCTGGAAACTGGTACGCACGGCGATGAAGGGCCGCCAGGTGCAGTGGCTGCTGATCAAGCGCGATGACGCGCAGGCACGGGATGCGGAGGCGGACGATCTGCTGCACACGCCAGCGCGAGCATCCGCGAAGACGTCCCGGGCTTCAGCGAAGAAGATCGTGCCAGCGTTACCGCCCGCGCCACGTGCCGCACACCCACGCAAGGCCGATGCACGCTGGCATGCGCGCGCGTTGCAGCTGGACGGGGCGCGCGACAGAAGCTACCCGCAGCAGTTCAAGCCACAGCTCACCGATCACCGCGACACCGCGCCCGATGGCGAGCGTTGGCTGCATGAGATCAAGTGGGATGGTTACCGGTTGCTGGCCGATGTGCACGAAGGTGAGGTGACGCTGCGCTCGCGCAATGGCCTGGACTGGACTGCCGACTTTCCCGAAGTGGTGCAGGCGCTGGAGGCGCTGCCGGTGCGCGATGCGCGTCTGGACGGGGAACTGGTGGTGCTGGACGGCAAGGGCCGCAGCGACTTCGCCGCGCTGCAGCGGGTGATCGACGGTAGCTCGAAACAACCGCTGCGCTACATCGTGTTCGACCTGCCGGGCGTGGCCGGGGTCGATGTCAGCCGCGCGCCGCTGCTGCAACGCAAGGCACTGCTGAAGGAACTGATCGGCGATGCAGTTGGCACGCTGGCCTTCAGCGAGCACGTCATCGACCACGGCCCTGCCGTGTTCGAAGCCAGCGGCAAGGCGGGATTCGAAGGCATCGTCAGCAAGCAGGTCGATGCGCCTTACGTGAACACCCGCGCACGCAGCTGGGTGAAAGTGAAGCACGAGGACACCGATGAATTCCTGATCATCGGCCACACCGCACCCAAAGGCTCGCGGGTGGGATTCGGTTCGCTGCTGCTGGCCACGCCGGACAAGGGCGGCCTGCGCTATGTCGGCCGCGTCGGTACCGGCTTCGACGATGAGGGGCTGCGCGCGCTGGCGGCCACGCTCGCGCCGCTGGCGGTGAAGGAGGCGGTGCTGGAGCTGCCGGCGCACGTGCCGTTCCGTGCGGCCAGCGTGCGCTGGGTCAAGCCGGTAACGGTGGCCGAGGTCGCGTTCCGTGGCTGGGGCAAGGAAGGGTTGCTGCGCCAGGCCAGCTTCAAGCGGCTGCGCAGTGACAAGAAGAAGGAGGACCTGGCGATGAGTGCAGCACCGGCCGATGACGGCGACGACGTTGCCATCACCCATCCCGAGCGCGTGGTATTTACGAAGAAGAAACTCAGCAAGGGTGACGTCGCAGATTACTACCGGCAGATGGCGCGCTGGATCCTGCCGGAAATCAGTGGGCGACCGCTGTCGCTGCTGCGCTGTCCCGATGGCGTCGGCAAGGCCTGCTTCTTCCAGAAGCACCATGGCCAGGGCCTGGGTGACGCCGTGCATGCGGTGCCGCTGCAGCAGAAGAGCGGGCGCGAGGACTACGTCTATATCGATGACGAACGCGGCCTGCTGCAGCTGGTGCAGATGAACACCCTGGAACTGCATCCGTGGGCCGCGACGGTGGCCGATCCCGAACATCCCGACCGGCTGGTGTTCGATCTTGATCCGGGTGAGGGCGTGAGCTGGGCCGACGTGAAGCGCGGCGCGCGCGATGTGCGCGATCGACTGCAGGAAACCGGGCTGCAGAGCTTCGTGCGGCTGTCGGGCGGCAAGGGCGTGCATGTGGTGGTACCCCTGCAACCCGCAGCCGATTGGGACGACGCGAAAGCGTTCTGCGAAGCGTTCGCGCAGGCGATGGCCGAACAGGCGCCGGACCGCTACGTGGCGACGATGAGCAAGGCCAAACGCAGCGGGGTGATCTTCATCGACTGGCTGCGCAATACACGGGGAGCGACCAGCGTGTGCTCGTGGTCGCTGCGCGCGCGGGAGAGTGCGGGAGTCGCGGTGCCGCTGCGCTGGGAAGAACTGGCGCGGGTGAGCGCGGCCGATGCGTTTCCGATGGACAAGGCGTTGGCACGGGCGAAGCGTTTGAAGGCGGATCCGTGGCAGGGCATCGACGCACTGAATCAGACGCTGCCGACGCTGCAGCGGTAGTGCCGGCCGCCGGCCGGCAACTGCAGGTTCGCTGGGGTTGCCGGCCAGCGGCCGGCTCTACCCGTATCCGGGCATCGACGCGCTGAAGCAGCGGTTGCCGACGTTGCCTATGTCTGGACATTCGCGGGCTGAAACAGCGACGTTGCAGTGGTAGTGCCGGCCGCTGGCCGGCAACTGCAGGATCATCGAGGTTGCCGGCCAGCGGCCGGCACTACCGGTATCCGTTCAGCGCCGATCGCGCGATGCGCGGCGGCCGAACCACCAGCCCAGCAGCAACTGCACCGGCAGCGAAACCAGCAGGCCGATGACGAACCAGTGCGGGAAATCGCCGCCCATCACCCACAGGCCATAGCCCGCGCCGAGCACCAGCAGTGACCAGATCGAGGTGCCATGCGCGCGTGGCCAGCACGGCGCGTAATAGGTGGCGAAGGCAATGGCGGCGATGCCACCCAGCACGGTGAATGCCAGGTCCCAGCCGAGCTGGGCCTCGCTTCCCGGCGTCATGCGCAGCAGCGATGGCAGCCAGCCGGCGGCACTGCTGACCAGGGCAAGCGCGAGCAGCGCGCCGATCAGCGCGAGCAGGGAGAGAAAGACGGTCTTGAGCGTGCCGGGCATGCGCGCATTGTACGGCCGCCGGGGTGCGCGGCGCTGCCGGCAGATCGGCATGGCCGCCGCGCCCGTGGGAGAGGGAAACGGACACGGCGGCCATGCACAGGGGGGTCAGGCAGCGAAGTCGATCACCACGCGGCCTTCGATGGTGCCGGCGTGCATGCGCGCGAACACCTCGTTGACGTTCTCCAGGCGGTCGGTGCTGACCGTAGCGGCAACCTTGCCTTCGGCGGCGAACTGCAGCGATTCCTGCAGGTCCAGGCGGGTGCCGACGATCGAACCGCGTACGGTGACGCCGTTGAGCACCATGCCGAAGATGTCCAGTGGGAAGTTGCCCGGTGGCAGGCCGTTGAGCGAGACCGTGCCGCCGCGACGGACCATGCCCAGCGCCTGTTCGAAGGCCTTGGGCGAAACCGCGGTGACCAGCGCACCATGCGCGCCACCGATCTCCTTCTTCAGGAACGCGGCCGGATCGGTGGTGCGCGCGTTGACGGTGACCTGTGCGCCCAGGCGCCTGGCCAGGGCCAGCTTGGCGTCGTCCACATCCACTGCTGCCACGTTCAGGCCCATTGCGCGGGCGTACTGCACGGCCATGTGGCCGAGGCCGCCGATACCGGAAATGGCCACCCAATCACCGGGCTTGGTGTCGGTGACCTTCAGGCCCTTGTACACGGTGACGCCGGCGCACAGCACCGGTGCGATCTCCACGAAGCCCACTTCCTTCGGAAGCAGGCCGACATAGTTGGCATCGGCCAATGCGTACTCGGCGAAGCCGCCGTTGACCGAATAGCCGGTATTGCGCTGCGTTTCGCACAGCGTTTCCCAGCCGCCCAGGCAGTGTTCGCAATGGCCACACGCCGAGTACAACCAGGGGATGCCGACCCTGTCACCTTCCTTGATGTGCCCTACCCCGCCTCCCACGGCCACGACGTGCCCCACGCCCTCGTGGCCGGGGATGAACGGCGGGTTCGGTTTCACCGGCCAGTCGCCCTCGGCGGCGTGCAGGTCGGTGTGGCAGACGCCACAGGCCTCGATCTTGACCAGCACCTCGCCCGCCCCCGGGCGCGGTACCACGACTTCCTCGATGACCAGCGGCTTGCCGAACTCACGGACGACGGCGGCCTTCATGGTTCTGTTCATGCGTGCTTCTCCGTAGTGCGCTTGCAGACAGGATGGCGCCGGCCCCATGCCCGCGCCTTGATCCCGATCAATCCTCAGAAGAAGCCGAGCTTCTTCGGTGCGTAGCTGACCAGCAGGTTCTTGGTCTGCTGGTAATGGTCGAGCATCATCCGGTGGTTCTCGCGGCCGATGCCCGACTGCTTGTAGCCACCGAACGCGGCGTGCGCCGGGTAGGCGTGATAGCAGTTGGTCCATACCCGCCCGGCCTGGATCGCGCGGCCCACCCGGTACAGTCGCGCGGCATCGCGGCTCCAGACGCCGGCACCCAGCCCGTACAGCGTGTCGTTGGCGATCTGCAGCGCTTCTTCTTCGGTCCTGAACGTGGTCACCGACACCACCGGCCCGAAGATCTCCTCCTGGAACACGCGCATGCCGTTGTGGCCCTTGAACACGGTCGGCTGCACATAGAAGCCGCCGGCCAGGTCGCCACCGAGCGCGGCTCTGTCACCGCCAATCAGCACCTCGGCGCCTTCCTCGCGGCCGATGGCGATGTAGGACAGGATCTTCTCCAGCTGTTCGCCCGATGCCTGCGCACCCACCATGGTGTTCGGGTCCAGCGGATTGCCCTGGCGGATCGCCGCCACGCGTTCGAGTACGCGCTCCATGAAGCGTTCGTAGATCGATTCCTGCACCAGTGCGCGCGACGGGCAGGTGCAGACCTCGCCCTGGTTGAAGGCGAACATGACGAAACCTTCCACCGCCTTGTCGAGGAAATCATCGTCTTCGGCCATTACGTCGGCGAAGAACAGGTTCGGCGATTTGCCGCCCAGTTCCAGCGTCACCGGGATCAGGTTCTGGCTGGCGTACTGCATGATCAGGCGGCCGGTGGAGGTTTCACCGGTGAAGGCGATCTTGGCGATGCGCGGGCTGCTGGCCAGCGGCTTGCCCGCCTCCAGGCCGAAGCCGTTGACCACGTTGAGCACGCCCGGCGGCAGCAGGTCGCCGATCACCTCCATCAGCACCAGGATCGACGCCGGGGTCTGCTCGGCAGGCTTGAGCACCACGCAGTTGCCGGCGGCCAGCGCCGGCGCCAGCTTCCAGGCTGCCATCAGCAGCGGGAAGTTCCACGGGATGATCTGCCCGACCACGCCCAGCGGTTCGTGGAAATGGTAGGCCACGGTGTCGTCGTCGATCTGCGACAGGCTGCCCTCCTGCGCGCGCAGGCAACCGGCGAAATAGCGGAAGTGGTCGGCCATCAACGGCACGTCGGCGTTGAGCGTTTCGCGGATCGGCTTGCCGTTGTCCCAGGTCTCGGCGTGGGCCAGCAGTTCCAGGTTCTGTTCGATGCGATCGGCGATGCGGTTGAGCAGCAGCGCACGGTGGGCGGCCGACGTGCGGCCCCAGGCGTCCTTTGCGGCGTGCGCGGCATCGAGTGCGGCGTCGATGTCCTCGGCGTTGGAGCGGGCAACTTCAGTGAACACTTGGCCGTTCACCGGCGAGATGTTGTCGAAGTACTGGCCGCTGCGCGGGGCGATCCATTCGCCACCGATGTAGTTGCCATAGCGCGGCTTGAACAGGGAGCGCGGATCGGTGGCATGCGGGCGGGTGGACGGTACGGCGTTCATGGCGGCTCCTGCGGTGGGCATGGTGCATGCACAGGCGCAAAGACGATGCCAACTCTGGCCTGCTGCGCTGCATCACGCCTTCATCGCCCGGCCGTCGGTCATCCTGTTACGCACCCTGCGGCAGTGCAGCAGGCGTGGTCGTTGCAGGCCGACGCAGGGTGTGCTGTTAATCGGGACAGGTCCCGCAACAACTGTCGCAATGTGCGACACAGGAGGCTGTCGGTGTCCCCGCTTGCTCCCGATCCCCGCCTGGGAAGTGCCCGGCGCAGTTTCTTCGAGCGTGGTGCTGCCCCGGTCGGCGCCGTGCCCGAGGCGATCCTGCATTCCTGGCAACGCTGCCAGCGCCACGGCCTGCTGGTGGATGCGCAGCCGGCCGCCGAACCACTGACCGACAACCGCCTGCGCGAACTGCGCCAGCGCCGCGAGCGCCTGTGGCGACAGGCGCGCCCGGAGCTGGATGGACTGGCGGCGGAAATGACCCACAGCGGCAGCATCGTGCTGCTGACCGATGAAGACGGCTGGATCCTCGACGCCGAAGGCAGTGCCGGTTTCCTCGACAAGGCCGGTCGTGTCGCGCTGATGCCGGGCATGCGCTGGGACGAGGGCACGGTCGGCACCAACGCCATCGGCACCGCGCTGGTCGACGGGCGCGCGCTGCAGGTGCGTGGCGGCGAGCACTACTTCGCCCCGCACGGCATCCTCACCTGTTCGGCCGTGCCGATCCTGGATCCCTACGGGCAATGCCTGGGGGTGCTCGATGTGTCCGGCGACGCGCGGCTGCCACACGTGCACGCGCTGGCGCTGGTGCGGCAGGCGGTAGCGCAGATCGAGCACCGCGGTTTCGCCGACGGCCTGGCCGACTGCGAGCTGCTGCGCCTGCATCATCAACCCGCGCTTCTGGGCAGTGCGCGCGAAGGCGTGCTCGGCTTCCGCGGCGGTCGCCTGGTGGCGGCCAATCGTGCCGGCCTTGCCTTGTTCGGGCTGGATCGCCAGGACATCGGCCGCACGCCGTACGAAGCGCTGTTCGAACAGCCGCTGTCGCGACTGGCAGATGACGGCGTGCTGCTTGATCGCCAGGGCCGTCGTCTGTACGGCGTGCGCGAGGCCCGTGCGTCGCGACGCAGTGTGGCTACACCAGGGCCGACCGCGCCGTTGCCGGCCCGTGCACAGGGCCCCCTGTTCGATACCGGGCAGCAACAGCAGCTGGCCACCGCAACACGCGTGCTGCAGGCCGGGTTGCCGGTGCTGCTGCAGGGCGAGACCGGCACCGGCAAGGAAGTCTTCGCGCGGGAACTGCACGCACGCAGCACGCGTGCGGGAAAGCCCTTCGTTGCGGTGAACTGCGCGGCGCTGCCGGAAGGCCTGATCGAAGCAGAGCTGTTCGGCTACGAGGAGGGTGCCTTTACCGGTGCGCGCCGGCAGGGCAGCCCGGGCCTGCTGCGGCAGGCCGAGGGCGGTACCTTGTTCCTCGATGAGATCGGCGACATGCCGCTGGCGCTGCAACCGCGCCTGCTGCGCGTGCTGCAGGAACGCGAGCTGTCACCGCTGGGCGGCGGCAAGCCGGTGAAACTGGATTTCGCGCTGGTCTGCGCCAGCCACTGCGAACTGCCGCAGGCGGTGGATGCCGGTCGCTTCCGCGCGGATCTGTATTACCGCATCGCCGACCACGTGGTGAGCCTGGCACCGTTGCGGCAGCACCCCGATCGCGCTGCCGTGGTGGATGCCCTGTGGCAGCAGCTGGGACAGGGCCATGCGTTGTCGGCGCAGACGCGCGCGGCGCTGGCCGCCCATGCCTGGCCCGGCAACCTGCGCCAGCTGAGTGCCTGCCTGCGCACGCTGGCCGCACTGGCTGAGCCGGGTCAACCGGTGGGCCCGCAGCTGCTGCCTGCGGACGTGCGTGTTGGCACGTCCACCGCGCCAGCCGTGCCAGCCAGCGGAGCATTGGAGGAGATCGCCGAGGCAGCCATGCGCCAGGCGCTGGCCGAGTGCCAGGGCAACGTCAGCGCGGCCGCCAAGCGGCTGGGGATCAACCGCAGCACCCTGTACCGCCGGCTGGGTACGCCACGCGGCTGAGCGGATGCGCTGGCGCCGGGTCTGTGCCCGGCTCCAGCAGGGGCCGAGGGATCAGCCCGCCAGCACCGCGGCCTCGCGCGCCAGGCGCTCGACGCTGTCCCAGTCGCGGGTCTGCATCAGCGCGGCAGTGGTCAGCCACGAACCGCCCACGCACAGCACGTTGGGCAGATGCAGGAACTGGCTGGCGGTCTGCGCACTGATGCCGCCGGTCGGGCAGAAGCGCACATCGCCGAACGGGCCGTGCCACGCCGACAGCATCGCGGCGCCACCGGCCTGCACCGCCGGGAAGAACTTGAAGGTATCCAGGCCATGTTCCAGGCCGACGATCAGCTCCGAACCGGTGGCCACGCCAGGCAGGTAGGGCAGATCGGCATCGCGCGCGGCGGCATACAGCCGTGGGGTCGCCCCGGGCGACACCGCGAAGCGGCCGCCGGCCTGTTTCACCGCCTGCATCTGCGCGGCATCGAGCACGGTGCCGGCACCAATCACCGCATCCGGCACGGCCTCGACCATCGCCTTGATGGCGTCCAGCGCACGCGGCGTGCGCAGGGTCACCTCGATCACCGGCAGGCCGCCACGGAACAGCGCCTGCGCGACCTGTACCGCATCGTCGATGTCATCGGGGGTGAACACCGGAATCACCGGTGCCAGTTTCAGTACCGCACGAACGCGTGGATCAGCGCCGGACATCGAACCGCTCCTCGCCCATCAGGGCCAACACATCAGCTTCGCTGACGGGATTGAAATCGCCGGGAATGGAATGTTTCAGGCCCCCGGCGGCCAGGCCGAAGCGCACGGTGGCGTCGGCATCGAAGGCCGACAGGATGCCATGCAGGATGCCTGCCGCGAAGGCATCACCGCCGCCGATGCGGTCGACGATGCCCTGCAGCTGGCGTACCGGGGCCTGTGCGCGGGTGCCATCGCGGCCCAGCAGCAGCGCACCCAGCGCATGGTGGTCCACGCTCAGCGTCTGCCGCTGGGTGCAGGCCATCCACTGCAGCTGCGGGAACGCTTCGAACGCGGCCGCGGCCGCCGCTTCCACGCGCGCGACCACGTCGGCCTGTTCGAAACGCTGGCCGAGGATGACTTCGATATCGCGGTAGTCGGCAAAGACGATGTCGGCCTGCGCGAACAGTTCGTGCAGGATCGCCCGCGCATCGCCACCCCAGCGCTGCCACAGCTTCGGCCGGAAGTTGCCATCGAAGGACACGCGCACGCCCAGTGCACGCGCCGCGCGCGCTGCGGCCAGGGTGGCCTGCGCCACGTCCGCGCCCAGCGCCGGGCTGACCCCGGACAGGTGCAGCCACTGCGCGCCCTGCAGCAATGCGGGCCAGTCGTAGTCGGCGGCGGTGCTGTTGGCGAATGCCGAATCGGCACGGTCGTAGACCACTTCGCTGGCCCGTTGCACCGCGCCGGTGGTCAGGAAGTACAGACCCATGCGGCCCTCGGCATCTTCGCGCACGCCGCGCGTATCGACGCCATGCCGGCGCAGTTCGGCCAGCGCATGCGCGCCGAGCGCGTTGCCGGCCACGGTGCTGACCATGGCCACGTCATGTCCAAAGCGGGACAGCGAGACAGCCACGTTCGCCTCGGCGCCGCCGACGTGCACCTGCAGCTGCGGCGACTGCAGCAGCAGTTCGCGACCGGGCGCACCCAGGCGCAGCAGCAGTTCCCCGAAACACACGATACGACCCATTTCTGCTCCTTCACGCGTGCCGCCCGCATGTGACACTGGGCGGCGTGGTAGTGGACCACGCGTGGGGCGTGGAATTGGCTAGCGGTGTCATTTCAACGCCGTCCGACCTTGCCCTTAGCCTAGCAAACTGTTGGAAGCATTGTCCTGCAAGCGTCTTGGAGACATTTCAGATCTGTTGCGGTGCAAGATGCCGGATCGGGAACGTGCTGTTAACGTCCGGCCTGACCAGCGGTGTCATCCCGCTGAAACAGCCGCGATACCAGACCTTTGGGAGAGGGGAAAGGCATGCATTCTCGGAACCATGAAAAAAAGACACCGGTTACCTTGCTCGCGTTGGCCGTCGCACTGGCCCTGGCAGGCAACGCCGGCGCGCAGCAGCAGAGCGCCAACCCGAACGCCACCGACCTGGATACGGTCACTGTCACCGGCTACCGCGCCAGCGTGGAGAAGGCGCTGGACATCAAGCGCGGCGAAGCCGGCGTGGTCGATGCCATCGTTGCCGAGGACATCGGCAAGTTCCCGGACCTGAACCTGGCCGAGTCGCTGCAGCGCATCCCGGGCGTGGTCATCACCCGCGAGGCCGGCGAAGGCCGCAACATCTCGGTGCGCGGCCTCGGCCCGGAATTCACCCGCGTACGCATCAATGGCATGGAAGCGCTGACCACGGTCGGTGCCGGTGACCAGAGCGGCGGCACCAACCGCGGCCGTGGCTTCGACTTCAACGTATTCGCTTCGGACCTGTTCTCGCAGCTGCTGGTGCGCAAGACCGCCTCGGCCGACGTCGAGGAAGGCTCGCTGGGCGCCACCGTCGATCTGCGCACCGCGCGCCCGTTCGACTACGACGGCTTCACCTTCGCCGCCAGTGGCCAGGGCAGCTACAACGCGATGGCCGAGAAGGCCGACCCGCGCATCGCCGCGCTGGTCTCCAACACCTTCGCCGACGGCACCTTCGGCGCGCTGCTGTCGGTGGCCTACTCCGAGCGCCAGGCGCTGGAAGAAGGCTCCAACACTGGTCGCTGGGCAAACGGCCCGAGCAACGGCAACTTCGCCGCGTCCTCGCCGTTCGCTGCTGCGCGTGGCGCCAACGTGTTCCATCCGCGCTTCCCGCGCTACGTGCAGATGGAGCATGAGCAGAAGCGTCTGGGCGTGACCGGTTCGCTGCAGTGGAAGCCGAACGACGCCACCGAGATCTCGCTGGATGCGCTGTACTCGAAGATCGATGCCACGCGCGACGAGAATTACATCGAAGCGATCTCCTTCAGCCGTGGCGCCAATGCCAACGCGCGCCTGGCCGGCAAGCCGAGCACCATCGTCAAGAACGGCGAGATCCGCGACAACGCCCTGCTCTATGGCGAGTTCGACAATGTCGACATCCGCACCGAGAGCCGCCACGACGAGTGGAGCACCGAGTTCAAGCAGATCGCGCTGAACGGCCAGCACCGCTTCGGCGATGACTTCACCCTGTCCGGCAAGATTGGCATCTCGCGCTCCAAGCACGAGAACCCGGTGCAGACCACCGTCATCATGGACAAGTACGATGTCGACGGTTACAGCTACGACTACCGTGGCAACAGCCGGGCGCCGATCCTCAACTATGGCATCGACCCGACGGATCCCAACGGCTGGGAGCTGGCCGAGATCCGCCTGCGGCCGCAGTACGTGGACAACGACTTCGACACCGGCCAGATCGACTTCAACTGGAACATCAGCCCCGGCTTCCGCCTGAAGGGCGGCGTGCTGGCCAAGGACTACACGTTCAAGACCACCGAACTGCGCCGCGCCAGTGAACTGGCCGTGCCGACCTTCGCTGGCGGCAGCAGGATCATGCCGGTGGAGCTGACCGAGCAGGCCGGGCTGAAGGGCATCAACGGCAGCCCGTCGAACTGGGTCGTGCCGGATCTGGATGCGGTCGCCGAACAGCTCGACATCTACAGCAACAGCGGCACCTTCGCCGTCGCCCCGCGTGCCAACAACGTGCGCAGCGTCGAAGAGAAGGACCGTGGCGCCTACCTGATGGGCGAGTTCTCCACCGAGCTCGGTTCGCTGCCACTGTCGGGCAACTTCGGCGTGCGCTACGTGCGCACCAAGCAGTCGTCCACCGGGCAGTCGACGCTGGCCAACGGTACCGTCGAAACCACGGTCAGCCGTACCTACGATGACACCCTGCCCTCGTTCAACCTGGTGGCGGAAGTCACCCCGGACTTCCTGATCCGGCTGGGTGCGGCCAAGGTGATGAGCCGTCCGGGGCTGGGCAGCCTGACACCGGGCGCGACGGTGGCCGTGGCCGGTGGTGCACGCACCATCTCCAGCGGCAACCCGGCGCTGGATCCGATCCGTGCGACCAATGTCGACCTTGGCTTCGAGTGGTATTTCTCCGAAGGCGCGATGGCCGGCATCGGCCTGTTCTACAAGGACATCGAGAGCTTCGTGCAGACCACCCGCGAAGTGCGCCCGTTCAGCGACAGCGGCCTGCCTGCCTCGCTGCTGACTGGCACCGGTGCTTCGGCCACCGATGACTTCACCTATACCAAGCCGGTCAACACCCCGGGCGGTGAACTGCACGGCGTGGAAGCCAACTACACCCAGCCCTTCACCTTCCTGCCGGGCAAGTGGGCCAACCTGGGCGTGCAGTTGAACTACACCTGGGTGGAATCGAAGATCCAGTACATCAACTCGGCCGGGCAGCCGGTGATGAAGACCGACTTGACCGGCCTGTCGAAGTCGTCGTGGAACGCCACGCTGTTCTATGAAGGCGAGACCTTCGCCGGGCGCATCTCGGCGACCAACCGCGATGACTACCTGACCCAGGCACCGGGCCAGGAAACCGGCTTCAACCTCGATGGCTACCACGGCATGACCGGTACCACGGTGCTCGATGCATCCATCCGCTACAAGATCAGCGACCAGCTGGAACTGAGCTTGGAAGGCATCAACCTGACCAACGAAGCGTCCGACGAGTGGGTGTACTCGCCGCTGACCGGTCGCCTGCCGCTGCAGTACACCGAGACCGGCCGCCAGTACCTGCTGGGGCTGCGCTACAAGTTCTGAGCAACGCCGACGGCGTGCCACCCGGCACGCCGTCGTTCGCCACGACCGCTGCTGCGCCGCAAGGTGCCGTCGCGGCGTGGCCTTGCTACGGTCCGGCGGCCCTCGCCGGCCGTCGCCCGTTGAAAGGAAACGCCTGATGCCGCACCGCTCGACCCTGTCCCGCTGCCTGCTGCTGGCGGTGGCCCTGGCTGCCGGCCCCGCGATGGCCGCCGCCGATGCGCCCACGCTGCTGTTCCATGTCGATGCCGGCAAAGGCCTTGAGGCTGTGGTAGCACAGGGCGAGGCGGTGCCGAACTTCCGCGAAAAGGTCGACATCGTCGACGAAGGAGCGCGCGGCAAGGCCATCCAATGGCAGGACGACGGCGTGCTGGCCTGGGATGCGCCCGGCAACATCCTCGCCCAGCGTGGCACCCTCGCCTTCGACTGGCGCGCGCGCTACGCGGTGGGCGAAGCGCCGTTCGTGATCTTCCGCGTCGGCTATGCCGACCACAGCAGCTGGGACATGGCCTGGCTGCGCATCGACTGGAACGGGCACGGCTTCGATGCGTTCGTCACCGATGCCAACCTCGCCCGCACGCGCGTGTCGTTCCGCATGGACACGCCGCCACGTGCGGACCAGTGGCTGCACCTGGCCTTTGCCTGGGACGAAGACCAGGGCGTACGCCTGTTCGTCGATGGCCGCGAGGTGGCGCGTGTGCAGGCCAGCGGTGACTACGATGCCGCGCTGGACCAGCTCGGCCTGGCCGGGCGGGTGATGGCACCCTACCAGGTGCAGAGCCGCTACAACTTCCTGCGTGGCAGCGATTTCCAGCACATCCGCGTGTATGACCGCATGCTCGATGCTGCGGCCGTCAGTGCGCTCGCGCGCGGCAAGGCCGCCGAAAGCGCCGTTGCCAGCACTGCCGATGACCGTGCCTGGCGCCATCGCTTCGGCTGGGAAGGCGCGCCGCCACCGCCATTGACCGCAGCCAGCACGCGCATCCGCAAGATCGAATTCGACGATGCCCGCGACCTCAAGGCGTGGATGTGGAAGGCCACCGACGGCATCGCCGAGACCACCTGGCCCGGTGTCTACAACCGCTCGCGCCTCCCCGGCCGCAACGACTACTTCCAGTTGCCGGACTGGAACACGTATGTGGAAAGCGGCCAGCATCTGGACCTGACCGTGCCGGCCGGCGAGACCGTCAACCGGGTGGAGATCCGCGGCGCGGCCTTCGGCACGCTGGCTCATGGCCGCGACGCCGCGCACGCCACCCAGGTGCTGGCGACGCGTCCGCAGGGTGGGGTGCGCAGCGTCGACGACATCCCGGCACGGACCGGTGGCGTGCTGCGCTTCAGCAACGTTGAACAGGAAACGCCGATCCAGGAGATCTGGGCGTATGGCGTGAGCGAAGGTGCCGAGCCCGACGGCACGGTCAAGCAGACCTATGTCATCGACAGCCAGGCACTGCCGGACTACACCAACCTGGACACACTGCGCCGCTACATCGAAGGCCGCTACCCTGCGGCCGAACGCAGCACGGTGATGGCGCTGCCCAAGGGGGCGGGCTCGCGCCGGCGCCCGGCCGATTCGTTGCCAACGCAGCCCAAGCCCATCGTGCACGTGCTGATTCCCTCCGGCGTGGGCGATGCGCCGGCCAACCAGCCATTGATCCGCAGCTGGGCCTACAGCTGGGAGAACATGCACGACGGCCTGGATGGCGTGGCCATCGACATTCCCGCGCTCGACCTGCCGGCCACGCACGATGGCCTGATCCCGCTGAACCTCCGCATCAAGGATCCGATCTGGCCGGCGCGCGACATGATCGATGTATCGGTCTCGGTGCAGCCGGGGCAGAAGCGCACGCTGTGGCTGGACCTGCGCGACCGCATCCTCACCGCCGACAGCCTGTGGTTGAGCATCGCCTCGGCTGCGCCCGGCTTCGACGCCAAGGCACTGGACGGTGCGCAGGTGCGGCTGGTGTTCAAGCCACGCGCCGACGCGCTCAAGGAGCACGTGGCCGACCGCTTCAACCAGGTGCGCGACAACTGGGGTTTCCTCGTGGAGGAACACACCACCTCCAAGCGCCAGCGCCTGTATGCGCGCGTCTACGCGGACCTGAGCGATCTGCTGCGGGTCGACCCGGACCATGAGCTGGGCCGGTTGTACTGGAACTACATCAGCTACAACAGCCAGGGCCGCCCGCCGTACACCGCACCGGAGGTGCCCAAGGGCGTACCGGCGTGGGCCTTCCACCAGGTGCAGGACCTGGCGCAGGTGCGGCAGTTCGTCGACTGGTGGATCGATCAGCGGCAGGTGGCCTACGGCGATTTCGGTGGTGGCATCTCCGATGATTCCGACCTGACCCAGCAGTGGCCCGGCCTTGCCCTGATGGGCGTGCAGCCGAACCGCCTGAATGCTTCGCTGACCGCATTGTCCGACGCGGTGTACCGCAACGGCATGTTCAGCAATGGCCTGAGCACCATCGAGACCGACGAGCTGCATGCCTACGAGGAAGGCATCAACACCAACAGCGCGATGCTGTACCTCAACTGGGGCGATCCGCTGACCCTGGAACGGCTGATGGAAACGGTGAAGGCGTTCGACGAGCGCATCATCCTGCGCAACCCGCAGGGCCATGTGCTGTTCTCCAGCAACTGGTTCGGTGGCAACAAGGTCTACCGCGAACCCAACTGGCAGTGGCAGAAGCCGTACTCGTTCCCGGTGCTGCACCCGGCGTTCCTGCTGGGCCAGTACAACGCCGACCCGACCGGGCGCCGGCTGGTGATCGGCCTGGCCGATGGCTATCTGGCCCACGCCGGCACCGACGACAAGGGCCGCTTCACCCTGCCCAACGAGATCAACTGGGCCACGGGTGCGACCCGCGGCGGCGAACTCAACAACGGTTCCGGCAGCGGTGACACGATGCACACCTTCTGGGCGGCATGGCGCTGGACCGGTGATGCGAAGTACCTGCAGGCACTGGATTATCGCGTGCAGCGCGGCGGCCCCGGCGCGCTGGCCAACCTTGGCGAGAACTATGTAGAGGCACTTGGCCGGCAGCAGGACTGGTACCCGCTGCTGACCGCCGAGGCCGATGCCGGAAAGACCGGTTTCGCCAGCCTGATGGCATGGCAGGCCAGCGGCGACCGGAAGTACATCGACGCGCTGCATGCCGAGGGCCTGCAGGCCAAGGCACAACGCGCGTACATGAACACCGAGGGCCATTGGTGGTCCGACCGGGTGGAAGCGCCAAGCGAGTTCCTGCAGCGTGCGCGGCTGGGCGGCATCGCCCTGAAGCGCAACCAGAGCTGGCCCGGGCACACCGTCAGCTGGCGCTTCGATCGTGAGGGCGCCGCGGAACAGGTGGCACTGCTGGTGCATGCGCCCTCGCGTGAGCGCTTCACGATCACCAGCCACAACCTCGGCGCGCGCGTGATCGCCGCCGACATGACCGGCTGGAACGTGGGCAGCGGGACCTGGCGCGTGCGCAGTGGCGTGGATGCCGATGGCGATGGCCGCATCGACGGTAGGCCGCGCGAGCGCACGGTGCAGCTGGAGACGAGTGCGTCGGTACCGATGCAGTTCCAGCCGGGGCGCACCGAGCTCTTCGAATTCGAGCGTGTGTCTGCGGGCACGCCGGTGGAAATGCGTCCGGACCTGGGCGTGGGCCGTGGCGATGTGCGGGTGGACGGGCGCCAGGTACACGTGACCGTGCACGGCCTTGGGCATGTGGCCAGCGGTGTGGGCGTGGCGATACTGGAAGATGCGCGGGGCCGCGAGATCGCACGCTCCGAAGTGCCGGCGATGGCGGCACCGACCGACCTGCTGCCGAAGACGGCGGTGGTGTCGTTGCCGTTGCCGGCAGGGGATCGCGGCGGCCTGCGCGTGCGTGTTGCGCTGGCCGATGGCGGAGAGGAAGTCACGCGGCTCAACAATGTGGTGGATGTGCCGCGATGAATTCCGCGTTGCGCCGGGCATGGTCCGGCGCTACCGATGAATCGGTTGTCCACAAGCTCTGGTAGCGCCGGGCCATGCCCGGCGGAACGCAATCAGGACGCCTCTGTCTCCATCATCTTCACCCGGCGCTGGTACCAGCCGTCATCGAGCGGATCGAACACCGCGCTGCGCTCCATCACGCCCTGGTAGACGTGCACGGACACGGCCACGTCCTGGTCGCTGGCGTTGCGCAGCGTGTGGTACTCGTGCGGCGGAATCAGGCTGCCGGCGCTGCCACGGTGCCCGTACAGCGTTTCCTGCGCAGCGAAGCGGTGACGCTCGCCACGCTGTTCCAGCAGCGCGTACGGGGTCACGATCAGCTCGCCCTGCCAGATGCCCTCCACGCACCACATCGCATCGTGGTCGTGCAGTGGCGTGCCCTGCCCCGGACCCCAGCACATCGCGATCACGCTGTAGCCCAGCGTAGGGCTCCGGTACAGTTCACGGCGTGCGTAATGGCCATCCACGGGGCGACGTACGCAGGGCGGCAGCTCGATCAGCGGATCGACGATGGCTTCACGCAGCACCCGCTGCAGCGCACCGGTGATCGCCTGCGGATCGACCAGGCAGACGGCGGCATCAATCCCTGCAATCAAGCGCTCGCGGCCGGTGAACGGCGGTGGCGTGAACATCGCTTCCATGAACCGACTCTAGCCGAGGCGGGTTAACAGAATGTTTGCATCGCGGTGTCATCACTGCGTGCCGCGCTGCACGAACGGCACTTTTGCATAGAGCGCACGCTCGCCTGCACGTGGATCGTCAACCACGCGGCTGTGCCGATCGAACACCATCGTCTGCCGTTGTGGCACGCCATAGGGAGCCCATTGCGACATTCCCGCGTGATTGGGATCACCGGTACGCGCAAAGGCGATCAGCGCATCGCTCATCGTCGCTGCGAGTGCCCGGGCGTCTTCACCACCGCCGGTACGCGCGCCCGGCAGGCCGGCGTTGTCGAACACCAGCGGAATATCCAGCGTATGGAAGGCGCGCAGGCGTCCGTCTTCCACCGGTGATGGCCAATCGAGCTGGTAGGCCCAGGTGGGTGCGGCCCCGGTTGTCTGCCGAGCGCGTGCTTCCAGTTCTTCCACCGCACCACGCCACGAGCGGCCGGCGGTGGTGGCCGCGAAGAACACCTCTGAGGGCGTGTAGTGCGGATACAGGCGTCGATATTCTGCGATCACCACCGAGGGCAGCAGATCGACGAACTGCTGCTTCTCCAGCTGCGCCGGCAGATCCTCCCAGGTCAGCGTGAAGTTGGCCGGGTCGTTGCCAAGGAACGCGCGCGTCTCATCACGGGTGTTGCCGATCACCATCGGAATCGACGCGGACTGCGCCGGTGCCTGTGGCCAGAACGGGTGCACCGGCAGCACCACCTCATCCAGTACCGGGCCGAAGTACAGCGCGCTGCTTTCCACCCGCGAGGGATCGCGTGCGCGGGTGGCGGCCAGCAGCTCGGTCGCCGGCAGTCGCAGCAACGCCTGCAGGTCGCGCGCGGCCACGGCCTGCATTGCAATGGATGCCCGTTGCGCCGCCGCACGTGGACCGGCGGCGGTCACCTGCTGCCCACTCATCGTCCACGCGCGCTGGAACAGGCCTTTTGCTGCGGGCATCGCCATCAGCGTGGCGATCTTGGCGCCGCCACCGGATTGCCCGAACACGGTGATGTTGCCGGCGTCGCCGCCGAACACCGCTGCATGCTCGCGCACCCACTGCAGCGCCTGCACCAGGTCGAGCTGGCCGACGTTGCCGGAGGCCGCATAGCGCGGATCGCCGAGCGCGCCCAGGTACAGGTAGCCGAAGGTGTTCAGGCGATGATTGACGGTGATCACCACCACGTCGCCGCGTCGGCACAGCGCGCTGCCGTCGTACAGCGGATCGCTGCCAGAGCCGTTGTTGAAGCCACCGCCATGGATGTAGACCAGGATCGGCCGCTTGCCGCCGTCGCCGAGTGCCGGCGTCCAGACGTTGAGGAACAGGCAATCTTCGCTGCCCGGCCCGTCCGCTCCGGTCTGTGGCGCAGATGCGGCGTATTCCAGGGCGTCGGCGATACCACGCCAGCCCGTCTCGCGCCGTGGCGGCTGGAAACGGTAGGCGGAGGTGTCAGCGCCATAACGCAGACCACGGAACACGTGCACGCCGTGCTCGCGCTGGCCACGCACGCGGCCGCCACGCAGGCGTGCCACCACCTGTGTGTCATCGCGTGGCCCAGGCATCGCGGACGCAGGAAGTGCCAAGAGCGTGGCCGTGGCCAGCGCCCAGCGTGCACTGTCGCGCAGGAAACGGCGGCGCTGCAGGTTGGCATCCCCCTGGTTCAATGTGCCGCCTCCGTCGCCTGCAGCCAGCGTTGTGCCAGCAGCGGCCACACGGCCAGCGTTGAATCAGGCGGCATGCGCATGCCGAAGCCATGGCCGCCATGGGCGAACAGGTGCAGCTCGTGTTCGACACCCGCCTTGGCCAGTGCCTGCGCCATCACCTCGCTGTTGTGCACGTTGACCACCCGATCGTCGTTGGCATGGATCAGCAGCGTCGGCGGCATGTCCGCGCGTACGTGCTGCTGCATCGAATACTGCGCAGCCAACGCCACATCGGGTTGCTCGCCCAGCAGGCGTCCGCGTGAGCCGCTGTGTGCATGTGCGCCCATGTCGATCACCGGATACACCAGCACCGCGCGTGCAGGACGCGCGCTGAGGCGATCGATGGCATCGCGTGGCGGGTAGACCGGCGCATCGAAACCGGTGGCCAGCCGTGCGGCCACATGGCCGCCGGCGGAGAAGCCCATCACCGACACACTGTCGGCATCCAGCCTGCGCCGTGCGGCCTGGTCGCGCACCACGCGCAGTGCGCGCTGCGCGTCGGCCAGTGCCGCCTGGCGGTCGCGGCCGGCCTGCGGCAGGCGGTAGCGCAGCACGAACAGGGTGAAGCCGGCACGGTCCACCCACTCCGGCACCAGCGCGCTGTCCTCCTTGTCGATCACCACGCGCTGGTAGCCGCCACCGGGAATCACCAGCAGCGCGCGGCCGTTGGCACGGGCCGGCGTGTGCACCAGCAGGTAGGGCGCATCGACCTGGTCGATGAAGCGATCGGGGTGGGCTGGATCATCGCTGCGCTCGACCACACGCGCCGGCCGCGCCGTGCCCGTTTCACCGGGGACCTGCCCCGCCTGCCACAGCGGCAGCTGCTCGCCGGCAAGCTCCCGGCCCAGGTGTTCGCCTGCGCGCAACGGCACATCGGCCGCAGATGCGGGGACGGTCAGCAGCAGGCCTGACAGCAACAACAGCACACGGGAAAAACACATGGTGGAAAGGGCTCCAACGGTGAGACAACAGAGTGGCCGAGGTCACCGGCAAGCGCTCGTGATGCGCTGCGGCTTGCACGATGACACCGGTTTACCATATACACCTCCTGCAGACGCTGTCGATGGGCAGTGCAACAACGCCAGAGGGAGACCGTTCTTGAGCAACGAACACGGCATACATGGGCAGACGCCGGCGCCGGACGATGCGGCCGCGATCGCCCACGCTTTCACCACCGCGCGCCGCGGCGGCCAGGCCCTGCCCGGCTTCCCGGGCCTTGTCCCGCCTGACCTGGTGGCTGCCTACCAGGTGCAGGATCTGGCCATTGCCAGCTGGGATGACCAGGTGGTGGGCTGGAAGGTCGGCTACATCGCCGCCGAGCGCCGCGATGCGTCCGGGGACGACCGCCTGCTGGGCCCGGTTTTCTCGCGTCAGCTGAAAAATGCTACCGGTGGAACAGTGGACATTCCGGTGTTCGTCGGCGGCTTCGGCGCGGTCGAGGCGGAGTACGTGCTGGAGCTGTTGGAGGACGCTCCGGCCGCACAGCTGCACTGGACGCCCGAGCAGGCTGAAGCGCTGCCGGCGCGCCTGTACATCGGCGTGGAAGTGGCCAGCAGCCCGCTGGCGACGATCAACGAACTCGGCCCGCGCGTAGTGGTGTCCGACTTCGGCAACAACAACGGCCTGGTGCTGGGGCCGGAGATTGCCGATTGGACCACCCGCGACGAAACCGACCTGCGCGCCGAAACCCTGATCGAGGGCGAGGTGGTCGGCACCGGTGGTGCCACCCGGCTGCCCGGCGGCCTGCGCGCGGCGTATGCGTTCGCGTTGTCCCGTTCGGCGCTGCGCGGCCGGCCGTTGCGACGGGGCGACCTGATCGCCACCGGCAACGCCACCGGCATCCATGACATCACCGTGGGGCAGACGGCGCTGGTGCGGTTTGCCGGCTTCGGCGAAATTGCCTGCAGGGCCGTGCCGGCCGGGTAACCGCCGCACGATCCGGTGAACACGCGCGGGAGGGCGCAGATGATCACACGACGACATTTCCTGGCCGGCGGCGCTGCTGCGCTGGCCACCCCGATGCTCGCGGCCTGTGGCCGCGGGCCCACCGATGCCATCGACGGCGGCCAGCTGCTGACGGCCACCGACGTGCACGTGGCTGACTACCCCACCGTGACCGCGGTGAAGTGGATCGGCGAAACCCTGCAGCGCGAAAGCAACGGTCGCCTGCGCCTGCGGCAATACCATTCGGGCCAACTCGGTCGCGAATCGGAAGCGATCGACATGGCCCGTTTCGGTGCCATCGACATCACCCGCGTGTATGCCGGTGCGTTGAACAACGCTTTCCCGCTCACCCAGGCGCTGTGCCTGCCGTACGTGTTCGAGTCGGTGGCGCACCAGCGCGCCGCACTGGATGGCGGCATTGCCGATGCGGTCCTGCGTGGTTTCGAGAGCCGCGATCTGGTCGGCCTGGCCATCTATGATTCCGGCGCACGCTGCTTCTACAACACCAAGCATCCGATCGTGCAGCCCGGTGATCTGCACGGGCTGAAACTGCGTGTGGCGTCCTCGGACATCTTCATCCAGCTGATGCGCCTGCTCGGCGCCAACCCGACGCCGATGTCGCTGGGCGATACGTTCTCCGGCATGGAGACGCACATGATCGATGGCGCCGAGAACAACATGCGCAGCTTCCATTCCAGCCGCCACTTCGAGGCCGCGCACTACTGGTCGCAGAGCGATCACTCGTATGCGCCGGACGTGCTGTTGATGTCGCGCGCCAGTTTCGAGCGCCTGCAGCCGGCCGACCGCCAGCTGCTGCTGGAGACCGCGCGCGCCTCGGTGAAGGTGATGCGCGCGCAATGGGATGCGTCCGAAGATGCCGCGCGCCGCGCCGTGCTGGCCTCGGGCGTGAAAGCCAACCAGGTGGACCTGCCCGCCTTCCGCGCCGCCGCCCAGCCGCTGCTGCAGCAGTACCTGCAGCAACCCGAGCTGGCTGCGCTGGTCGCCCGCATCCGTGCCGCCGCCTGAGGACACTGCCATGACCGAGACGACGATTTCCATCGGCCCCGGCGCCGGCCAACGCCTGCTGGACCGCATCGCCGACATCGCCATCCATGTCGCCGTGGCCGCGCTGCTGGGGCTGGTGGTGGTGCAGGGCTGGCAGGTGTTCGCCCGCTACGTGATCAACGATTCGCCCAGCTGGACCGAGCCGGTGACCCTGCTGCTGCTGGCCACCGCCATGAGCCTGGGCGCGGCCTGCGGCGTGCATACCAATCGCCACTTCGGCTTCTTCCTGCTGCACGCCTACATGGGCGCCGGCCTGCGCCGGGTGGTGGATGTGTTCACCCAGCTGGTGGTGGCCGTGCTGGGCGGCTTCATCGCGTTCTGGTCGGCCGACCTGCTGCTCGATGGAATGGACATCAAGACCGCAGGCGCCAACCTGCCGCAGAGCATCAACTACCTGCCGCTGGCCGTGGGTGGTGCGCTGATGCTGTTGTTCGCGCTGAACCGTGCGTGGAAAGCGCTGCATGCCACGGCAGCCGATGCCGACGACGCTGAAGGAGATCGTTGATCCATGGGCATCACCATCCTGTTCTCTGTTTTTGCCGCGCTGCTGCTGTTGGGCGTGCCGGTGGCCTACGCGCTGGCCGCCGCCGCGCTGGCCACCCTGCTCTACCTGGACATTCCCAGCATCGTGCTGGTCCAGCAGATCTCCGCAGGTACCGGTTCGGCCTCGTTGATTGCCATTCCACTGTTCATCTTCGCTGGCGAGATCATGATGCGCGGCGGCATCTCCGAACGCCTGATCGCCCTGGCGTCATCGCTGGTCGGGCGCATGCGCGGCGGCCTGGGCCAGGTCTCGATCCTGTCCTCGCTGTTCTTCGGCGGTGTATCCGGCTCGGCCATCGCCGATGTATCGGCGGTGGGCGGCACGATGATTCCGCAGATGGTCAAGCGCGGCTACGACCGCGATTTCGCGGTCAACGTCAGCATCACCGCTGCGCTGGTGGCGCTGCTGGTGCCGCCGTCGCACAACCTGATCCTGTTCTCGGCCGCCGCCGGTGGTGGCCTGTCGATTGCCGACCTGTTCGCTGCCGGCATTGTGCCGGCGCTGCTGATGACCCTGGCGTTGATGATCACCGGTTACGTGGTCGCGCGTCGCCGTGGTTATGGCGTGGAAGTGTTCCCGGGCTGGCGCGCGGTGCTGTTGCGCATCGTCTCCGCCCTGCCCGGCCTGGGCCTGGTGGCGCTGATCTTCGTGGGTATCCGCGCCGGCATCTTCACTGCGGTGGAGAGCGCGGCCATCGCCGTGGTCTACGCCCTGCTGGTCACCACCGTGCTGTACCGGCAGCTGCGCTGGCGTGAGTTCTTCGACACCGTCATCCATGCCGCGCGCAGCACCGGCGTGATCCTGTTCGTGATCGCCACCGCGGCGGTGTTCGGCTGGCTGCTGGCCTACCTGCAGGTGCCTGCGGCGGCGGTGGACTTCCTGCAGTCGTTCGCCCACAGCCAGTTCATGGTGCTGCTGATGATCGTGGTGATGCTGCTGCTGCTGGGCACCTTCATGGACCTGGCGCCGATGATCCTGATCTGCACGCCGATCTTCCTGCCGGTGGCCAAGGCCTATGGCATCGATCCGATCCACTTCGGCCTGGTGCTGGTGCTGACCGGTGGCCTCGGCCTGGTCACCCCGCCGGTGGGCTCGGTGCTGTTCATCGGCACCGCCATCGGCAAGATCAGCGTCGGCCAGAGCATGCGCACGATCTGGCCGTTCTGGTTCGCCGCGCTGGGCGTGCTGCTGATCGTCACCTTCTTCCCGTCGCTGTCGCTGTGGCTGCCCGCCGCGCTGCGCGCCTGATGAGCCGAGGCAATCACATGACACCTACGCTGCACCGCACTGCTGCATCTGCCCTGCTCGGCCTGCTGCTGGCCGCGCTGCCTGCCCTGGCTGCCGATCCCGCGCCCGCGCAGTGGAAGCGCGGCATCGAGCACCAGCGCCAGGGCGACCTTGGCAACGGTACCTTCCTCAACCCGGTGCTGGCCGGTGACAGGCCCGATCCGTCGGTGCTGAAGGACGGCGAGGATTACTACCTCACTCTGTCTTCGTTCGACGCCTACCCGGGCCTGCCGATCTGGCACTCGCGCGACCTGGTCAACTGGCAGCCGCTCGGCCATGCGATCACGCAGAACGTAGGCGCGATCTGGGCGCCGGACATCGTCAAGCACCAGGGCCGCTACTTCATCTACTTCCCGGCGCGCACCGGTGAGCACCGCAGCAACTTCGTGGTCTGGGCCGATGACATCAAGGGTCCGTGGAGTGCGCCGATCGACATCGGCCTGGGCGGCTACATCGACCCCGGCCACGCGGTTGGCGAGGACGGCAAGCGCTACCTGTTCCTCAGCGGCGGCGACTACGTGCAGCTGGCCGATGACGGCCTGAGCGTGGTGGGTACGCCCAAGCATGTGTACGACGGCTGGCGCTACCCGGAAAGCTGGGACGTGGAGGCCTACGCGCAGGAAGGCCCGAAGATCCACTTCCGCGATGGCTGGTACTACATGACCACTGCGGTGGGCGGCACCGCCGGCCCGCCGACCGGGCACATGGTGATCACCGCGCGCTCGCGCTCGATCCACGGCCCGTGGGTGAACGCACCGAACAACCCGATCATGCGCACCCGGTCGGCCGCTGAACCATGGTGGTCGCGTGGCCACGCCACTGTGATCGAAGGCACCGACGGTCGCTGGTGGATGATGTACCACGGCTACGAGAACGGCTTCTGGACGCTGGGCCGGCAGGCGCTGCTGGAACCGATCGAGTGGACCGCCGATGGCTGGTTCGTGGCCAAGGGCGGCGATCTCGGGCAGCCGCTGCGCAAGCCATCGGGCAGCGCGCTGGCACCGCACGGCATGGCCCTGTCCGATGCTTTCACCGGCCGTACGCTGGGCCCGCAGTGGGCGTTCTTCAACCCGGCGCTGGATGAATACCGGCGCCTGCGCTTCAGCGGCGACGGCCTGGTGCTGCAGGGCAAGGGCAGCACGCCGCGCGATGCCTCGCCGCTGACGACCATTGCCGGGGATCCGGCCTACCAGTTCGAGGTGCAGATGGAGATCGCCCCCGGCGCGGTAGGCGGTGCCCTGCTGTTCTACAGCGACCGCCTGTATGTGGGCGTAGGCAGCAACGGCGAGCAGTTCGTCATGCACCGCTACGGCGAGGAGCGCCCCACCCGGCTGGCGGCCAGCGCCAAGGGCGGCCGGCTCTGGCTGCGGGTGACCAACAACCGCCACATCGTCACCATCCATTCCAGTGCCGATGGCCAGACCTGGCAGAAGTATCCGGTTCAGATGGAAGTGTCCGGTTACCATCACAATGTGGCCGGCAAGTTCCTGGCACTGAAACCGGCCCTGTATGCGGCCGGCAACGGTGCGGTAACCTTCCGCAGCTTCCGCTATCGCGCGCTGGACTGAGCGCGCGCTGGAATCCCCAGGCTTATCGGGTTCACTACATGTCAGTGCGCAACAAGAACGATGCCGCTACGCCGGCATTGGCAAAGGGCAAGGCAGCCACGATCAACGACATCGCGCGACTGTCGGGTGTATCCAAGAAAACGGTTTCAAGGATCATCAACAACTCGCCGCTGGTGCGCAAGGACACGCGCGACAAGGTGGAAGCGTTGATGCGCGAAGTCGGCTACACCCCCGACCCGCTGGCCCGTGGCCTGGCCTTCCGCCGCTCGTTCCTGATCGGCATGGTCTACGACAACCCCACCGCACAGTACATCGTGGACATGCAGTACGGCGCGCTGGATGCGCTGCGTGGCTCCAGCTTCGAACTGGTGGTGCACCCCTGCGACAGCCGCAGCCCGGGCTACATCGACGGCGTGCGCCGCTTCGCCCAGCAGCAGAAGCTGCATGGGGTGATCCTGGTGCCGCGTGCATCCGAGGACCAGGCGCTGGCGGACATGCTGGACGAGATCGGCTGCCGCTTCACCCGCGTGGCTGCGCTGCCGCTGGATGAAACCTCGCAGATGGTGGTCACCCACGACCGCGACGGTGCCGCCGAAGCGGCCGATTACCTGCTTTCGCTGGGCCACCGTGACATCGCCCTGGTGACCGGCCCCAGTGCATACCGCTCGGCGCACGAACGCACCGCCGGCTTCATCGAAGCGCTGTCGCAGCGTGGCATCGAGCTGCCGAAGGATCGCATCATCGAGGCCGGCTACACCTTCGAATCGGGTGTGGCCGCCGCCGAGAAGCTGCTGCTGGGCAAGCGCCGGCCCACCGCCATCTTCACCGGCAACGATGAAATGGCCGCCGGTATCTACAAGGTCGCGCTGCGTGCCGGCATCAGCATTCCGCGCCAGCTGTCGATCGTCGGTTACGACGACAGCCCGCTGGCCTCGCGCCTGTGGCCGTCGCTGACATCGGTGCGCCGGCATACCCGCGACACCGGCCGCACCGCTGCGGCCATGCTGATCCAGCCCGAAGGCCAGCCTGCGCTGCAGATCGCCAGCGTGCGCCCGCACCTGATCGTGCGCGATTCCTGCCAACCGCCCGAGGATTGATCCCGCAGGATCAATCCTGCAGGTCACGACCCTTTGGTCGTGACACCTTTCACGTTGCCCCCACCCTGCCGATGCCGTCCGACCCGCATCGTGCAGCGCAAAATGACACCGGTTTCCTGTCTGGCTAGAATCGACCGTGAACCGTGCCGGGGCCGAACCATCGGCCCGCCCCCTGCTCTGGAGAAGCCATGTACTGCAAGACCCATTACGCCACCCATCCCGACGCCATCAAGGGCGCCAGCAACGATCAGCTGCGCGACCTGTACCTGCTCGATGGCCTGTTCAACGCCGATGCGGTGACCCTGAAGTACACCCACTACGAGCGCTTCGTGCTGGGCGGTGCGGCGCCGGTCAACGGCCCGCTGTCGCTGCCGGCGCAGACCGAACCGGCGTCGGCCGCTGGCCATCCGTTCCTGGAGCGTCGCGAGCTGGGCATCATCAACGTCGGCAGCGGCACCGGCATGGTCACCGTCGATGGCACCGTGTACACGCTGGGGCCGAAGGATGGCCTGTACGTGGCGATGGGCAGCAAGGACGTCGTCTTCGCTTCGCAGGACGCCGCCAACCCGGCGCAGTTCTACCTGGCCTCGACCCCGGCGCATGCGCGCTTTGAAACCAGGCAGTTGTCGATCAAGGACGCGGTGGCACTGGATCGCGGCGCGCTGGAGACGAGCAACGAGCGCACCATCTACCAGTACATCGTGCCGGCCACCTGCCAGTCCTCGCAGCTGCTGCTGGGCCTGACCGTGCTCAAGCCGGGCAGCGTCTGGAACACCATGCCGCCGCACCTGCACGACCGCCGCAGCGAGGTCTATTTCTACTTCGACCTGGGCGACAGCGACCGCGTCTACCACTTCATGGGCGAGCCGGACGCACAGCGCCACATCGTCATCCAGAACAACGAAGCGGTGGTGTCGCCGCCGTGGTCGATCCACATGGGCGCCGGCACCAGCAACTACGCCTTCATCTGGGCGATGGGTGGCGAGAACCTGGATTACACCGACATGCACGTGCTGGACATCTGCCAGCTCAAGTAAGCGCCGGGCGGCCACCGCGCACGCCGTGCCGGTGGCCACCTGCCCCGCATCACGCACGCCTCTACCAAGGAACGCATACGCAATGACCAATCCCTTCAGCCTGGAAGGAAAAGTCGCTCTGGTAACCGGTGGCAATACCGGCCTGGGCCAGGGCATCGCAGTGGCGCTGGCTGCCGCAGGCGCCGATGTCGCCGTGGCCGGCATCGCCCCGCCCACCGAAACCATCGAGAAGATCACCGCGCTGGGCCGCCGCTGCCTGGCGGTGGAAGCCAACCTGATCAGCATCGAGCCGGTCGAGCGCGTGGTGCGCGAAACCCTTGAGGGCCTGGGCGGGCTGGACATCCTGGTCAACAACGCCGGCCTGATCCGCCGCGCCGACGCGGTGGATTTCAGCGAGCAGGACTGGGACGACGTGATGAACGTCAACATCAAGTCGGCCTTCTTCATCTCGCAGGCCGCCGGCCGCCATTTCATCGCCCAGGGCAGCGGCAAGATCATCAACATCGCCTCGATGCTGTCGTTCCAGGGCGGCATCCGCGTACCGTCGTACACCGCCAGCAAGAGCGGCATCGCCGGCATCACCCGCCTGCTGGCCAACGAGTGGGCGGGCAAGGGCGTGAACATCAACGCGATCGCACCGGGCTACATGGCCACCGACAACACCGCCGCGCTGCGCGCCGACCCGGACCGCAACAAGGCGATCCTCGAGCGCATTCCGGCCGGCCGCTGGGGTACGCCGGAAGACCTGGCCGGCGCGGCGGTGTTCCTGGCTTCGTCGGCGTCGGACTACATCAACGGTGCGGTGCTGCCGGTCGATGGTGGCTGGCTGGCGCGGTAATGCTTGGTTTTCGGTAGTGCCGGCCACTGGCCGGCACTTCCTCCGACGCTCCACGCATCCATGAGCTTGCCGGCCCGCGGCCGGCACTACCAGGGCCCGGCCATGCGGAAACTGTTGCTGCTGTTGCTGCTGTCGAGCGCCGCCGCGCAGGCGGCGCCCGTGCGGGTATTCATTGCCGGTGATTCCACCGCCGCCGAATACGGGCCCGAGCGTGCGCCGCAGGCGGGGTGGGGCCAGGCGCTGCAGAGCTACCTGGATCCGGCGCGTTTCGAAGTGCGAAACCACGCCAAGGGTGGGCGCAGCACGCGCAGCTTCATCGACGAAGGGCGCCTGGACGCCATAGGGCGCGAACTGCGTCGTGGCGATGTGCTGCTGATCCAGTTCGGCCACAACGATGCGAAGTTCGAAGATCGCACGCGCTACACCGATCCGGACAGTGACTACCCGCGGATGCTGATGCGCTACGTGCAGGTGGCGCGTGACCACGGTGCCACGCCGGTGCTGGTCACGCCGGTGGCACGGCTGCTGTACGACTTCGGTTCGCTGCTGGATACGCACGCGCGTTACACGTTGGCGATGCAGCAGCTGGCCACACGCGAGCACGTTGCACTGATCGACCTCAACGACCGCAGCATGCGCTGGATCCGCGCGCTGGGCGAGCAGGGTGCACGCCCGTACTTCCTGTTCGTGCCGGAACAGCACAAGGCCGACGGCACCCACTTCAGCGTAGCCGGCGCCAACGCAGTGGCGTGCCTGGTGCTGCGCGAGGCGGTGCCGCTGCTGCCGGCGTTGCAACCGGCGCTGATGCGCGACATCGACTGCGATGTGATGGGGGCGGGGCAGGGCGGCGATCCAGCGCGTGCCTCGCAGGTGCTGCACGAAGACACGCTGGCGCGCACACAGCCGGGCCCGCATGGCGGCGCCGGGCCGACCACGGCGTACCCGTTCTTCGCCGATGCGCAGGGCCTTCCGTTCGTGCTGCGCAAGCGCGTGCTGCACAAGGGCGCGGGCATCGGCCTGCATCCGCAGCACAAGGATGAGATCTACTACATCGTGAGCGGGCAGGGCAGCTATGTGCTGGATGGAAAACAGCACGACGTGCGTGCGGGGCATGCGTTGCTGACGCGCAAGGGCAGCAGCCATGCGCTGCAGCAGGTCGGTGATGAGGATCTGGTGGTACTGCTGGCGTATCCGCGGTAGCTGAAACGCAGCCGAGCGTGCGCTCGGCTCTACAACGGCTCCGGGCCGAAATGCTTCAAACCCAACCGGGCCAAGTCTTCCGGCCGCGCGAAATACGCTTCATCGAAGGCATGCAGCGCCTCCTGCTCCTGCTCGGTCATCGCGCCGTACAGGTCGGTCAGTTCCTTGATCGCCGGGTCGTCTTCCAGCCGGTCCAGCAGACCACGCATGCCGGCCAGGATCGCGTGCGTCTGCGTTGCGCCCATCGCCTGCAACGCGCGCAGCGCCAGCTGGCAGCTCGGGTCGCCCCAGTTGCACAGGAACTGCATGAAGCCGCCGTTGTTGATGTCCGCTTCCATCCGCCACATCGCCACCAGCTGCTGGTCTTCATCGGGCAGCGCATCGAGCGACCATGCGGCCGCCTTCAGGCGCGCCAGCGCGGCTTCATAGCGGTCATCCCACACCTGGTTCGGAACATCGACCACGCCGCGTTCCTGCGCCGGCAGCAGCGCGGGCCAGTTCACGCCCAGCCCATCGGTCGTGAGCACCCACTGCGCACGCTGTTCAGCCGTGGCCTCGAACAGCGCAGGCGCCCAGCGCAACGGCTGCCGGGTGCGGCGGCCGTCGGCCAGGGTCAACAGGATGAAGTCGTCATCGAAGCTGATGTCGATGACACGCAGGGAAGCGAAAGCGTCGGTCATGCGGGTCAGGATAGCGGACCCGCCTGTGGGCTCACACGTCGCCGCCGTCGGCCCAGCCCTCGCCCGTGCCGGCCTGGAACACGCGATCCTCAGCCTGCACATCGCCCGCCGGCAGGTGCGCCTGGTCGGCCAGCGCGGCATAGATCGGGGTGAAGTCCGGCGACGTCGCCTGCATCAGCTGCTCGAAGCTGTCGATGACGAAGTAGGTCTTCTGGAAGGTGTCGATGCGGTAGCGCGTGCGCATGATCCGCTGCAGGTCGAAACCGATGCGGTTCGGTGCGGCGGACTCAAGCGAGTACAGCGATTCACCCTTCGACGAGACGATGCCGGCACCGTAGATGCGCATGCCTTCGGGCGTGTCGATCAGGCCGAACTCCACTGTGTACCAGTACAGGCGGGTCAGGTTCTGCAGCGCCTCGGGGCCGATCGCATGTGCTTTGACGCCGCCGCGGCCGTAGGCCTCCATGTAGTTGGCGAACACCGGGTTCATCAGCAGCGGCACGTGGCCGAACAGGTCGTGGAACAGGTCCGGTTCGGCGATGTAGTCGATCTGGTCGGGGCGGCGGATCCACCACGTCACCGGGAAGCGGCGGTTGGCCAGGTGGTCGAAGAAATCCAGTTCCGGCAGCAGGCCTTCCACGCCGACCAGGGTCCAGCCGGTGGCCGCGCCCAGCACTTCATTGAGCTGGTCGAAGCGCGGGATCATGTGCGCGCTCATGCCCATCTCGTCCTGCGCATCCAGGAATTCCTGGCAGGCGCGGCCGACCAGCAGTTCGCGCTGGCGCTGGTACAGCGTGCTCCAGGTGGCGTGGTCGTCGGCGGTATAGGTGTCCCACGGCTGCTCGACGAGCGCGGTGGTGTACACCGGCACGTAGCCCTTGTCGGTCTGCTGGTGTTCGACGCGGCGGGGCTGGGCGAGGTCCATGGAAGACTCCTTGACGGGATACCCACGATGCTAGGGCAGGGGGCGCGCAACAGGGTTGCAAAAGTTGCGCGGATTCATCTTGTTGGCGCAATATCCTTGCGTACTCACCATGTTGCGGGGCAACAATGGCCGGAGAAGTTCAGTTCGATCGCACGGATATACGTCTGCTGGCTGAAATCCAGCGGGATGGTCGCGCTACCAACGCGGAGCTGGCGACGCGGGTGAACCTGTCGCCGTCGGCCTGCCTGCGCCGCCTGCAGCGGCTGGAAAGCGAAGGGGTGATCGTCGGCTATGGCGCGCGCCTGGAGCCCCGCCGGCTCGGCCTGGGGCTGCAGGCGTTCGTGCGCGTACAGCTGGAAAAGCATGACCAGGCCGCGATCGGGCACTTCGTCGACAGCGTGCAGGCCTGGGATGAAGTGGTGGCCTGCCACGCCCTGACCGGCGACATGGACTATCTGCTGCACGTGTATGTGCGCGATCTGGAGCACTTCTCGCGTTTCCTGCTGGACAGGCTGCTCAACGCCGGTGGCGTGGCCGATGCCAATTCCAGCTTCGTGCTGCGCACGGTGAAGGGTTTTCAGGCATTGCCGTTGTCGCAGCTGGAATGAACCGGCGGCCGCGGTGATGTTTGACGGCGCGCGTGCGCTGGCCGAGCATCGTGGCCCGCGGCGGCCGTGCACATGCAGGCCGCGCAGTGATTCCCTCTGGCTCCGGCATGTCTGATACCCCATTCCCGACGTCTTCCCCGTTGTTCCTTCCGCTGCGCGAGCAGAGCCTGCTGCGGCACCTGAGCGACGGCACGCCGCCGGACACACCGCTGGAGCAGGCCGGCCTGCTGGTGGCCATGCTGTGCCGCCGGCAGAGGCCACCGGCCACCCAGCTGCAGCGGTTGCTGCACGACGCCTGTGCGCTGTTCGCCGCCGATGATGGCCCTGCTGCGCAGGCGCAGCTGGCGGCCAGCGCTGGACAGGACGCGCGGGCGCTGGAGGCGTGGCTGGGCGTGCTGGCCGCGCAGGACGTGCTGCTGGCACCGGACGAGGTGATGGAGGCGGTGCTGGCCGCGTCGCCGGACGCCTATCCCGGCGCGGACTTCCAGGCGGCGTGCAGGATCACCCTGGAAGAGCACACGATCCACTTTCCGGCGACATCGCTGGCCGAAGGCGATGACGAAGACACCGGCGATGACGAACAGACAACGCATGCGACCCAGCACAACGGCCTGTTCACTTCCGAACAGGCACGCGTGCTGCGTGCGATCGCGGCCAATCCCGATGAATTGATCGACCTGCAGGCCTATGCCGGCACCGGCAAGGGCCATCTGGTGCTGGCGCTGCTGCAGGCTCGCCCGGGCCGTTACACCTATGTGGCGCCCACGCGTGGCCAGGTCGAGGCATTCCGCGCGCGGCTGCCGGCCGGCGCCGGCACGCGCCTGCTGACCCAGATCGAGTTCGCCAACGCGATCGCCCGCCATGCCGCCGCCAACGGCCTGACCGGTGGCTTCGTACCGACCTACCGGCAGAGCACGCTGACCCTGCGCGAGGCGGCTGCCCGACTCGGCGTGCCGGCCATCGGTGCACGCCGGCCGGACCAGGTCCTGATGATCGCCCTGGACGCCATCAACCGGTGGTGCGCGTCGTCAGCGCCGAACCTGCAGGCCTGGCACTTCCAGCGCTCGCTGGGCGCAGCGCAGCTGGAAGCCACGCCGTTCATCGCGGCCGCGGAATTCGTCTGGCGCTGCATGTTCGATCCGGTGGTGCAGAAGGGTGGCTGCCTGCGCCTGGATGCCGGGCACATCGGCAAATGGCTGGCCCTGCGTGCCGTGCCGCTGCCGGTGTCGCTGGGCATGGTGCTGGTCGATGAGGCGCACGATCTCAGCCCTGCATGGAAACAGCTGCTGGCCACCCACGCGCCCGGCGTGGTCAGCCTGGGCGATCCGCATCAACGGCTGAGCGGACGCGTACAGCGCTGGTCATCGGCGAAAACGCTGGAGATGCACCAGTCGGTGCGGCAGGGGCGGCAGGTCGATGCGCTGGTCAACCAGTCACTGGCGTTGGACGATCTCGGTGAGCCGGCGCCTTTCGTGGGCGCCAGCGACCGCGCCACCGGCCTGCGCCGCTATGACGACTGGTCGGCGGTGCCCAGCACCGGCGCCCGCCTGTACGGCAGCCTGTGGCGGATGCTGCTGGAAGCCAACGAGTTGGTTGCGCGCGGCGCGCGCGTGCATCTGCATCCTGCGTCGCGGCAGGCGCTGTTGAAAGAAGTGGACGGTCCGATCGACGCCTGGCGCAGCGCCGCCGCTGGCGGCCCCGGACAACGCTGGGAAAGCTTCGTGCAGGTCTGTGCCAAGCGTGGACAGGCGGACATCCCCGCGCTGTTTGCCGGTGGCTTCGACGCTGCGGCGCTGCAGCGCCTGCTCGGGCAACTGGTCGATGCGGACGAGGCCAGCGTCGTGCTGTGCCTGGCCCAGCACGCCAAGAACCTGCAGTTCGCCACGGTGTCCATGGCGCCGTGCTGCTTCGACAGCGGCCATGATGCGCGCGCGCTGCACAGCCCGGTGCGCGCGGCCTACGTGGCGATCACCCGTGCCCAGCAGCAGCTGTGGCTGCCGGGGGATGCGATGGAGCAGTTGCAGCTGAGCGCACAGCGGCATGACCGGGCGGTGGATGAGCGGCGCCGGCAGCGACGCCTGGCCAGTGGTTACCCACCAGCGCGGCGCTGACCGCGGCGGCCGTTCAAGCGCCGGGCGTCAGCACTTTTCCTTGCGGCCCATCAGCTTGCCCAGGCGCGAAGGCTCGTCGCACTTGGGCGCTGCCACCGGTGCCGGTGCCAACGCCGCGGCACGGGCCTTCTGCAGCTGCTGGATCTTGGCGCGGATCTGCGGCATCGCCGCCATCGCGGCCTTCTCGCCTTCCAGGATGGCCGTGCCACGCTGGCTGAAATCGGCAGCACCGATGTCCAGCACCTTCGGCCGGATCACGATGTCGGCGCGCGCCAGTTCCTGCTCGCCCAGGCGCTGGCCCATGATCGAGATCGACTGGTTGACGATGCCGAGCATGCCGGTCGGTGCCTTGCCGCTGGCCTTGCTGGAGATGTCCACGGCGATCACGAACTCGGCACCGAGCTGTCGTGCGGCATCCACCGGCACCGGGCTGACCACGCCGCCGTCGATGTAGTTGCGGCCACCGATCTTCACCGGCTCGAACACGCCGGGGATGCTGCTGGAAGCACGCACCGCCTGGCCGACGTTGCCGCGCACGAAGATCGAACGCTCGCCGGTCTCCAGCTGGGTGGCGACGGCGGCGAACGGCTTCTTCAGGCGCTCGGCCGGGCGGTTGGCCACCTGTTCGTTGACGTAGTCCTGCAGCTTCTGGCCCTGCACCAGGCCACCGGAGAACAGGCGCACGTCGCGGATGCTGGCTTCATCCAGCGCCACCGCCTTGCTCTGCATCTGGAAGGCGTCCATGCCGCTGGCATACAGGGCGCCGACCACGCTGCCGGCACTGGTGCCGGACACCACCACCGGTTCGAAGCCGTTGGCCTCGAGCATCTTGATCACGCCGATGTGCGCAAAGCCCTTGGCCGCGCCGCCGCCGAGCGCGATGCCGATCTTCACCGGCTTGGCCTGCGGAACCACGGTGGGCTGCGCGGGCGGGGTGGGGCGGACCTCTTCACCACCGCAACCGGCCAGCAGGCCGAGCAGGGCGACGGACAGCATCACGCGGGGGCGGAACAGGCTCATCGGCAGTGCGCTCGCGGCGCCGGATTCAGGAAAGGGCGCCAGCATACCGAAGGCGTGGCAGGCCGGGCAGGGTGGGTCGGCTCCCCATTCATGAAATCGCCTGCCGCTCACTGTGTAGTGCCGGCCGCTGGCCGGCAACCCCGGCAACCCACGCATCCCAGCGATTGCCGGCCAGCGGCCGGCACCGCCAGACGTCCGTCGACCGGCCCGTCAGCCCAGCAGCGAGCATTTGCCGCGGCTCTTGCCGCCCCTGCGGCCGGGTCAGCGTGGCCAGGAACACGTCTTCGCCACCGAACAGCATGCTCCTGATGCCTTGGACCCAGCGCACGTCGAACGGACCGACCCGATCGGCCTGGCCGGGAGCATGGAAGTACCACTGGGTCATCGCAGCAGGTCCGTTGCGGGGAAAAACCCCGAGTCCAGCGGCAGCGTCCGGCGGCGCGCGAGGCGGCCATGAACGATCGGCATTTGCGAGGGAGGTGCTGTATTGCAACAATTATCTGGTAGCGCCGTTTTACCACCCCTCCAAACACAGCCTACCGCCATGTCTCCGACCCGTACTTCCCGTGGCCGCTCTCCGGTCGCGCGCCCGCTCGTTGTCGCTCTTTCCGCCCTGCTGCCGCTGGCAGCAGCCGCCCAGGAAACCCCCGCCGCCAAGGATCCGGTCGCCCTCGATGCGCTGCAGGTGACTGCACAGCGTCGTGTCGAGAACGCCAAGGACGTGCCGGTGGCGATCAGCGCGATCCAGGGCGAAAAGCTCGACGTGCTCGGTTCGGCGGGCGATGACATCCGCTTCCTTGCTGCGCGCGTGCCGAGCCTCAATATCGAGTCGTCCTACGGCCGCGCCTTCCCGCGCTTCTACATCCGCGGCCTGGGCAATACCGATTTCGACCTCAATGCATCGCAGCCGGTCTCGCTGGTGTACGACGATGTGGTGCAGGAAAGCCCGCTGCTGAAGGGCTTCCCGCTGTTCGACCTGGCCGGCGTGGAAGTGCTGCGCGGCCCGCAGGGCACCCTGTTCGGGCGCAACACCCCGGCTGGCGTGGTCAAGTTCGATTCGGCGCGGCCGTCGCAGGATGCCGATGGCTACGTGCGCGTGGGCTATGGCAGCTACAACAGCTGGAATGTGCAGGGCGCCTACGGCGGCCCGCTGACCGACCGCTGGTCCGCACGCGTGTCGGCCATCTACCAGCGTCGTGACGACTGGGTCGACAACACCCGTGCCGGTGCGCCCAACAGTGGTTTTGAAGGCTATGACGAAGCCGCCGGCCGCGTGCAGTTCCTGTACGAAGGCGATGACTTCGAAGCGCTGTTCAACCTGCACAAGCGCAAGCTCAACGGCACCGCGCGCCTGTTCCGCGCCAACATCATCGAGAAGGGCGGCAACGCGCTGGTCGAGAACTTCGACCGCGACAAGGTCGCCAACGACGGCGTCAATTTCTCCGACCTGGAAACCTGGGGCGGCAGCGCGCGCCTGCAGTGGAACCTCGGTTCGGTGACCCTGCATTCGATCACCGGTTACGAGACCGCCGAGTCGCTCAACCGCGGCGACATCGACGGTGGCTACGGCGCCGCGTTCCTGGGTGCAGGCAACTCCGGCCCGGGCCTGATTCCGTTCTCGTCCGAGTCGGCCGACGGCCTGCCGCACCACCGTCAGTGGACCCAGGAATTCCGCGTGGAATCCAACGAATGGGGCCGCTTCGACTGGCAGGCCGGCGTCTTTTACTTCGATGAAGACGTCACCATCAACAACTTCAACTACGACTCGCTGACCCCGGGCAACCCGCAGACCGGCCACGTCGTGCAGCAGCAGCGCAACAAGGCGTGGGCGGTGTTCGCCTCGGGTGACTTCGATGTCACCGACCGCTTCAAGCTGCGTGCCGGCGTGCGCTACACCCAGGACAAGAAGGACTTCAGCGCCAGCGTGCTGCAGGCGGTTCCGTTCGGCACCCCGGTCAGCGGTCCGTACCTGGCCAACACCGACGTCAACGACGTCAGCTGGGATGTCAGCGGCGTGTACAAGCTGACCGACAACGTCAACGCCTATGCACGCGTGGCCAAGGGCTTCCGCGCACCGTCGATCCAGGGGCGCCTGGCGTTCGCACCGGGACTGTCGCAGGCCGATTCGGAGAAGGTGATTTCGTACGAAGCCGGCATCAAGGCCGACCTGTTCGAACGTCGTGCTCGCCTGGGCTTCAGCGTGTTCCGCTATGACGTGGACGGCCAGCAGCTGATCGCCGTCGGTGGCACCAACAACACCGCCACCCTGCTCAACGCCGACAAGACCATCGGCCAGGGCGTGGAGCTGGACCTGGAGGCCTACCTGGCCGACAACGTGCTGCTGACCTTCGGCAGCAGCTACAACGACACCGAGATCAAGGACAAGAACCTGGCGGTGGCGGTCTGTGGCGGCGGCTGCACCATCACCGACCCGACCACGGTCATCAATGGCGGCACCTATGCGCTGGTCAACGGCAATCCGCTGCCGCAGGCACCGAAGTGGATCCACAACGCGACCCTGCGCGTGGGCTTCCCGCTCAGCGATGGCAGCGAGCTGTATGCCTACACCGACTGGGCCTACCGCAGTGCGGTCAACTTCTTCATCTACGAGTCGCCGGAGTTCCGTGGCCGCAGCTCGCTGGAAGGTGGCCTGCGCCTGGGCTACAACTGGGATTACGGCCAGTACGACGTAGCCGTGTTCGGCCGCAACCTGACCAACCAGACCCGCGTGGTCGGCGCGATCGACTTCAACAACCTGACGGGCTTCCTCAACGAGCCGCGTACCTGGGGCGTGGAGTTCACCGCGAAGTTCTGATGCGGTTGCCGCAGTAATGCAATGACGAAGGGCCGGCGCACTGCCGGCCCTTCTGTTTTTCGCGTCCGCCGGGCATGGCCCGGCGCTACCCATGCGTCGCGCCCGGTAGCGCCGGGCCATGCCCGGCGAGCGCAACGGCGGTGGATTACAGGGCGCTCTGCGGGCGCACCTTCAGCACGGCGCTTTCGGTGGCGCAGTCGCGGCTGGAATGCAGGCCGGCCTTGCGCGCGGCAGCGATCTCCCTGCGCGCGGCAAGCAGGTCGCTGTTGAACGCCGCGTTGTCGTGCAGCCGGGCCACGGCAGCAGCACCCATGAAGCGGCCTTCGAGGATGTCGCTCTGCCAGTGCACGTTGCACACCAGGCGGCTCTCGCCGTAGTTGCGACCGCGGGCCTGGATGGCATCGGCGCGGTCCGGTGCGATCTCAGACAGGATCAATGCCCATGCCCAGCCGATCGAAGTGTGGCCGGACGGGTAGGAGCCGTTCTTGCGCAGGCCTTCCTCATCCTTCGGCGAGCAGGTCGGTTCACCGTTGACCATGAACGGGCGCGGGCGCTGGTACCTGTTCTTGGCAGCCTTGGTGGCAGCACTGGCGTCGATGCGGCTGCGCTCCAGCAGGCGGTACAGGGCCGGGGTCTTCACTGCATCCACGTCGATGTCGGCGGCGCAGGAGAAATGGTTGGCCCCTTCCGGAAAGCCGAGTTCGGCATCGGCGCTGGCCTGGGCGAAGCGCGGGCTGCCGCGCAGCGCACGTGCTTCACGGCTGACCTGCTCGTCCAGCGCAAAGGCCGCCGAGCCGGCGGCCGGTGGTGCCGGAACCAGGTCGATGCTGGCCGGCACTGCGGTCTTGTCCAGGTAGCCCACGGCCTTGGTGGTGACGTTGGCTTCGACGGCGGTCGGTTTGCTGGCGGTGGTGGCGGCGCAGCCGGCAAGCGACAACGCGATGGCCAGGCCCAGCAGCGGCCGGGCAGGGGGGAGGATCGACGACATGGGCAGACTCGGGCAGGGAACTCGCCGGCCATGATCGCAGCCTCGATTGCCGGCCGCAGCTTCCATCGGACATACGGCCAGACCCGGCATGGTCGCGCTGCACCGGATGAAAAACGGTCATCAATTGTCGGCAATCTGCTGAATCCGGGCGCAGCGCACGGACTTTCACGCGCTGCCGCCATGAGCATCAGCTCACAGCCGGGCCGGGGGGATCCGCTGAAAGGGAGAGACGCGATGCGCAGCACCGCAACAGGAAGTACCGTCCTGGCCCTGCTCCTGGGGCTGGCGACCACCCCGGCGCAGGCCGCCGATGTCTACGGCGTCGCCTTCGTGCACGGCACCGGCGCGCAGACCAACGCCACGCAGGACTACTGGCAGCCGGCGATCATCGACACCGTCCGCCAGGGCCTGCCGAACAGCAGCAACTACGTGGTCATCAACTGCGACTTCACCCAGTACATGTGGAAGCCGGAAGCGGCTGGCTGCCTGGCCAACCAGCTCACCGGCTTCATCGACAGCCGGGGCATAACCCAGCTGGTGGTGATCACCCATTCCAACGGCGGCAACGTGATGCGCTGGATCCTGTCCAACCCCACCTACGACAGCCGCTACCCGAAGATCATCAACCGGCTGCGCAAGGTCACTGCGCTGGCGCCCTCGTCGGCAGGTACGCCGCTGGCCGACGCCGTGCTCAACGGCAACACCTTCGAGACCTCGCTGGGCTGGCTGCTGGGCTACAAGAACGATGCCGTGCGCATGCAGCAGGTGGGGCACATGGCCACCTACAACGCGCAGAACCTGTACGGCACCACCGGCCGCCCGGCCCTGCCCAGGCCGTTCCGCGCAGTGGTCGGCAGCGATGTCGAATCGGCGGTGTGGGACAGCAACAGCTACTGCGGCGGTTACTCCGCCAATGTCGGCCTGGAGTTCACCCAGAACTGGCTGTCGTCGTGCTCGGACGGTTTCCTGGAGTGCAGCAGCCAGAAGGCGGCCGGCACCCTGTGGTTCACCGACAAGGCGCGCACCCAGGGCGCCGAGCCGCTCAGCCATAACCAGAGCCGCCGCGAGTGCTTCGGCCTCGGCAGCCTCCTGCGCAACGACCTGACCCAGTGAGGGAGATGACCATGACCATCCATTCCACCCTGCTGGCTGCCGCCGTGTTGGCGGTCCTTTCCACTGCATCGGCGCAGGCCGCGCAGCCGCTGCGCGTTGCCGCTGGCGACCAGATTCCCGCTGCACTGGTTGCCGCGCCGCTGCCCGCCGACGACAGCGAGCACGCGCCGCTGGCCTTCGCCTGGGCGCTGGACCCGGCACAGCCACTGCAGGCTCCCGGTCCCCAGGCCGCCATCAGCCGCAGCTACTGGCAGCAGGTCGACGCTGCCGAACTGCAGCGCGGCCTGGAACTGCCCCTGAGCGCACCGGATGCGGTGATCCAGCTCAGCCCGGCGCCGGGCGCCCGCGCGCTGCCGGCCACCTCGCTGCAGGTACGTGATCCGGCGGGGCGCAGCAGCGTCGCGCGCAGTGTCGATGCACGCCAGTTGCAGGATGCGGGCATGCCGGTCGGCGATGGCAGCAGCATGCTGCGCACCGGTACCGCCAGCGCGGCCGGTGTTTACCGCCTGCAGAGCGCGCAGGCGCAGGGCCGCTATGTGGTGCAGGTGCTGGAGCCCAACAGCCCGCTGCGGTTGGAAGTGCAGGCCAGCCAGACGCAGGTGCTGGCCGGAGGCAACGTGCAGCTGCAGGCGCGTCTGCTGGAAGACGGTGCCAGCGCGGCGACGTTGCGCACACGGCGTGACAGCCTCGGCGGCGAAGCGCTGCTGGTTGCACCCGATGGCCGCAGCTGGCCGCAACGGCTGCTGCGCACCACCGATGGCAGCCTGCGTGCCCAGGTAAGGATTCCCGCCGAGGCCAGCAACACGCAGGGCCTGTGGGAACTGCAGGTGTTTGCCCAGGCCGACGGCGTGCTGCGCGATGGCAAGGTCGCCTTCGCCGTGGCGCGGCCGACCGCGCGCTTCATCGGCCAGGCCATGCCCGATCCCTCCAGCCGCCAGGTCAGTCTGCCGTTGCAGGTGGCCGCCGCCGGACGCTACGAGGCGCGCGGCACCCTGTATGCCACCGCAGCCAGCGGCCAGTTGCAGCCGGTGGCGCAGGCGCATGCCGCAGCGTGGTTCGATGGCCCGGGCCGCGGCGCGCTGGTGCTGCCCTTCGACCAGGCCGCGTTGCCTGCCGGCTTCGGTGCGCCCTATGAATTGCGCGACCTGCAGCTGCAGGACCAGAGCCGGATGGCACCCATCGAGTCGCGCGCGCTGGCGTTGCGGTTCTGAATCAAGGCGTGGCGGGCCGGACGTCCGGCCCGCCACAGAAGCGGTGTCACCCCGCGTACGCGGTCAGCCGTCCTTCCTGTTCCACCACCGTGATCGCGCCGCCGAACACGGCCGACAGCGGTTCGTCGCGCAGCAGCTCGGCGCGCGCTCCATCGGCTACTACGCGGCCGTCGCGCAGCAGCACCACCCGCTCGATCTCGGGGATCACTTCCTCGATGTGGTGAGTGACCAGCACCAGGGTGATGCCCTGCTGCGCAAGCACGCGCATGGTGGCGATCAACTGCTGCCGGGCGACCAGGTCCAGCCCGGTGGAGGGTTCATCCAGCAGCAGCGCCTGCGGCCGGTTGACCAGTGCGCGGGCGATCAGCACGCGGCGGGTCTCGCCGGCCGACAGTTCGGCGTAGGCACGCTCACGCAGGCCCGACGCACCGGTCATCGCCAGGGTCTCGCCCACCCGCATGCGCATGTCGGCGGTGACTTCGCGGAAGGCGGGTACCACGTAGCTGGCGAAGAACCCCGACAGCACCGCCTGTTCCACCGTCAGCCCCGGCATGTCGGCCAGGTTGCTGCTGAGGTCGCCGGTGACGATGCCCAGCTGCGACCGCAGCCGGTCGACCTGCCAGCGGTTCTGGCCCAGCACCTTCACCGCCACCGCGCCGTCGGCCTGCGCCAGCGGGTACAGCTCGCGGGTGATCAGCTTGATGAAGGTGGACTTGCCACAGCCATTGGGGCCAAGCAGGGCGGTGTGCTGGCCCTGCGCGATGCGCAGGCTCAGCCCGTGCAGGACCTTCACCTGGCCGCGCATCACGCTGGCGCGGTCCAGTTCGATCAAGGGTGGCAGGTCCCCGGCGGACGGGGCTGCGGCGCGGGTGCGCGGATCAAGGCTCGACAACACGGGTCCCCAACTGTGAACGAAGCCACGGAATGGCGCTGCCAATCCAGCGGTGCAAGGTGCAGTTTGCAACGCAAGCGCCCATGATGTCTCCCATACCTGTGTTGCTCTGGAGCGCCGCCATGCCTGATGCCCTGATGTCCCTGCTGACCGGTGGCGTGCTGGGCCTGGGCTGGTGGCAGCTGGCCCTGGTGCTGCTGGTCTTCACCCAGCTCACGATCTTCTCGGTCACCCTCTACCTGCACCGCAGCCAGGCGCACCGGGGCGTGGACTTCCATCCGGTGGTCGCGCACTTCTTCCGCTTCTGGACCTGGCTGACCACCTCGATGATCACCAAGGAGTGGGTGGCGATCCATCGCAAGCACCACGCCAAGGTGGAAACCGAGGACGACCCGCACAGCCCGGTTACCCGCGGCATCGGCCAGGTGTTCTGGCGCGGCGTGGAGCTTTACCGCGAAGCACGCGGCATGCGTGAGGACATCGAACAGTACGGTCGCGGCACTCCGGACGACGCGATCGAGCGCCGCCTGTACACCCCGTACGCCACGTTCGGCCCGGTGCTGCTGTTTGCGGTCAACAGCGTGCTGTTCGGCCTGCCGGGCGTCGCCCTGTGGGCGATCCAGATGGCGTGGATCCCGTTCTGGGCCGCCGGTGTGGTCAATGGCCTGGGCCACTGGTGGGGCTATCGCAACTACGAGTCGGCCGACACCTCCACCAACCTGACGCCGTGGGCGTTCTGGATTGGTGGCGAGGAACTGCACAACAACCACCATGCGTTCCCCAGTTCGGCGCGCTTTGCGATGCGGCGCTGGGAATTCGACATCGGCTGGAGTGCGATCCGCCTGCTGCAGGCATTGCGCCTGGCCAAGGTCCTGCGTGTCGCGCCGGCCATGGACGTGCGCCCGAACATCGCCGTGCCCGACGCCGATACCCTGAAGGCACTGCTGTCGCATCGCTTCCAGGCGATGACCGACTACCAGCGCAACGTGTTCATGCCGGCATTGCGCGAAGAAGCGCGACACGCAGGGGCCAAGCTGCGCCGGTTGCTGCCGCGCCGGCTACGCCGGGGCCTGGTCAACGACGGCCGCTGGTTGAAGCCGGACAGCCGCGCCCAGCTCAGCGAATGGGTCGCCCAGCGCCCGCGCATCCGCACCCTGGTGGAATACCGCGCACGCTTGGCGACGCTGCTGGAAGCACGCGGCCACGATGCCGCCGAGCGCCTGCGACAACTGCAGGCCTGGTGCCGCGAGGCCGAGGAAAGCGGCATCGCCGCGCTGCAGGCCTATGCCGCGCGACTGAAGGGCTACACCCTGGTGGGCGGATGAGGGCTGTGCTGACGGCATTGCTGCTGGCCGCCGTGTGCGCACCTGCCGTGCAGGCCCAGGTCAGCGACACCGCCAGCTACCTGCAGCGCATGGACAGCGATGGCGACGGCAAGGTCAGTGAAGCCGAGTACCTGCAGTGGATGCTGTATGCCTTTGATCGCATGGATCGCAACGGCGATGGCGTGCTGACCGCCGACGAGCTGCCCGGCGGCAAGGGCAGGGCCATCACCCGCCAGCAGCAGCGGCAGGTGATCGTGCAGCGCTTCCACAAGCAGGACGCCAACGGTGACGGCTTCCTGGATGCACGGGAACTGGCTGCACCGCCGCGCTGAGCGGGCATAGAATCGTCCCATGCCCGAACTGCCCGAAGTAGAAACCACCCGCCGTGGCCTGGCGCCACACCTGCAGGGCCGCCGCGTGCACGGGGTGATCCTGCGCCGTGCCGACCTGCGTTGGCCGATTCCACCGGAAGTGGCCGAGCTGCTGCCCGGCCAGCGCATCGAAGAGGTGCGTCGCCGCGCCAAGTACCTGCTGCTGGATACCGCCATCGGCAGCGCCGTGCTGCACCTGGGCATGTCCGGCAGCCTGCGCGTGCTGCCCGGCGACACCCCGTTGCGCGCGCACGACCATGTGGACATCAGCCTGGACAACGGCCGCCTGCTGCGCTTCAACGACCCGCGCCGCTTCGGCAGCCTGCTCTGGCAGCCGGCCGGCGAGATCCACCCGCTGCTGAAGGGCCTGGGCCCGGAGCCGCTGGACGACGCCTTCGACGGCGACTACCTGTTTGCCCGCAGCCGCGGCCGCAGCGCGCCGGTGAAGACCTTCCTGATGGACCAGGCGGTGGTGGTCGGGGTGGGCAACATCTACGCCGCCGAGAGCCTGTACAAGGCGGGGATCAGCCCGCTGCGCGAGGCCGGCAAGGTCACCCGCGAGCGCTATCGGCGGCTGGCCACGGCAGTGAAGGAAACGCTGGACTACGCCATCACCCGCGGTGGCACCACCCTGCGCGATTTCATCAGCCCCGACGGCGCGCCGGGCTACTTCGAGCAGGAGCTGCTGGTCTATGGCCGCGATGGCCTGCCGTGCCCCGGCTGCGGCCGCCCGCTCAAGCACGCCATGATCGGCCAGCGGGCGAGCGTGTGGTGCAGCCGCTGCCAGCGCTGAACGTCTTCATGCGCTGCACACGCGCAGCGCTATAGTCCAGCCGACATCCGCTGCGGGGGAGCGTTGGCGATGGACGAAGGCCCGGATATCACCGTATGGCTGGATGCTGCGCGCGGTGGCGACCGCGCCGCGCTCGACCGTGTGCTGACCACCCTGTACCAGGAACTGCACAGCATGGCCCGGCGGCAGCTGGCCGGGCAGCAGGGACGCACCCTGGATGCGACCTCGCTGGTCCACGAGTCCTACCTGAAACTGCTGGGCAGCCGCGGTGCGGCGCGCTTCGAGGACCGTGCGCACTTCTTCGCCTATGCGGCGTCGGCGATGCGCAGCGTGGTCGTCGATTACGCGCGCAACCGGCTGGCGCGCAAACGCGGGGGCGACCTCAAGCGGGTGGCCGAGATTCCCGAGAACAGCAGCAGCGGCGTACGCCTGGACGAGGATCTGCTGGCCCTCGATGTTGCATTGGAACGCCTGCAGGCCGTCGATGCGCACCTGGCCAAGGTGGTGGAGCTGCGCTACTTCGCCGGCTTGTCCGAACTGGAGATCGCCGAACTGAGCCAGCGCTCGGAGCGCAGCATCCGCCGCGACTGGCAGAAAGCGCGGCTGTTCCTGCTGGCCGCGATGCGCAGCGACTGACCCCGGGCCGAACCCCACGATGGACGCCGCCCGCTGGCAGCAATTGTCGTCCTGGCTGGACCAGCTGCTGGAGCTGGCGCCGGCCGCCCGCCAGCTGCGCCTGCAGCGCTTGAGTGCGCAGGACCCGACGCTGGGCCGCGAACTGGAACGCCTGCTGCAGCAGGAAGCCGACAGCCACGAGTTCATGGCCCAGCCCTTGTGGACCGCCACACCGCCAGGCCGCGCCGGCAGCGAGGTCGGGCCGTATCGGCTGCTGCATCCGCTCGGCGAAGGCGGCATGGGCGAGGTCTGGCTGGCCGAGCGCTGCGATGGCCTGTACCAGCGCCAGGTCGCGCTGAAGCTGCTGCGCAGTGGCGTCGCCGATCCGGGCCTGCGCCAGCGCTTCGGCCGCGAGCGGCAGATCCTGGCCCGCCTGCAGCACCCGCACCTGGCACAGCTGCTGGACGCCGGGGTGGACCAGCACGGGCAGCCCTACCTGGCGCTGGACTACGTGGAAGGCGAGCCGATCAGCGACTACTGCCGGCGCCTGCAACCGCCGCTGGAAACACGGCTGCAGCTGATGCTGCAGGTCTGCGCGGTGGTCAGCCACGCGCATGCGAACCTGGTGGTGCACCGCGACCTCAAGCCCTCCAACATCCTGGTACGCGCCGATGGCACGGTGAAACTGCTCGACTTCGGCATCGCCAAGCTGCTCGACCACGACGACCCGAACGCGGCCCATCCGGCTACCGAAATCCGCGCGTTCACCCTGCACTACGCCGCGCCGGAGCAGGTGCGTGGCGAGGCGGTGACGACCCTGACCGATGTCTATTCGCTGGGCGTGGTGCTGTTCGAGGTGGTCACCGGGCACAAGCCCTATCGCCTGCGCCGGCACAGCGATGCGGAATGGGAGCGCTCGATCCTGGATGTGCAGGCACCGCGTGCCTCGGCGCTGCTGCAACGGCTGGCCGCCGAGCCGGGGGCACCGAGACGGGCGCTGCTGCGGCAGGCCAAGCGACTGCGTGGCGATCTGGACGTGCTGCTGGAAAAGGCCCTGCAGAAAGACCCGCAGCAGCGCTACAGCTCGGCCGAAGCACTGGCCGGCGACCTGCGCCGCTACCTGCAGGGGCAGCCGATCCAGGCGCGTCCGCCGGGCGTGGGTTACCGGGTGCGAAAGTACGTAGGCCGCCATCGCTGGGGCGTGGCGCTGGCCGGGCTGGCCGCGCTGGCCCTGTTGGGGACCACGTCCTTCGCCCTGTGGCAGTTGCGCCAGGCGCGGGCGGAAATGGCGCGTGCGCAGGCCATGCAGGATTTCACTGTTGGCCTGTTCGACAAGGCGGCCAGCCAGCGCCACGGCCATTTCGACGTGCCGCAGTTGCTGGCCACCGGCCAGCAACGGGGCGAAGCCGAACTGGCTGACCAGCCGCTGGCGCTGGCCGAGCTGCAAGGGGTGATCGGCCGCCTGCGCATCGGCCTGGGCGACTACCAGCTGGCGCTGCAGACCCTGGACCAGCAGCGCCGGCTGCTGCAGGAGGTGGGCGAGGTGCCGCCGGCGCTGCAGATCGAGGCGGTTACCCAGCGCGGGCGGGCACTGCGCATGCTCGGTCGCGGACGCGAGTGCCTGGCGCACCTGCAGCCACTGCAACCGCTGGCGGCCAGCCAGGCGGCGGCATTGCCGGCGGCGGTGGCCGAGTTCCACAGCCAGCTTGGGCGTTGCCAGGCCCAACTGGGTGACGCCGATGCGGCGCGACGTTCGTTCCAGCAGGCGCTGGCGCTGCGTCACCAGGGGATGGTCGAGCGCTTCGGGCGTGCTGAATCACTGGCCGATCTGGCCGCCCTGGACGCCACCGCCGGACGCCTGCCGGCCGCGCTGGCGGGGTACCGGCAGGCGCTGGCCCTGCTCGGCCAACGCGCCGATGCCAGCAGCCCGCAGGTGATCAGCCTGCATCGCCAGCTGGGCGATGTGCTGGCCCGGCAGGGCGACACGCAGGCGGCAGCGGCCGAGCTGGAGCTGGCCTGGCAGGCGGCACAGGAGGCATGGGGACCGCGCCACCCGGAGGCACTGGTGGTCCGCCGCGCACGCGCGCTGCTGGCCCTGCAGCGCGGCCAGCACGCGCTGGCCGGCCAGGAACTGCGGCAGGTGCAGGCACAGCTGCTCGGCGCCCTGGGCCCGGACCATCGCGAGATCGGCTACGGCGAGTTCGCGCTGGGGAAGTGGGCCAGCGCCAGCGGCGACCCCTCGGCAGCAGCAGCGCACTATGCCCGCGCGGTGGCGATCTGGCGGCAACCGGATCACGTCGCCCTGCTGCCGCAGGCGCTGCTCGCACAGGGGCAGGTCCTGCAGCAGGCCGGCCAGATCGCGCAGGCCCGCACCGTGCTGGCCGAGGCACGACAGCTGCTGCTGGCCCAGCGCGGTCCGCAGGCACCGGCCCTGCACGAGCTTGATGCCCGCCTTGCGGCATTGGCGCAGGCTGAACAGGGTATCGAGTCCACCGCTGCCCGTTAACGTTTGTCTGCCTATGATGGCCGACCTTCCCTTTGCTCCCGCGCCTGCATGCAACGACGCGACTTCATCCGCAATGCCTCCCTGGCCCTGGCCGCTTTCGGCCTGCCGTCACTGCCGGCCTGCGCGGCCAGCAAGAGTGGCCAGCTTGGGCTGCGCCGGCTTGGCCAGCCGCAGCCGTTCGATTTCGCCACCCTGAAGGGCCAGGCGCGCGCGCTGGCACAGGCGCCCTACCAGAGCCACAAGCGGGTGCTGCCGGGCAAGCTGGAGGCGCTGGACTGGGATCAGTACCAGTCGATCGGCTATCGCCAGGACCACGCCCTGTGGGCCGACCAGCCGGGTAAGTTCCAGGCCAAGTTCTTCCACTTGGGTCTGTACTTCCATTCGCCCGTGCGCATGTACGACGTGGTCGACGGCAAGGCGCAGGAACTGGCCTATGACGGCGCCGCGTTCAACTACGGCAAGAGCGGGTTGAAGAATGGTGAGCTGCCGGCCGACCTCGGCTTTGCCGGTTTCCGGCTGAACACGCGCAAGGACACCGACCGCGATTTCGCCGCGTTCCTGGGTGCCAGCTACTTCCGCGCAGTGGGCAAGGAAGGCCAGTACGGCCAGTCCGCGCGTGGCCTGGCCATCGACACCGGCATGGGCAAGCCGGAGGAATTCCCCGACTTCATCGCCTATTACCTGGAACAGCCTGCGGCCGACTCGGACACCATCATCGTCTATGCGCTGCTGGATTCGCCCAGCGTGGCCGGTGCCTACCGCTTCGCCGTCACCAACGGCGAGGTGCTGCTGATGGACATCGACAGCGCGTTGTACCCGCGCAAGACCATCGAGCGGCTGGGCATCGCTCCCTGCACCAGCATGTACCAAGTGGGCGAGAACGACCGCCGCATGGGTTGGGACTGGCGCCCGGAAATCCACGATACCGACGGGCTGTCGCTGTGGACCGGCGCTGGTGAATGGATCTGGCGGCCGCTGGTGAACCCGCGCAACCTGCGCTTCAACATGTTCGTCGACCGCAATCCGCGTGGCTTTGGCCTGCTGCAGCGTGACCGCAACTTCGACCATTACCAGGACGACGGCGTGTTCTACGAGAAGCGTCCGTGCCTGTGGGTGGAGCCGAAGGGCGATTGGGGCGAGGGCTCGGTGCAGCTGGTGGAGATTCCCACCGTCGATGAAACCTTCGACAACATCGTGGCCTTCTGGAACCCGAAGGAAAAGCCGCAGCCGGGCCAGGAACTGCTGGTCGGCTACCGGCTGTACTGGGGCGCACAGCCGCCGGCGCATACGCCGCTGGCCCATTGCGTTGCCAGCCGCACCGGCCTGGGCGGGGTGATCGGCAAGAAGCGCGAGTATTTCTCGTGGCGCTTTGCAGTCGACTTCGAAGGCGGCGAACTGGCCAGCCTGATCGACAAGGCTGATGTCGAAGCGGTTGTTGAAACCAGCCGTGGCCGGGTGGAGATCGTCTCGGCGCGGCCGTTGCGCGAGATCAAGGGCTACCGCGCGATGTTCGACCTGGTGCCGCCGGAGGGCAGCAGCGAGCAGATCGACATCCGCCTGTACCTGCGCAGTGGCGGCAAGACCCTCACCGAAACCTGGCTGTACCAGTACACCCCGCCGCCGGCTGGTGCGCCAGAGCGCACGCTGTACTGAGAGGGGTGTTGGTTTGCAGGGCTTGCAGCCCTGCACCTGCCGAGGCCAAAGCAACAGCAACAGCAACAGCAACAGCCGAAGCAGAAGCTGGTTTCCTGTGGGTAGGCGGGGTGGGTCCGGTTGCGGGGGACGCTGCAAGTACGTCCATGTAAGCTCGGTCGCCGCATCCATGCGGCTCACGCCCCCGCAACCGGACCCACCCCGCCTTCGACAGATTTCTGCGTCTGTCGGAACAGCTCGTGGGGTCAGATCCGTTTTCCGAAGGAAACCGGATCTGACCCCGGAATTTCATTCGACATCTGACAAATGTGTCGACCAAGGTCGACACCTGCCAACAGCTGCGGGAATCTGTCAGAGGTGGGGCGGTGTGGGCTTGCAGGACCGTTGGCGCCATGGATGGCGCCATCGAGCCCCAGGGACGGGTTTAGGGCGTGTCCTGCAAGCCGACACCGCCCCGCCATCCCACGCAATGCCAGCTTTCGCTGTTGCTGTTGCTGTTGCTGTTGCGTTGAGCAGGTGCAGGGCGCAGCCCTGCCGAACACCCCCTACAGCGGCAGCGGTGCCTGCGCCGGATCGATCCGCCCCTCGCCACGGGTGATCTTCTTGAACTCGGCGCGGCTGACCGACACGTAGCGCTCGTTGCCGCCGATCTCCACCTGCGGGCCGTCCTGCACGGCATGGCCATGTTCGTCCACGCGCACGGTCATGGTCGCCTTCTTGCCACTGTGGCAGATCGTCTTGATCTCCTGCATCTCGTCGGCCCAGGCCAGCAGGTACTGGCTGCCCTCGAACAGCTCGCCACGGAAATCGGTGCGCAGGCCGTAGCACAGCACCGGGATGCGCAGCTGGTCGACCACTTCGCTGAGCTGCCAGACCTGGCTGCGGCTGAGGAACTGCGCCTCGTCCACCAGCACGCAGCCCAGCGGTCCGTTGGCCTGCAGATCCTGGCTGACCCACTGCTGCAGGTCGGTGTCGCGTTCGAAGGCCATGCCGTCGGCGCGCAGGCCGATCCGCGAGGCGACCACGCCCGCGCCGGCACGGTCGTCCAGGCGTGGGGTCAGGATCGCCACGCGCATGCCGCGCTCGCGGTAGTTGTGCGCGCTCTGCAGCAGGGTGGTGGTCTTGCCGGCGTTCATCGCCGAATAGTAGAAATAGAGCTTGGCCATCGGCCGATTGTACGACGCCACCCGGCGCCGGCCGAAGCTGTTCAGCAAGCCCACCGGCCGGTGGCTGTGGCCGCCACCAACGCCCGCTACAATCGCACCCCAATGCACGGTCTCAATCCCCCCCAAGCTGCCGCCGTCCTCCACATCGAAGGGCCGCTGCTGGTGCTCGCCGGCGCCGGCAGTGGCAAGACGCGCGTGATCGTGGAAAAGATCGCCCACCTGATCAGCTGTGGCCGCTACCCGGCCAAGCGCATCGCCGCGATCACCTTCACCAACAAGTCGGCCAAGGAAATGCGCGAGCGCGTGGCCAAACGCCTGCGCGAGCAGGATGCCGATGAAGTGACCATCTGCACCTTCCATGCGCTGGGCCTGAAGTTCCTGCAGATCGAGCATGCCGCCGTCGGGCTCAAGCGCGGTTTCTCGATCTTCGATGCCGATGACGCGGCCGCGCAGATCAAGGACCTGATGTACGGCGCCAAGCCGGACGACATCGAGGACATGAAGAACCTGGTGTCGCGCGCCAAGAACGCCGGCCTGTCGCCGGAGCAGGCGATGGCCGCTGCGCGCAGCAACCGCGAGAAGGAAGCGGCCGGCATCTACGAGCGCTACCAGTTGCGCCTGAGCGCGTTCAACGCCGTGGACTTCGACGACCTGATCCGGTTGCCGGTGCAGATCCTGGAAGAGAACCCGGAGATCGCGCTGGCCTGGCGCGAGCGCATCGGCTACCTGCTGGTCGACGAATGCCAGGACACCAACGATGCGCAGTACCGCCTGCTCAAGCAGCTGGCCGGTGACAAGGGCAACTTCACCTGCGTGGGCGATGACGACCAGTCGATCTACGCCTGGCGCGGTGCCAACCCGGAAAACCTGCAGCAGATGGGGCGCGATTACCCGGCGCTGGAAATCATCAAGCTGGAGCAGAACTACCGGTGTTCCAACCGCGTGCTGCGCGCGGCCAACGCGCTGATCGCCAACAACCCGCACGAACACCTGAAGAAGCTGTGGAGCGACCAGGCCGACGGCGAGCGCATCCGTGTGTGGGAGTGCCGCAACAGCGAACACGAGGCCGAGAAGGTCGCCGCCGAGATCGCGTTCGTAGCGCAGACGCGCAACGTACCGTGGAGCGATTTCTGCATCCTGTTCCGCGGCAACTTCCAGTCGCGTCCGCTGGAAAAGGCGATGCAGCTGCTGCGCATCCCCTATCACCTGACCGGCGGCACCATGTTCCTGGAGCGCCAGGAAGTGAAGGACACGCTGGCCTGGCTGCGGCTGCTGGTGAACCCGGACGACGACACCGCGTTCCTGCGTGCGGTGCAGTCGCCCAAGCGCGAAGTCGGCGCCGGCACCCTGGCCAAGCTGGCCGAACTGGCCTCGGAAAAGGGCATGCCGATGGCGCAGGCCGCCGAGGCGATCGGCGCGCTGCAGCAGCTGCCACCGCGCGCGGCCAACAGCCTGGCGCGCTTCACCGACATCCTGCGTGACCTGCGCGCGCAGACGCGGCAGATCAGCTCCGGCGACATGATCCGCAAGGTCGCCAAGGAATCGGGCCTGCTCAGCGAGCTGCGGCAGCAGGCCAAGGAAGAAGCCAGCTACCAGCGTCGCGCCAACAACATCGAAGAACTGGCGCAGTGGTTCGAGGGTGGCCCGCGTGGTGCCACCGCCGCCGACCTGGCCGGCCAGTTGGCGCTGTTGTCGCGCAGCGACAAGGACGAGGGTGGCAACCAGGTGCGGATGATGACCATGCACGCCTCCAAGGGCCTGGAATTCCCCTACGTGTTCATCGTCGGCTGCGAGGACGGCGTGCTGCCGCACCAGGTCAGCCTGGACGAGGGCAATCTGCAGGAAGAGCGGCGCCTGCTGTACGTGGGGATCACCCGCGCCAAGATCCAGCTGTGGATGAGCTACAGCAAGCTGACCCGCAAGTTCGGCGAACACGTGCGGCTGAAGCCGAGCCGCTTCTTCGAGGAGATCCCGGCCGAGGAGATCCAGCGCGATGGCGCTGATCCGGTGGCGGATGCGGCGCGCAAGAAGGAGCGGGCGACGGCGGGGTTGGCGGCGATCGAGGCGTTGTTCGACTAAGGCGCTCCAACGGCGCCGCCCCTCCGTGGTCGAGCGCGCGTTGGCTACGCGGTGTGGCCGGTCGGGGTGGGTTCGCGGGGGACGCCGTGAACCCGTCCCTGGGGGCTTAGCCGCGCCATCCATGGCGCGGATACCCCCGCGAACCCACCCCGACCGGCCTCTGACAGATTCCGGGCGCGTCCTGCCACGGCAATGCAAAGAAAATCAAAAGCAACAGCCGCGCGTTGAGGCAGAATCGGGGTTTCTGCTGGAGGTCTGCGCGTGCATCCCATTGAAAGCGAACGCCTGCGCCTGCGGGCCATTGAACCGGACCGCGATGCGGCACCGATGCTGGCCCTGCTCAATGATCCGGGCTTCGTGCGTTTCATCGGTGACCGCAACGTGCGCGACGAAGCGCAGGCGCGCGAGTACATCGCCCTGCGTGTGCTGCAGAGTTATGCGTTGAATGGCTTCGGCATGTATGCGATCGAGCGGCTGTCCGATGGTGCGTGGCTGGGCAACGCCGGGCTGGTGCGCCGCGAGGGGTTGCCGGCACCGGATATCGGCTACGCGGTGCTGTCCGCATACGCGGGACAGGGCTATGCCAGCGAGGCGGCACGGGCGGTGTTCAATCACGCGCGCACGGCGCTGGGCCTGATGGATCTCTACGGCATCACCGATCTGGACAACATCGCCTCGGCGAAGGTGCTGCTGGGCCTGGGCATGCACGAGCGCGGGGTCATCCAGCTGCCGGGCATCGAAACACCCAGCCGGCTGTTCGCTACCTTGGGTGCGGCTGAGGTCGGGTAGTGCCGGCCGCTGGCCGGCAACCTGGTCATGCCTGGATGCCGGCCAGCGGCCGGCACTACCGGGTGCAGCTGCGGTGGCGCCGGGCCATGCCCGGCGGGCTGTTTCAGCCGCGCAGCCCGGCCAGTTGGGCCTGCAGCTCGGCTACTGCCGCTTCCAGCTGCGCCACGCGCTCGGCCAGGCCGGGGTCGGCCGGCTCGGCACCGCCGCCACTGCTGGCGTACTTCGCTGCCAACGCCGCGCCGTCCACTTCACCGCACAGCAGGTGCATGTAGCGGTCTTCGCGCTGGCCGCTGGCGCGCGGCAGCACCACCAGCAGGGCACGCTGCTGCAGGCGCTCGATGGCGTGGCGGGCTTCGTCGGCATCGGCGAAGCGGTGCAGGCGCTCGGCGCGGGTGACCAGTTCGCCCAGGGTCTGCGGCCCGCGCAGCAGCAGCAGGGCCAGCAGCACGGTCTGCTGCCGGGTCAGGTCCAGCGCGCTCTGCAGGCGGTGCTCGTAACGGTCGGCGCGCGAGGAGAAGTGCTGGCGCGCCAGGCCCAGTGCCTCCAGCTGGCGCAGCGCATGCTCCACGCTGCCGGCGCTCACGTTCATCACCGGCTCGCGGGCGGTCTTCTGGTTGGCCGCCGATTGCGCGGCGTTGACGGTCAGCGGGTAGGTGTCCGGGGTGGTGGCTTCCTTCTCCACCAGGCAGCCCAGCAGGCGCGCCTGTACGGCATCCAGCAGCGGAACGTCGGGGGTCTGGGCAGGGTCGGTCATGGCGGCTTCCGGAAGACAACGTGTCAACCGCCAAGCATAGCCGTCCCGGCGGCGCCTTTGCCGGTAAAATGGGCCGGTATATCTGATTGCCGGTGAATCCATGCGTCGTCCCGTTTCCTTGTCCCTGACCCTGCTCGCCACTGCGGTGCTGGGCCTGTCCGCCTGCAAGCGCGTGGAAGCGCCTGCCGAAGCCACCGCCCCGCAAGCCCCGGCCGCCGCCGCCAAGGCCGACGGTGCCCTCGACGCGACCGCCAACGACAACCTCAATGCCGTGCTGTGGATGCAGCGCGCGCAGGAATACAGGGCGATCACCGAGCAGACCTACCGCGCCGCCGCCGACCATCTGGACGTTGCGCTGAAGGAAGCCCACTGGGACGCGCTGGTACCGGAAGAGCGCGGCAACGAGGCCAAGGGCCTGAAGCCGGCCGTGGTGCTGGACGTGGACGAGACCGTGCTGGACAACTCGCCCTACCAGGCCCGCCTGGTGCGTGATGGCAAGGAATACGACGAACTCAGCTGGGACCAGTGGGTGGCCGAAAAGAAGGCCAAGGCCATTCCCGGCGTGGTCGATTTCGCCAAGGCTGCCAATGCCAAGGGCGTGACCCTGCTGTACATCTCCAACCGCGCCGTGCACCTGAAGGACGCGACCCTGGCCAACCTGCGCGAGCAGGGCCTGCCGGTGGCCGATGACAGCGTGTTCCTCGGCCTGGGCACCGTGGTTGAAGGGTGCGAGCAGGCCGGCAGCGAGAAGAACTGCCGCCGCCGCCTGGCCGGGCAGAAGTACCGCGTGCTGATGCAGTTCGGCGACCAGCTGGGTGACTTCGTCGAAGTGACCGCCAACACCAACGATGGCCGCGACGCGCTGCTGCAGCAGTATCACGACTGGTTCGGCGAGCGCTGGTGGATGCTGCCGAATCCGACCTACGGCGGCTTCGAGCCGGCGCAGTTCAACAACGATTACGCGCAGTCGCGGCAGGCCCGTCATGACGCCAAGCGTGCTGCGCTGGACTACGCGCCGTGAGCCGCGCCCCGCTGCCGCTGCGTGACGACGAGCGCCTGATCTTCGCGCTGGACGTGCCTGACCGTGTGCAGGCGCTGGCGTGGGTCGACCGCCTTGGCGACAGCGTGGCGTTCTACAAGATCGGCATGGAACTGCTCGCGTCCGGCGAGTACTTCCAGGTGCTGGACGAACTGGCACGCCGCGACAAGCGCGTGTTCGTCGACCTGAAGTTCTTCGACATCCCGGCCACCGCTGCGGCGGTGATCAAGCGCTTGGCGCAGTGGCCGGTCAGCTACGCCACCATCCATGGCTGGCATCCGGCGATGATGGAGGCCTGCGCGGCCGCCAACGGCGGCGACATGCGCCTGCTGGCGGTGACCGTGCTGACCTCGATGGGCCGCCCGGACCTGGCGCAGATGGGCATCGACCGCGAGCCGGTGGAGGTCGTGGTCGAACGCGCGCTGGCCGCACAGGCCGCTGGCATCGACGGCGTGATCGCCTCCGGCCAGGAAGCCGGCCCGATCCGCGCCGCGACCGGCGCCGGTTTCTCGATCGTCTGCCCGGGCATCCGCCCCGGTGGCCCGGTCGGCGATGACCAGAAGCGCACGGTGGGTGTGGCGCAGGCGTTTGCCGATGGTGCCGATGCCATCGTGGTCGGTCGTCCGATCCGCCATGCGTCCGATCCGCAGGCTGCAGCACGGGCGATCCAGCAGGAAATCGCGACGGCTCTGGCCGCGCGCTGAGCCCCGCCCCGACGGCGGTCACGCCGGCACCACGAACGCCATCCCGTCGAATGCGGGATGGCGTTCGCATTTGTGCCTGTTGCTCTGACGCACCCGACCCCAGCCGGGAAAACTGTGCGCCGCATCGCGCTGTACGCGTGGAGCGCCCTCTATCAATCGATGCACCAGCACGGACCGCGGCCGTGCCGGTTCCAACCATCGATAGAGGAATACACGGATATGTATCGCAGCACCTCTTTGTTGTTCGGCGGCCTGTTGGCGGCGGCCATCGTCTTTCCCGCCACGGCTGCACCCCAATCCCGCGAAGCACCGCGCATCATCGGCGGCGAGGCGGCCAAGCCGGGCGACTACCCGTTCATGGTCAGCATCCAGCGCTTGTCCTACGGCGACAGTGACCACGGTCGCCACTGGTGTGGCGCCACGCTGATTTCGCCCTCCTGGGTGCTGACCGCCTCGCACTGCGTGGAAGGTGATCGCCCGGATGATCTGGCCGTGCTGGGGGGCGCTACCGCGCTGTCCACCGAGCCGTCGGCGCGCCCCTCCAACGTCAAGGCCATCCACATGCATCCGGCGTTCAACAGCGGCAACACGCTGGAACATGATGTTGCCCTGATCCAGCTCAGCGCACCGTTGGCCGATGCGCAGCCGGTCGCGCTGCGGTTGCGGCCCGATGCCAACTATCTCAAGCCAGGCCGGGAGTTCACGGTGATCGGCTGGGGCGACACCGACATCAGTGACGGACGGCTCTATCCCACCCAGCTGCAGACGGTGCAGACCCCGTTCGTCCCCTTCGCCGAGTGCCAGCAGGCGTACGGAGGCGAGCTCGCACGCGGCAAGGTGATCTGCGCCGGCCGCGAAGGGATCGACAGCTGTCAGGGTGACTCCGGTGGTCCGCTGCTGCTGCGCCTGCGCGAGGGCTGGACCCAGTTCGGTGTTGTCAGCTGGGGCGAAGGCTGCGCGTTGGCCGGCTACCCCGGCGTTTATGCCCGAATCGCCGAAAAACATGCCGTAGATTTCATTGAAGCAGTCTGGCAACGCGATTGAGCCAATAAAATCAATGGGTTGAATGACATTTCATCATGTGTTGCGTTAACTTTGCGGGCAGCGTAGGATCGCCGCCATCCGGTCTTCGGGCCGGACATGCGCCACAACACTGTCCACCGGCCCTGCGCCGGTTTGAAGAGCCTGCGATCCCTGTGGTCCGGGCTCTTTTTTTGTCCGCCGGGTGCGGCAAGGGCCCATCGGCGCGGGGCGTGGATGCACCGCGCAGTGCGCGCCATGGCAGAAACCGTGACGCCCCGGCTTGCCGCTGTCACGTCGCAGGCCGCAAGATGCGGACCGGTCCGGGGAGTCCGATTGCATGAGCGTGGTAATGCGAGGAAGGTCTGCGCGGGGATGGGGGCTGGCGGCCGTGCTGCTGCTGGCCATCGCCGCGTGCCGTGAATCCGGCAGTGATCCGGCCGCCGCGCCGGCCGAACCTGTCGCTGCAGTACAGGCGATGGCGCAACGGCTGGCCGAGGACGACCTGGTCGGCTATGCAAAGCTGTCGGTGCCCCCCAGCCAGTACCAGCGCCTGCAGCAGGCCTGGGCCGACGGCCACAGCCAGTGGCCGCTGACCGGACTGCCGCTGGGCGACCAGCTGCTGCCGATGCTGGCGGCGCTGCGTGAGCCCGGCGCCAGCGTGCAGCTGCAGCGCAGTTTCGATCGCCAGCTGGCTGGCCAGGCCCGCGCCGTGCGCCAGGCCGCGCAGTCGATGGGCAACTTCGGTGTGCAGTACCTGCGGCACCAGAAGGGCTATACGCCCGGCCAGCAGGCGCACTACATCCAGCTGGTGCAGACCCTGGCCGCCTGGGCGCAGGATGCCCCGATCAGCGACCGCGCCAGAGCCCGCAGCAGCATCGCCGCCCTCGTCGGCGCCGCCGCCCAGGTGGGTTTCCAGGACGATGCCGGTCTGCAGGCCGCAGGCATGGAAGGCAGCCTGCAGCAGCTGGCGCCGTTCGTCCACACGCTGAAGGCGGTGCTGGCCAGTTATGGCCTGGGCGTGGACGAGGCGCTGCGCAGCGTGCGCGGTGAGCTGCTGTCGGTCGAGGGCGACAACGCCCTGGTGCGCCTGCAGTACGAGCTCGCCGGCCGCGCGATGACCGTGCAGGTGCCGCTGAGCCGGCGCGAGGGGCACTGGTACCTGACCCGCACCCTGGCCGATACCGATGCCCTGTTGCGGCAGGCCGATGCGGCGCGCGCTGCTGCCGCTCCGGACCCTGTGCCCGCCCCGACAACCGATGGGGAAGCGGCAACGCCATCGGCTAAGCCATAATGACGCCGATGTCGAAACAGAACCCGCTGCCGTTCCCCGGCGAAGAATCCCAGCCGACGCCCGCCGACACGGCGCCGGCGTCCCCCTCGACCGACGCCGGCACGCCGCCGGCGGCGACGCCTGTGCACGCGCGTCCTGCCGGCCGCCGCCCACTGTGGGCGCGCCTGCTCGGGCGCCTGGTGGAGCCCTGGCTGTCGCTGAAGATCGAGCCGGAAGACCCGGGCCAGTACAATGATGGCCGCCCGGTCATGTACGTGCTGGAAGACTACGGCCTGTCCAACGCGCTGATCCTGGACAAGGCCTGCCGCCAGGCTGGCCTGCCGTCGCCGCTGGTACCGCTGGCCGGTGACCCCACCGGCCGCAAGCGCGCCTACCTGGCCCTGTCGCGGCGCAGCTCGAGCAACTCGCTGATTCCCGAGCAGCGCGGCGCCAAGACCCATTCCGATTCGCTGGCCAAGGTCCTGCAGGCCCATCGCGTGCGCGACGACCTGGATGTGCACCTGGTGCCGGTGTCGATCTTCGTCGGCCGCGCCCCGGACAAGCAGAGCGGCTGGTTCGCCGTGCTGTTCTCGGAAAACTGGGCGCTGGTCGGCCGCTTCCGCCGTCTGCTCGGCCTGCTGCTGAACGGCCGCAACACCATCGTCCGCTTCGCACCGCCGATCTCGCTGCGCAGCACCGTCGACGAGGGCCTGGAGCCCGAGCGTACGGTGCGCAAGCTGCAGCGCGTGCTGCGTACCCACTTCCGCCGCATCCGCGAGTCGGTGATCGGTCCTGACCTGTCGACCCGGCGCCTGCTGGTGGACCAGGTGCTGGCCGCCGAGACGGTGCGCGAGGCGATCGCCTCGCAGGCCAAGCGCGACAACAGTAAAACCAGCGATGCCTGGAAGAAGGCGCACGCCTACGCCTGGGAAATCGCCGCGGACTATTCCAGCCCGGTGGTGCGCTCGGCCAGCTTCATGCTCAGCCATGTGTGGAACCGCATCTACGCCGGCGTGCTGGTGCACCACCTGGACAAGTTCAAGGCCGCAGCGCCGGGCCACGAAGTGGTCTACGTGCCCAGCCACCGCAGCCACATGGACTACCTGCTGCTGTCCTACCTGCTGTACGACCGCGGTATCGTGCCGCCGCACATCGTGGCCGGCATCAACCTGAACCTGCCGGTGGTCGGCACCCTGCTGCGCAAGGGCGGTGCGTTCTTCATCCGCCGCTCGATCCGCGGCAACGCGCTGTATTCGGCGGTGCTGAGCGAGTACGTGGCGCAGCTGGTCGCCGGCGGCTATTCCATCGAGTACTTCGTCGAGGGCGGGCGCTCGCGTACCGGCCGGTTGCTGCAGCCCAAGGGCGGCATGATCTCGATGACCCTGCGCGCGTTCCTGCGCCAGCCGCGCAAGCCGGTGCTGTTCCAGCCCATCTACATCGGCTACGAGAAGCTGATGGAGGGCGGCAGCTACCTGGATGAACTGTCCGGGCGGCCCAAGGAGAAGGAATCGATCTGGCAGCTGCTGTGGGGCATTCCCAAGGTGCTCAAGCAGAACTACGGCCAGGTGGTGGTGAACTTCGGCGAACCCATCGCGCTGAACGATGTGCTGGCCGAGAAAGCTCCGGAGTGGGGGGGCGAGGCGGTGTCCGAGGACGAGAAGCCCTCGTGGCTGTCGACCACCGTCGACACCCTGGCCGAGCGCATCCAGGTGCGCATCAACGGCGCGGCCGACGTCAATCCGATCAACCTGCTGGCGCTGGCGCTGCTGTCCACGCCCAAGCATGCGATGGGCGAGGCCGACCTGATCGCGCAGATCGAGCTGTGCAAGACCCTGCTGGTGGAGATGCCGTATTCGGGCCGGGTGACGGTGACCCCGCACTCGCCGGAGCGGATCATCGCCCACGCCGAAGAGATCAACGTCCTCACCCGCATCAAGCACCCGCTGGGCGACGTGCTCAGCGTCAGCGGCGATACCGCGGTGCTGCTGAGCTACTTCCGCAACAACGTGGTGCACCTGTTCACCGCATCGTCGTGGGTGGCCTGCTGCTTCCAGAACAACCGCCGCATGAGCCGCACCGGCCTGGTGCAGCTGGGCCGCACGGTGTACCCGTTCCTGCAGGCCGAACTGTTCCTGCCGTGGACCGAGGACGAGTTCGCCCAGCGCATCGACCAGACCATCGACGTGTTCGTGCGTGAGGGCCTGCTGCAGAACGTCAACGAAGACGACGGCGGCATCCTTGCCCGCAACACCGGGCAGACCGACGAAGTGTTCCGCCTGCGTGCGATCGGCCACTCGCTGCAGCAGGCATTCGAGCGCTACTACATCGCCATTTCGGTGCTGGTGAAGAACGGCCCGGGCACGCTCGGCGCCGCCGAGCTGGAAAGCCTGTGCCAGCAGGCCGCGCAGCGCCTGAGCCTGCTCTATGCACCGGCTGCGCCGGAGTTCTTCGACAAGTCGCTGTTCCGCGGCTTCATCCAGAAGCTGCGCGAGCTGCGCCTGGTGTGGCCGGACGAGAACAGCAAGCTGCTGTTCGACGAGCGCCTGGACGCCTGGGCCAAGGATGCCAAGTTCATCCTCGGCCGCGAACTGCGCCACACCATCGAACGGGTCAGCCCGGAAGCGGCGCGCCCGGACGAACCGGCACCGCAGGATTGAACCTGCGGCGCCTGACGGGCCTGGCCGCGTTGATCGCGGCCGGAGGCCTTGCAACTACTTCGGTGCAGGCGGCCGAAGCCTGCGTGGACGACAACCTGCCCGGGCGCCTTGCCGATGCGCCGGTGCGCTTGTGTCTGCTGGCAAGGACCGGGCAACCGGCGCACTACCGCCTGTGGCTGGCCGGCGAGGTGCGCATCAGCGGTGATGAATCCGCCGCTCGCCAGGGACTAGCCGGCGACTGGTACGGACACCCGTTGGAGTTGCGCTGTTCCGGTGCCGGAAACGTGCGCCGCTGCGACCTGACCGTGGACGGTGAGGCGGCCTGGAGTGCGGAGCTGGCGCTGCCGCGTTGATGCAGGGCCGCATCCACGCATGGCGTGGTTCTGCTGGATGTCCCGGCATGGCGTGGATCCATGTGTTTCCGGGTCGCCCCATCCACGCATGGCGTGGATCTACCGGGACTTCCCGGCATGGCGTGGATCCATAGGTTGCCGGGTCGTGCCATCGGCATCCGGGGCGGCATGGTCCAGTAGATCCACGCCATGCGTGGGCGGGCCCCCGGTTACGCCGGTTCGTCCGGAATCTGCAGGCTTTCCAGCTTGGTGATGCAGTCCTTCAGCTGCAGCTTGCGCCGCTTCAGGCGCTTGAACTCCAGCTCATCTTCGCCGTTGGCGGCCATGCGCGCGATCTGTTCATCCAGCGCCCGGTGCTCGGCGCGCAGGGCGACGAGGTGTTCGACGATTTCGGCGGGGTTGTAGGTGTCCACGGTCTCCGAGCATACACAGCGACGATGACTGCCGGGAGAGGGGAATCCCGACCCCGGGTCCGGGCTGCCACAAGCCGGTAGAATGGCGCCATGTCCGCCGTGATCTCCCTGCCCGATCCCCCGCAGCGCGTTCCGCGCGATCCGCGCGTGGACGGGCTCGGGGCGGACAAGCTGGGCAAGCGCCTGCGCCGCCAGGTCGGCCAGGCCATCGCCGACTTCGGCATGATCGAAGCGGGCGACAAGGTCATGGTCTGCCTGTCCGGCGGCAAGGACAGCTACACCCTGCTGGACCTGCTGCTGCAGCTGCAGAAAAAGGCGCCGGTGCCGTTCGACCTGGTGGCGGTGAACCTGGACCAGAAACAGCCGGGTTTCCCCGCGCACGTCCTGCCGGAGTACCTGGCCGGGCTGGGCGTGCCGTACCAGGTCATCGAGCAGGACACGTATTCGGTGGTCAGCCGGGTCATCCCGGAAGGCCGCACGATGTGTTCGCTGTGCTCGCGCCTGCGCCGTGGCGCGCTGTACAACCACGCCAAGGCGCATGGCTTCAGCAAGATCGCACTGGGCCACCATTGCGATGATGTGGTGGCCACGTTCTTCCTGAACCTGTTCCACCACGCCAAGCTGGCCGCCATGCCACCGAAGCTGCTCAGCGACGATGGCCAGCACGTGGTGATCCGCCCGCTGGCGTACGTGCGCGAGCACGACATCGCGCAGTACGCGCAGGCGCGCTGTTTCCCGATCATTCCCTGCACCCTGTGCGGCAGCCAGGAAAACCTGCAGCGTCGGCAGGTCAGCCTGATGCTCAAGCAGTGGGACCAGGACCATCCAGGGCGCATTGAACAGATCGCACGTGCGATGGCCGACGTGCGACCTGCGCAGCTGGCCGATGCCGCCCTGTTCGATTTCATGGCCCTGGGCCGCCGCGGCGATGCGGCGCATGCCGATGCCTGGCCGGCCGACGCAGTTCCCGAGACGCCTGCCGTTTAAGGTCGGGCGCCCTTCTTCTTCAGACACCGGAATTCCATGTTCTTTCGCAACCTGACGTTCTTCCGCTTCCCGACTGCCACTGATTTTTCCGAAGTCGACACCCTGCTGCCGCACGCCCTGCTCAAGCCGGTGGGCGCACTGGAAATGAACTCGCGTGGTTTCATCTCGCCATTCGGCCGCGAAGAGAAGGAAGTGCTCTCGCACCGCATTGCCGAACACCTGTGGCTGACCGTCGGTGGCGAGGACAAGATCCTGCCCGGCGCGGTGGTCAACGACCTGCTCGAGCGCAAGCTGGAGGAGATCGAAGAGAAGGAAGGCCGCCGCCCCGGTGGCCGCGAGCGCAAGCGCATGAAGGACGACCTGCTGCATGAACTGCTGCCGCGCGCCTTCGTGAAGTCCTCGCGCAACGATGCCTTCATCGACCAGCTGCACGGCTATGTGGCGGTGGACACCTCCAGCCGCAAGACCGGCGAATACTTCATGTCCGACATCCGCGGCCTGCTCGGCAGCTTCCCGGCGATGCCGCTGAACGCCGAAGTCGCGCCGCGTTCGATCCTGACCGGCTGGATCGCCGGCGAGCCCCTGCCCACCGGCTTCAGCCTGGGCGAGGAGTGCGAGATGAAGGACCCGGTGGAAGGCGGCGCGGTGGTCAAGTGCCAGCACCAGGAACTGCGCTGCGACGAGATCGACAAGCACCTGGATGCCGGCAAGCAGGTGACCAAGCTGGCCCTGGTGTTCGAGGACAACCTGTCCTTCGTGCTGGGCGACGACCTGATCGTGCGCAAGCTGAAGTTCCTGGACGGCGCGCTGGACCAGCTGGAACATGCCGACGAAGACGGCCGCCGTGCCGAGTTCGACGCCCGCTTCGCCCTGCAGAGTGCGGAGATCCGTCGCCTGTTCCTGCTGCTTGAAGAAGCCTTCAAGCTCAGCAAGGCTGACTGAACAGGCAGGCCGTCGGCCGCCGGTCATCCGGCGGCCTCGCACGGCGCTATGCTGGGACCATGAGCCGTCTGCTGCGCCGCCTGATCTCGCCGGTCCCACCCGCCACCGTGCAGCGCGATACCGTTCGCCTGCGCCTGGAGGATGTCGAGATCGAGATACTGCGCGTGCGTGATCCGCGCGCGCGCCGGATCAAGCTCAGCGTCGATGAGCGCGGCGCACGACTGACGTTGCCGCCGCGTGCCAGCCTGGTGATGGGCGAGCGCTTCCTGGAACTGCATCGCGAATGGCTGGGGCTGCAGCTGCGCCACTACCAGGGGCATGGCCTGCCCGCCGCGTTGCAGCCCGGCGTCGACGGTGTGCTGCCGCTGCGCGGCGAACTGCTGCCACTGCGCTGGCAGGAAGGCCGCTATGCGCGTCTGGAAATCGACGAACACGGTGCCTGCGTGCAATGGCCGAGCCGTGGCGGCGATGCGACCCTGCGCCGCCTGCTGCGCGAATTCTACGAAGCACAGACCCGCGCCGATGTCGGCCGCTGGTTGCCGAAGTACCTGCCCGGCCTGCCGCGCGCGCCCAGCCGCCTGCGGTTGAAGGTGATGTCCTCGCAATGGGGCTCGCTGGCCCCCGACGGCAGCATGGCGCTGGATCTGGCACTGGTACTGGGCCGTCCCGCCGCCTTCGAGTACGTGCTCGTGCACGAACTCTGCCACCTGATCCAGGCCAACCACTCGCCAGCGTTCTGGCACGAAGTGGAACAACGCTTCCCCGACTGGCGCGAGCAGCGCGACTATTTCCAGCTGGAAGGGCGACGCCTGAAAGCGATGCTCCGGCAACTGCTGTAGCGCCTGCGCTACAGCACCTGCCCACGCATTCCTCCTCTACCCCGCCTTCGGCGCGCCCCTTCAACAGAAGGGGCTCCACTCCATAGAGCCGGCGGCGCAGTCGAGCAAAATCGGCTCTACTGAAGCGCGCACAGCGCGCGACCCGCTTCTGCTCCTCCTCTTCTTTTTCTCTTCCGTGGTCAGCACGGAAACCATCCGTGGCCGGGCGGGGTGGGTTGCGCAGGGGCGTAAGCGCCATGGATGGCGCGCCCGAGCCTACAAGGACGTATTCACGGCGACCCCTGCGCAATCCACCCCGCCCGGCCAAGCACGGCTTCTGATCTGAACGCCCACCACGAGGGGCTCAGCCGTTGGCCGCAGACCTCATCGACCCGCACGCAGGGCCGCCGCCTCCGCCCACCGCGCTGCCACGCGCGGCGCAGTGATGCACACCGCCTGATCGGTCACCGTGGTCACCGCCCGCTCCAGCAGCTGGATGTCCGCTTCGTGCTGGCGCGCCACGTGCGGATCCTCGAAGAAGATCGCGCGCTGGCAACGGCCTTCCAGCACGCGGTCGGCAATCTGCGCATCGCCGCCCATCGGGCCGCTCTGGTAGCGCGTCACCCACGCCGCATCCGCTGGCCAGCCACGGCTCCAGGCCAGCTCGTTCAAGCGCTGGCCGGTGGTGCCGGTGGCGACGCGTTCGCCGAAGCGCGCCAGTACGTCGAAGTGTTCATCGGCGAACGCCAGCATCGCCGGCTTCATCGCATCGTGCGCGATCAACGCCAGCGTCTGCCCTTCGAACGCATGCAGGTCGTCGGTGCCGGCATCGGCGGCCAAGCCCGCATGGATGCGTTCCACCTCGATCCAGTCGCGGGCGGTGGCCACGGTGGAAATGAACGGCTTGCCGTGGATCACGCACTGGCGCTTGAGCGCGGTCGCCTCGGGGAAAACCGAGGAAGGGTCCACCGGATCCATCAGATAGACCGCACCGTCCAACGTACGCTCGGCGCCCATGCCCACCACTTCGGCCACCAGTTTCATCAAGCCGCCGTCGCGACCGTAGGGATAGCGCTGCAGGCCGTCGTAACCGGCAAGGAAGCCGTTGCGCTGGATCGCGTCGTGGGTGCGGCCGACCGCACACAGTGTCACGCCCAGTTCGCGCAGCCCGGGTTCGCTGGCGCGCAGCCAGCGGAACAGTGCCGCGCGCGCGTCGTGGTGATGGAGACGGTTGGCGGCCAGGCCGATGCGCATCGAAAGCTCCGGGATCGGTAGAAGCGGCAGTGTATGTCGCTATTGGCGGTTTCGGAGGGTTTTACAAATTTCCTCATTGTTGCTGGCAAGGAGGCCGCTAGCGTGGCAGCAGGTCATACCGGGGCGCGGCCGTGCCACTGCCTGCGACATGAGGATGTCCACCATGAATGTCGCTGGCCCCCTGGCCCGCATCGTCGCGTTGTCGCTGCTGTCGGCGCCGGCCTGGGCCGGGCAGTGCGAAGGCCCCATCCTGCTGGCCTATCCCGCTGACCGTGCGCCGTTGTCGTCCAGTCAGGACGACACGCCGCAGGGGCTGGTGGCCGCCTATCTGGCACTGCTGCAGGAGCAGGTGCCCACGCTGCGCGCCACACCGGTCGCGGCGACGACGCTGGCCGCTGCTGCGCTGCCTGCCGGAACCCACGCCGTGCTTGGCTGGCCGCGCGCGCAGACGCCGAAAGGCTGGGTGGCCAGCGTTCCGTACCTGCAGGTGCCGCAGGTGATCGTGCGACGCCCCGACGCGCGGCCGATCATCGGCCTGGAGGGGCTGCACGGTCATGGCGTGGCCAGCCCCGACATCGTGCCGCTCGCTGCAATGCTGGAAGAGTCGAGCGCGCACGTGCCGCTGCTGCAGGTGGCGGCGTTGGACAAGGCGCTGCAGCTGCTGATCAGCGGCCAGACCGATGCAGTGGTGGGCAACCTGGTGGAAGTGGAAGCGGCGCTGCGCCATCAGCCTGGCGGCGCGCTGCACGTGGCAGCGCCGGCCGGCTTCAGCGACGCACTGGTACTGGCGGCGCTGCCGGCGTGCGCGCACCTGGTGGATCGCTTCAACCAACTGCAGGCGGCCATGACCGAAGAGCAGCGCGAGGCATTGCGGGCGCACTGGGTCTCGACATCCCCTCGCCGCGGCCACGTGCCACCGGTGTCGCCCCTGCGCGGCTTGATCGCGGTGCTGCTGATGCTGCTGACAATGGGCCTGGTGCATGCCTTCGGTTACTGGCGACTGCACCGCGAAGGCCTGCGCAGGCAGGCGCTGGAACAGCGTCTGCAGGAGGTCACCGCCAACCTGCCGGCGGTGGTGTACCAGGCGCGGCGCAGCAGTACCGGCGAGTACAGCGTTCCCCACATTGCCGGCGATGTGCATGCCCTGTTCGGAATCAGCGTGGATACCGCGCGGGTCGACCATGGCAGCCTGCTGGCGGCAGTCCATCCGCAGGATCGCCGCTCGGTGCTGGCCTGCGTTGACGCGGCCGCGCTGGTGCGTGGGCCCATCGACGTTACCTTCCGCACTCGCGGCCCCAACGGCTGGCGCTGGGTACGTTCGCACGGGCGGCCGATTGCCTGCAGCGACAGCGGCGTGGAATGGAGCGGATACTGGATGGATGTCACCGAGGCGCGCGCACGTACGCAGGCACTGGACGATGCCCGGCGTGACGCCGAGCAGGATGCCGCCGCCAAAAGCCATTTCCTGGCCACCATGAGCCACGAGATCCGCACACCGATGAGCACCATGCTGGGAATGCTGGAGCGCTTCGGCAGTGGCGCGCTGGATGCGCGCCAGCGCCAGGTACTGGCGACCATCGATGATGCCGCGCAGATGCTGCGACAGATCCTCGATGACGTGCTGCACAGCCAACGCCTGCAGTCCGGGCCACAGCCACCGCAGTGCCTGCCCACCGACCTGGCCGGGCTGCTGCGTGCGGTGCAGCGCCTGCTGGTGCCGGTGGCGGCCAGCAAAGGGCTGCATCTGCGCTGCGAGGTGGATCCTGCGCTGCAGCGTGGATCGTTGGCCGATGGGCTGCGCCTGCGCCAGATCCTGTTCAACCTGGCCGGCAATGCGCTGAAATTCACCTTGCACGGCGGGGTGGACCTGCAGGTACGGGTGCTGCAGCAGCGCGCGCAGGGCCAGCAGCTGCGGCTGCAGGTGACCGATACCGGCGTGGGTATCAGCCGGGAGCGCCAGCGGGCGGTATTTGCAGCATTCACCCAGGCCGACGCCTCCACCACCCGGCGCTTCGGTGGCAGCGGCCTGGGCCTGGCGATCTGCCGGGAGCTGGCGGCATCGATGGGCGGGCAACTGCACCTGTGCAGTACGCCGGGCGTGGGCACCACGGTGTGGCTGGACCTGTACCTGCCGGCCTGCGAGGCGCCATCGGTGGAACATCGTGATGATGCGGCTGGCGTGCACGAATTGCCGCCGGTGCGGGTCCTGGTTGCCGAAGACCATCCCACCAACCTGCAGCTGCTGGTGCGACAGCTGCGGGATCTGGGCCTGCAGGTGCATGCCGCAGCCAATGGCGAGCAGGCCTGGCAGGCGTGGCAGACGCAACGGTTCGCGCTGGTCATCACCGACTGCCACATGCCGGGCATGGACGGCTTTGCCCTGGCCCGCGCGATCCGCGCCGATCCTCGTGCCGACGCGGCAAGGGTGCCGATCATCGCGTTGACCGCCAGCGTGCTCGACAGCACCCGCCAGGCCTGCCACGACGCTGGTATCGATCACTTCATCGCCAAGCCGGTTGACCGCCACGCACTGCATGCCGCTCTGGCCGCAGTGCTGTTGCCACTCGGTCTGTCAGTGGGCCAGTAGCCGGGCGATGCTGGCGGCGGCGTCGCGGCCTTCGGCCACGGCGGTCACCACCAGGTCGGCACCGCGCACCGCGTCACCCCCGGCGAACAGGCGCGGATGGGCGGTCTGGAAGGGCAGCCTGCCCTTGCCGCCGGCGAGGATGCGGCCATTGGCCTGGCCCTCCACACCGTGCTCGGCCAGCCACGAGGGCACGCTGGGCGAGAAGCCGAACGCGATGATCACCACGTCCGCTTCCAGCAGCGACTCGCTGCCCTCGATCGGCACGGCGTTCTGGCGGCCATTGGCATCGGGTTCGCCCAACCGCGTCTCGACCACCGTCACTCCGATCACTTCGTCATCGGCGCCGGCTTCGATCGACAGTGGCTGGCGGTTGAACAGGAAGCGCACGCCTTCCTCGCGCGCGTTGGCCACTTCGCGCGCGCTGCCCGGCATGTTGGCTTCGTCGCGGCGGTAGGCGCAGGTGACCTTGGCCGCGCCCAGTCGCACCGCGCTGCGCACGCAGTCCATGCCGGTGTCGCCACCGCCAAGGACCACCACGCGCTTGCCATTGAGGTCGGGCAGGGCGATCTGGTCTTCCCAGCCAGCGATCGGGCGGCCCTGTGGATCATCGCCGCCGACGATGCGGCTGTTCTGCACCAGGAACGGCAGCGCCGGCAGCACGCCCTTCAGGTCCTGGCCGTCGAGGCCACCGTCGGTGTAGCGATACGCGCCGGTACCGACGAACACTGCATCGTGGGTGTCCAGCAGCTGCTGCAGGCTGATGTCGCGGCCGATCTCGACGCCGAGGCGGAACTGCACGCCCATGCCTTCCAGCACGTCGCGACGACGACGGATCACGTCCTTGTCCAGCTTGAAACTGGGGATGCCGAACTGCAGCAGGCCACCGACCTGTTCGTAACGGTCGTAGACCACCGCGGTGATGCCGGCATGCGCCAGGCGGTCGGCACACGCCAGCCCCGCGGGCCCGGCACCGATCACCGCCACCGTGTGGCCGGTGGGCTGCACGGCGGCCATGTCCGGCCGCCAGCCGGTGGCCAGCGCGGTATCGACGATGTACTTCTCCACCGCGCCGATGGTGACCGCACCAAACTCTTCCAGCGTGCAGCTGCCCTCGCACAGGCGATCCTGCGGGCACACCCGGCCGCACACTTCCGGCAACGGGTTGGTGCTGTGGCACAGCGTGGCTGCTTCGTGGATGCGGTTTTCCTGCACCAGCTGCAGCCACTGCGGAATGGCGTTGTGCACGGGGCACTTCCAGCTGCAGTACGGGTTGCCGCAGTCCAGGCAGCGGCCTGCCTGGTACTGCGCATCTTCCTTGCCGAACTTTCCGTACAGCTCACCCCAGTCGCCGGAGGTGCGCAGTTCGACCGGGATGCGCTGCGGCATGGTCCGGGGCAGGTCGAGGAACTGGAAGGCGTGCTTGCGGCTCATGGCGGACTCTGTGGATTTCCGGATGCCGGCCAGCGGCCGGCACTACAGCGGTGGGGAAGCCGGTGCGCCCAGTGCATGCGGCGCATCGCTCACGTGCGGTGTGTCACGCCGCGCGGCGCAGGGTTTCGGTCAGCGACTCGATGCTGGCGGCCTTGGGTTTGACCAGCCAGAACTTGCCGATGTAATCGCGGAACTCGTCCATGATCTGCTGCGCCCAGATGCTGCCGGTCAATTCGCGATGACGGCCGATCAGGCGGTGCAGATGCTGGCGGTAGTTCTCGAACCCTTCGGCGGAGACGCGATGGATGTCGATCAGCTCGTGGTTGTAGCGGTCGACGAAATCGCGGTCCACGTCCAGCACGTAGGCCAGGCCACCGGTGAAGCCTGCACCGAAGTTGAGGCCGACCTTGCCCAGCACCAGCACCACGCCGTCGGTCATGTACTCGCAGCAGTGATCGCCTGCGCCTTCCACTACCGCCAGTGCGCCGGAGTTGCGCACGGCGAATCGTTCACCGGCACGGCCAGCGGCGAACAGCTCGCCACCGGTTGCGCCATACAGGCAGGTGTTGCCGATGATGGCGGTGCTGCGTGCCTCGAAGCGTGCGCCACGCGGCGGGCGCACCACCAGGCGGCCACCGGCCATGCCCTTGCCGACGTAGTCGTTGGCTTCACCCTCCACTTCCAGGTGCAGGCCGCCGACGTTGAAGGCACCGAAGCTCTGCCCGGCGCTGCCACGGAAGCGCAGTTCCAGTGGCGATTCGGCCATGCCCTGATTGCCGTGCGCGCGCGCGACGGCACCGGCCAGACGGGTGCCGACGCTGCGGTCGGTGTTGTGGATCAGGAAGCGATGCTCGCCGCCGCGCTTGTGTTCGATGGCCTCGGCCAGCAGGCCGTCCATCTGCGTGGCCAGGCTGTCCGGAGATTCATACAGGCGCTGTGCGGCGCAGTGGCTGCCTGGGTAACTGGCGTCGGCCAGCAGCCGCGACAGGTCCACGCGCACGTCTTCGCGCGGTGACACCTCAAGCTGGCGCAGCAGGTCGGTGCGGCCGACGATTTCCTGCAGCGAACGTGCGCCCAGCACCGACAGCCAGCCGCGTACTTCCTCGGCCAGCAGGCGGAAAAAGTTCTCCACGCGCTCGGGTTGGCCGGTGAAGTGATTCTCGCGCAGGCGCTCGTCCTGGGTGGCCACGCCGGTGGCGCAGTTGTTGAGGTGGCAGATGCGCAGGTACTTGCAGCCCAGCACGATCATCGGCGCGGTGCCGAAGCCGAAGCTGTCCGCGCCCAGCAGCGCTGCCTTGACCACGTCCAGGCCGGTCTTCAGGCCGCCATCGGTCTGCAGCAGGGTGCGCCCACGCAGGTCGTTGGCCACCAGCGCCTGGTGCGCCTCGGCGATGCCCAGTTCCCACGGCACGCCGGCGTAGCGGATCGAGCTGACCGGTGACGCACCGGTACCGCCGTCATGGCCGGAAATGGTGATCAGGTCAGCACCGGCCTTGACCACGCCCGCCGCGATCGTGCCGACGCCGGCATGGCTGACCAGCTTCACCGACACCAGCGCGGTCGGGTTGACCTGCTTGAGGTCGTAGATCAGCTGTGCCAGGTCTTCGATGGAGTAGATGTCGTGGTGCGGCGGCGGCGAGATCAGGCCGATGCCCGGCCTGGCATAGCGCAGGCGTGCGATCAGTTCATTGACCTTGTGCCCGGGCAGTTGGCCGCCTTCGCCGGGCTTGGCGCCCTGCGCAACCTTGATCTGCAGCACTTCGGCGTTGACCAGGTATTCGGCGGTGACGCCGAAGCGGCCCGAGGCCACCTGCTTGATCTTGCTGCGCTTGTCGGTGCCATAGCGCGCCGGGTCTTCGCCACCTTCGCCGGAATTGCTGCGGCCGCCGAGGCGGTTCATCGCAATGGCCAGCGCTTCATGTGCCTCGGGCGAAAGCGCACCAAGGCTGATCGCGGCGGTATCGAAACGCGGGAACAGATCGCTGGCCGGTGCCACTTCGTCCAGCGGTGTCGGCGTTGCCGCCGGCACCAGCTGCAGCAGATCGCGCAGCGCCGACGGCGGGCGCGCATGCACGGCATCGCAGTACTGCTGCCACGCACGCGGGTCACCGCTGCGCGCTGCGCGCTGCAGGGTGGTCACCACGTCCGGGTTGTACATGTGGTACTCGCCGCCGTGCACGTACTTCAGCAGGCCGCCGACATCCACGCCCTGCTGGGCATCCCAGGCCTGCGCGCACAGTTCACGCGCGTCGGCATCCAGGCGTGCGAAGCCGGCGCCACCGATACGCGAGGCGGTATCGGGGAAGCACAGCTCCACGACCTCCGGCTCCAGGCCGATGATCTCGAACAGCTGCGCGCCGCGGTAGCTGGCCACGGTACAGATGCCCATCTTCGAGATGATCTTGGACAGGCCCTTGTAGATGCCCTTGCGGTAGCGGCGGCCGATCTGCGACTGCTCACCGCCCTTGCTGAGCTTGAGGATGCCGCGTCGGCCGAGGTCGAACAGGGTCTGGTAGGCCAGGTACGGATACACCGCCGTGGCACCGAAGCCGAGCAGGCAGGCCATGTGGTGCGCGTCGCGCGCGGTGCCGGTTTCCACGATCAGGTTGACGTCGCAGCGCAGGCCCAACCGTGACAGGTGGTGGTGGATGGCGCTGGTGGCCAGCAGCGCATGCACCATCGGCCGCCCGGCCACCGGGTAGCGGTCGGACAGCAGCAGCATCACCATGCCGTCGCGCGCAGCCTGTTCGGCTTCGACGCAGATGCGTTCAATGCCCGCACGCAGGCCTTCCTCTTCGCTGTAGGACAGGTCGAGCAGGCGGTTGGCCTGCACGTACTGGTCCATCTTCAGCAGCTGGCGCAGCTTGCGCTGGCTCAGCACCGGCGAGTTGAGGATGACGTGGTTCACCGTCTCCGGGCCGGCATGGAAGATGTTGGTCTCCTTGCCGAGTTGGGTGGACAGGGACATTGCGCAGTCTTCGCGCAGCGGGTCGATCGGCGGGTTGGTGACCTGCGCGAAGGCCTGGCGGAAATAGTCGTACAGCGGACGGCTGCGCTGGCTGAGTACGGCCATCGGCGTGTCATCGCCCATCGAGCCGGTGGCTTCCTGCTCGGTCTCGGCCAGCGGCCGCAGCACCTGTTCCACTTCCTCGCTGCTGAGCTGGTACAGCTTGTGGTAGCTGCGCAGCGTGCCTTCGTCGAACGGCTCTTCCACCAGCGACGGGTCGATCAGTTCGGTCTGCAGGTAGGTGACGCCCTGCTGCAGCCACTGCTTGTACGGTGCACGGCCGCGGTTGATGCGGTCGATGGCCTCCGAATCGAGCAGGTCACCGCGCTTGAGGTCGATGGCGATCATCTCGCCCGGGCCGAGCTTGCCCTTGCGCACCACGCGCTCGGTCGGTACTTCCCAGACGCCTGCTTCGGAGGCGACCAGGAAGTGGCGATCGGCGGTCAGCATCCAGCGTGCCGGGCGCAGGCCGTTGCGGTCGAGGGTGCACACCGCGTAGCGGCTGTCGCAGGCGACGATGCCGGCCGGGCCGTCCCACGGTTCACTGTTGAGGCCGTGGAACTCGTAGAACGCCGCCAGGTCCGGGTCCTTGAATTCCAGCGACTGCGTTGCCGGGGGCACCAGGATGCGCAGCGCCTGGATCAGCTCCATGCCGGCGGACACCATCAGTTCCAGCATGTTGTCCAGGCTCTGCGAATCGGAGCCGTGCATGGAGATGACCGGGTCGAATTCGCCGATGTCGAAACGGGGCGTCTTCCACACCTTGCTGCGCGCCTGTGCCCAGCGCCGGTTGCCTTCGATGGTGTTGATCTCGCCGTTGTGGGCGAGCATCCGGAACGGGTGCGCCAGCGGCCAGCGCGGCAGCGTATTGGTGGAGAAGCGCTGGTGGAACACGATGGCGCTGGAGGCCAGTTCGCGGCGTTGCAGGTCCGGGAAGAAGCGGCTGAGCTTGTCCGGCAGCACCATGCCCTTGTAGCTGATGGCGTTGGGGCTGAGCGTGGTGACGTAGTAGTCGGCGTGCGCACGCAGCTGCTGTTCGCTGCGGCGGCGGGCCAGGAACAGGGCCAGGCCGAAGCCGGCGTCATCCTGGCCGACGCCGGCATCGACGAACACCTGCTCGATGCGCGGCAGGGTGTCACGTGCCAGTTGTCCGCAGACGCTGTCGTCGGTCGGTACCTCGCGCCAGCCGGCCACCTTGCAGCCCACCGCTTCGATCTGCTGCTGCAGCTGCGTGCGGCAGGCCTGTGCGGCGTCGGCATGGTGCGGCAGGAACACCAGGCCCGCAGTGAAGCGCGCGCCGACGGCGATGCCGGCTTCGCTGGCCAGCAGTTTCAGGAAGGCATCGGGGCGGCGCAGCAGCAGGCCGCAACCATCGCCGGTGAGGCCATCGGCGGCGACACCACCACGGTGGGTCATGCGCGAGAGCGCAGCGATGGCGGTATCCACCAGCAGGCGCGAAGGCTGGTCGTCGAGCTGGGCGACCATGCCAAATCCACAGGCATCGCGCTCGGAGCGCGGGTCGTAAAGCCCTTGGCGGTTGCGGGGGGCCATCTCTACCTCGATGCAGATTGAAATGAACGGGGACACCCCTGCCCGCTCTGTAGAGCACGCCCTGTACGTCATGGTGGAGTGTGCCGCGCATGGCGCGGCCCCTCGGGAAGCCGCTTGGCGCACGCCCATGCGGCGTTGCTCACTTTGCGCAGGCACTGGCCTGCGCGGCGGCGCGCGCCCTGTCTGGCCGCACGCCAAGTGTCTTCACACTCACCCTGACGCACACGCCGTGCTCTTCCTGGAGCGCATCATGAGGCCACCGGATGCCTCGACTAGATCACAGGTTGCTGCAACGCCGCAATACACGGTTGCAGGCGCAACCAAAGCGCCGGCAAACGCTTGCCGGCGCGGGCTTGCTCAGCCGCAGCGGACGCCGCTGACCACGTCCTTTGCGTCCACTTCGATGTTCAGGCGATCGCCCAGGAACTCCATCGTGGTGACGTCATTGGGGTGCAGTACGCGCAGCTGCTTGGCCGCGGCATCTTCCTGGGCCTGCTTGCCGAGCGCTTCGGTATAGGGCTGGCCGACCAGGCTCTGCACCTGGCTGGCGTCGCAGTTGCCGACCGGGGGTGCTTCGGTGGCCTTGCCGGCTTCGTCGGCCGGCGCCTTGGCGGCCTCGGCGGCCTGCTGGGCGTGGGCGGTGGCCGAATCCTGCTCATCCAGCGACGGCGCCTGGCAGGCGGTCAGGGCCAGCACGGCCGGCAGCAGCAGGGCGGAGAGGGAACGGGCGCGGATCGGGAACGACATCATGACTCCGGAAGGGAAGGGACGGTGAAAGGCCGAGCATAGCGGCGAACCCGCCCTCACGTGTTTGTCTTGCGTTATTGACGTGGCCACGCCGCGCCGATCGGCAGACTGCAGGCATGCCAGCGACCCCCACACCCGAACGCCAGGCCGCGCGCGCCGCCGGCCTGCGCTACGTCGATGACACCCAGCCTGGCATCAGCCGGCGACGCGCAGGCAAGGGCTTTGCCTATCGCGATGCCGATGGCCATGCCGTGCGCGATGCCGCCACCCTGCAGCGCATCCGCGCGCTGGCCATTCCACCGGCCTATACCGCCGTGTGGATCTGCGCCCACGCCGATGGCCACCTGCAGGCCACCGGCCGCGATGCGCGCGGGCGCAAGCAGTACCGTTACCACGCCGACTGGGCGGCCGTGCGCGACGCCGGCAAGTTCGACCGCACCATCGCCTTCGGCCAGGCACTGCCGGCGCTGCGGCGACGCCTGGGCCGCGACCTCAAGCGCAGCGGTTTCCCGCGCGAGAAGGTGCTGGCGGTGGTGGTCGCGCTGCTGGCCGACACGCTGGTGCGGGTGGGCAATGAAGCCTATGCGCAGGAGAACAAGTCATACGGCCTGACAACGTTGCGCAACCGTCACTTGGACCTGCTTCGGGGTGGCCGGGTGCGCATGCGCTTCCGCGGCAAGTCCGGGCAGTTGCAGGAGGTGGTGGTCGGTGACCGTCGGCTGGGCGCGCTGGTACGCAGCGTGCAGCAGCTGCCGGGTCAGGCCCTGTTCCAGTACCGCGACGACGCGGGCGAGGTGCAGCCTGTGGATTCGGGCGCGGTGAACGACTACCTGCGCGAGGTGATGGGCGAGGACTTCACCGCCAAGGACTTCCGCACCTGGGGCGGCACGATGGCGGCGGTGCAGGCCTTCGCCGCCACCGAGCTGCCCGAGCCGGCCAGCCAACGCGCGCTGGCCAAGGCGCAACGCGAGGTGGTGTGCCAGGTGGCTGCGCGCTTGGGCAATACGCCAGCGGTATGCCGCAAGGCCTACATCGATCCCTGCGTGTTCGCCGGTTGGGAACGCGGCGAACTGACTGCATTGGCGGGCCTGCGCGGCCCGCGGCAGTGGGAGCAGGCCACATTGAAGGTACTGCGGCGGGCCCGGCGGCTCAGCCGCAAGGCAGGTCAGCCGCAGTAGATGGCGGTGATGTTGTTGGTGCGGCCGGTTTCGATGGTCAGGCGATCCCCACCTTCCGTGGCTGCACCGGCGGCCGGATCGGCAGCGCCGCTGGCGGTGTTGCCGCTGCGCTCGCGGCTGCCGCGGGTTACCTGCACGTGCAGGCTGTCGCTGTCCACGCGCGCACGTTCGATGGTCATGCCCGAAGCAGCGAGGCCGACTGCGCCGCGCACCTTGTCGGTGTGGCACTGGCCTGAAATCACCCCATCGATCGGCTGGACCTGGGCGACCGGGCTGCTGCTGCAGGCGGCGAGAGCGAAGCAGACGACGGCGGTGGCAATGGCATGTTTCATGGGGGGCGTTCCTCGTGTTGTGGCCTGCAGGGTGCGACGACACGCGTGGTGGCGGAATGAACGCCGTGCACGCGATGGACACAGTGCGCTCACTGCTGCCAACAGCCTGCGTGGAGACACTGCACGAGCGGCGCACGCCGCCCCGGTACTGCGGCGCACGCGCCCCGGTAGTGCCGGCCGCTGGCCGGCAACCCCCACCCTCCCGAGGAGACCTGCATGGCCACCACCAAGAAGACCCCCGCCCGCCGCAAGGCGACCCCAAGGTCCGCAAGGGCAGTACCGCTGCGACGACGGCCGCCGATACCGAGCGCCCGCGCGTGGTGAAGACCGCCACCCGCAAGGCCGCCGCTTCCGATCCGCGCGCGGCGCGTGTCGCAGCACGGCAGCGACGCCTGCAGGACCAGGAGAAAGCGAAGGATGTACGCGCGGCAAAGAAGGCGACAAAAAAGAAGACCGCCACCCAGGCCGGACCGCGCCATCAGCCGGAGAAGATGCCGGCGCAGCAGCTGGCCAAGCCCGGCCATGAGCATGCACTGGAGCTGGCCCCGCGCTTCCTCGCGCCGGATTACGTCGGCAGCGGCAAGCTGCAGGGCATGCGGGCCATCGTCACCGGTGGTGATTCCGGCATCGGCCGTGCGGTGGCGGTGCTGTTCGCCCGCGAAGGCGCCGACGTTGCCGTGCTGCATCTGGATGAAGCCAAGGACGCCGAGCTGACGCGTCAGCACGTGGAAAAAGAGGGCGGCCGCTGCGTGGTGATCGCCGGCGACGTGCGCGACCCGGGCTTCTGCAACAAGGCCGTCAAGCAGGTGGCCAAGGCCTTCGGTGGCATCGACATCCTGGTCAACAATGCGGCGTTCCAGCTGCACTGCGAGCGCCTGGAAGACCTGGAAGACGCGCACCTGCAGGAAACCCTGCAGACCAATATCGGCGGCTATATCCAGATGGCACGCGCAGTGCTGCCGCACCTGGGCGAGGGCGCCAGCATCATCAACACCGGCTCGGAAACCGGCCTGTTCGGCAGCAAGGCACTGATCGATTATTCGGCTACCAAGGGCGCGATCCATGCGTTCACCAAGGCGCTGGCCAGCCAGTTGCTGCCGCGCGGCATCCGGGTCAACTGCGTGGCGCCGGGCCCGGTGTGGACGCCGTTGAATCCGGCCGACAAGCAGGCCAAGGATGTGGCCGAGTTCGGCAAGGACAGTGACATGGGGCGGCCGGCACAGCCCGAAGAACTGTCGCCGGCCTATGTGTTCCTGGCCTCGCCGGCCTGCGCCAGCTACATCAGCGGGGTGATCCTGCCGGTGATGGGCGGGCCGCGTGGCTAGGGCGCGGCGGAGTAGAAGCCGGCGATGCGCGGTATGAACTGCTGCGGATTGGCGCCGACCAGGTTGGTCAGCAGGACAACGGCGAGGCCGCGCTCGGGATAGACGATGAAGGCCGAGCGCGCACCGCCCATGCCGCCCACCTGCAGGTCGGGTGCGGTGTTGAACACCGGCCAGCCTGCGGCCCAGTCACCGGCGCTGCCATCGTTGAGGCGCTCGGCCGTCCACATCCGCTGCACCGCGCGCTGCTCCAGCAGGCGTCCCTCCTGCAATGCTGCCAACCAGCGCGCGGTGTCATCGGCCGTGGTGAGGATGCCGCCGCCGGCCCACAGGCTGGGCGGCATGTCGTAGAACCAGTGCGACAGGCGTGGCGTCGCATCCTTTGCATCGGTGGCGCGTGGCAGGTAGCTGTACATCGTCGCCGCATCCGGGATCAGGTCGTAGCTGTCGCCGAACGTGGTGCGTGCCATGCGCGCGGTGGAGAACTGGCCGGTGGCCAGGAAGCGTTCGTAGGGCATGCCGGATTGCCGCGCGATGATCCGCGCCAGCAGCAGGTAGTTGGTCTGGTTGTACTGGAAACGCTCGCCGGCCCTGGCCTCTGCCGGCAGCGCGCGGACCGCCTGCCATGCATCCTGTTCCGAGCCCCCACCCAGCAATCCCTCTGCATCGAGGATGTCGGGCAGGCCGGAGGTGTGGGCGAGCAGCTGGCGCACCCGCACCGCCCGCCAGCTTTCGGGCAGGTCGTCGAGATAGCGCGCGATGGGCGCGTCCAGATCCACCCGCCCGTCCTGTGCCAGCTGCGCCAGAGCGACACCGGTGAAGGATTTGGTGGCCGAGTTGAGCGGGAACCGGGTGCTGCGGGTGGCGACCACGCCGTTCTCGACGTTGGCCAGCCCATAGGTTTCCGACAGCACCACCTGGCCATCCTTGACCACCGCGATCTGCAGGCCCGGGATGCGCTGTTCCTGCATGGTCTGCCGGATGAAACGACGGGTCTGGTCGTTGGCCTGGTCCTGGTTGGCGGAGACGGCGGCGAAGGGCAGCAGGCTGATGATCATGAGCAGGGTTCGTAGCGTCTGGCGAGGCATGCGGGTTCCCGGAGGGCGGAAAGATCGGCGGCGATGACGGCTGCCGCAGGCGACGGGCCATGGGTCGGATGCGCGCCCGGCGTAAAAGGTTCAAGCCGGCTGCGCGCCCTACCGTTCGTCGGCCCATGACTTCCGGGGGGTTGACTACAGGTGTCGTCATGGCAACAGTAGCGACACGTGTAGTCAAGGGAGTGTTGTCATGCGTGGCAAGACCATCGGGGACCAGGAACTGGCCCTGCTGCAGTATGTGGATGAGCAGGCACCGGCCAGCGTCGGCGAGGTCGCCAGCGGCTATGGCGAACCGCGCGGACTGGCCCGGTCCACCGTGTTGACGATGATGGAGCGCCTGCGCGCCAAGGGTTACCTGCAGCGCAGGCAGCAGCAGGGTGTCTACCGTTACCAGCCTACCCGTGGCCCGGAGAGCGTGCTGCAGGGCGCCGTTGCCCAGTTCGTCGACAACACGCTGCAGGGCTCGGTGTCGCCATTCGTGGCGTACCTGTCGCAGCGGCAGAAGGTCAGCGACAACGAACTGGCCGAACTGGAAGCGCTGGTGGCCGAACTGCAATCGCGTCGCCAGGAGGACTGAGCCATGGATACCTCGATGTTGATTCCGATGCTGGAGCGGCTGGGTTGGACCAGCTTGCAGACCGTGTTGCTGGTGGCGCTGGTGTACCTGCTGTGCCGCGCGCTGCCGGCACTGTCGGCGGCCACCCGTTGCCGGTTGTGGTGGCTGGTGTCGCTGCAGGCGGTGGTCGGTCTGTTGTGGAGCCAACCGCTGCAGCTGGCCTGGTTGCCCGCACCCGATGCGGTGGCAGTGACGACCGTGGATCTTGCGGCGGACGCGATATATACGATGGCACCGGAGGCATCGGCGCACCTGCTGGCGAACACGCCGATGGGTGATGTCGGCAGCACCCCGGTGGCCTGGTGGGCGTTGGCCCTGGCCGCGCTGTGGATGTCCGGTGTACTGCTGATGGCGTTGCGGACCTTCGGCGAATGGCGCCGTTGCCGTGCGCTGCTGGCGGCGTCGTATCCGTGCGAGGACCAGGCGCTGGTGCAGGCGCTGCAGCTGGCCTCGGATGCGCACGGCCTGCGCCGCGCGCCGCGCCTGTGGATGAGCGACCAGGTGGACGCGCCGCAGCTGGTCGGGCCGTTCCGTCCGGTGCTGCTGCTGCCGGCGGGAATGAACGCGCTGCAGGGCGATGCGCTGGACCTGGCGCTGACCCACGAGCTGCAGCACCTGCAGCGTCGTGACCTGCAGTGGGGGCTGCTGCCTGCCTTGGCCCAGCACCTGTTCTTCTTCCATCCGCTGCTGCGCCTGGCCGTGCGCGAATACGCCCAGGCCCGCGAGGAAGCCGTGGATGCGGCGGTGGTCGGCCAGCACGGTGCCAGCCGTCATGCCTATGGCCGGTTGCTGCTGCAGCTGGGTGTGGCGCCGCAGCCACACCTCGGCGTGGCCAGCGCAGCGCCCAGCACCACCAGCCTCAAGCGCCGCCTGCTGTCGCTGCAGTCGCACCGGGCGTGCCCACGCCTGCTGGCCGTCGGCTTGACGCTGGTTGTATTGGCCGTGGGAGTGGCGCCGATGCGGCTGGTGGCCGCGCCGGTCCCGCCTGCACCGCCGGCACCGCCGCGCGCTGTGCCAGCGCCGCCGCCGCCGCCCGCAGCACCCCCGGCACCGGCAGCGCCGCCTGCCGCAGCGGTACCGGCGGAGCCGGCCGACTGGGCCGAGCCGGCAGAACCCGCCGAGCCTGAGGAACCTGCCGACGTCAATGAAGACGAGGAGCAGGACGCAGGCACCCATGCGCACTCGCAGACCACCATCGTCACCCATGGCCAGCTGGATCTGGGTACGCCGCCACAGCAGGCCTTCGTCCTCGTTGATCACGGCCAGGCGTTCGCCAATGCCGGCATGGACGATGTGATGCAGGCGCGCAGCCGGCTTGGTGACGGCCCCGCCCTGTGGTTCCGCCAGGGCGACAAGCGCTACGTGGTGCGCGATCCGATGCTGATCCAGTCGTTGCAGCGTGCCTATGCCGGCGCCGTCGACCTGAGCCGCCAGCAGAGTGAACTGGGGCGCCAGCAGAGTGTGCTGGGTCGTCAGCAGGGCCAGCTCGGCCGCGAGCAGGGCGAGCTGGGCAGGCTGCAGGGCGAAGAGGCGCGTGAGATCGCCCTCGCCGCCGCACGGGCTGCACGCAGTGCGATCAACGATCGCGACATCAATCGCGAAGCGGCAGCCGAAGCGGCGCGGGCTACACGCGGCGCGGTGGATGATGCGGCGATTGCACGCAAGGCTGCGGCCGAAGCACAGCGCGCATCACAGGTTGCCCGCAACCAGGCGCTGCAGTCCGAGCGTAGCCGCGAGATGAGCCGACTCGCCAGCCAGCAGGCCGCGCTGGGAAGCCAGCAGGCGGCACTGGGCAGTCAACAGGCCGCGTTGGGTGAGCGCCAGGCACGGCTGCAGGCACAGGCAGCGAAGCAGGCAGAGCAGGTCATCGCGCGTGCGCTGGCCAGCGGCAAGGCCGAGCGGCTCTGACAGAGCGGTAGCGCCGGGCCATGCCCGGCGCCCGCAGCGGCGCGTATCCGAATGGAATCCGCCGGGCAGGGCCCGGCGCTACCCCATCAGCCGCAGCTGGCACGTTCGATGCGGTTCTGTGCGTCCACCTGCACCGTTACCCGGTCCTGGCGGAAGTCCATGGTCACCGCCATGCCCGGCTTCACCACGCGTGCGTTACGCGCGCCGCTGTCGGCCACCAGCTTCTTGATCGTTGCTTCGTCGGCGGTCTTGCCGGTGAATGCGTCCAGCGCCTCGGGGCGGCACTCCTGCGGACCATCGGACACCTTGGCCGGCAGGCTGCCGGCATCGGCAGAGGCGTTGCCACCGGCATGGCTGCAGGCGGCCAGCGGCAGGACGGCTGCAAGCAGCAACAGGGGGGATCGACGCATGGCAGTACTCCTGGGTGGTGTTCAGTAGCGGCAGTGTCGCCGAGCCCTGTGTCAGTGATGTCAACGCGGCCTGGATCCGCCCTCTCCGTTCATCCGCTTACCAGCGCCAGGGTCTCCCGTTCGCGCTGCTCTTCCCGCACCAGCCGCTGCAGCAGCAGTGCCAGGGTCACCACGTCCTGGTGGTTGTGGTCGGCCACCCGGCGCAGATTCAGCGCATCGCCGCCCCGCAGGAAGCGCAGCCATGCGGCGGGTGCTTCCGAGCCGGGCAGATCATCTTCACGCACCACGCGCAGCAGTTGCCGCTCGATGGTGGACAGCTTGCAGTTCTCCCACGTTCCGCGGTAACGGCGGCGGGTGGGATACAGCAGGTCGACATGGTCCAGCGCGGTGATGGGATCGGCCTGGCGGGCCAGCCGATAGCGTGTCTTCAGCAGTGGGGCGTCGTAGCTGCGGCCGTTGTAGCTGCAGAACACGGTATGCGGCTGCAGCCAGCTGGCGAAGGCGGCCAGCATCGCTTCCTCGGCAGCCATCGTCGACATCAGCAGCTGGCGGATGCGCAGGCCTTCGCCACGCTGCGGGCACACATGCCAGTCGGCCGCGCCGATCATGAAGGCGCGGGTGCCGGTGCCGCCGGCCAGGCCGGTGGTCTCGGTATCGAAGAACAGCAGGTCACGCGCAGCCACGTGCTCACCCTCGCGCTTGGCGAAGGCCAGCGACAGCGGCATGGCGGGAATCGGCTGCGGCAGCAGTGACTCGATCAGGAACAGGCCGGGCGCAATCTCGTTGCCGGGCAGTTGGCGATCCTGCGCGCTGGCGCGTGCCGGCGCAGGGCCACCCCGCGAGCGCATGCCGAGCAGGCGATGCAGGCTGCCCACTTCGGGCCGTCGCAGTGCTGCTGGCGCAGGCGTGGCGGTGGCGGTGCCGGTCGGCTTGTGGCGGATCTCCTGTTCCACCCAGGCAAACACCGAACGCTCGGCCGGTGGCTGCCGCGCATCGTTGGCGGCCACCCGTGCCGGCGGCGTCTGCTGCGTCGGCGCGGCAGGCGTGGCTGCTTTCGGGTCACCCGCCTGCTTGCGAAGCAGCCGCAGCTTGTCCAAGCTCAGGCTCACGGGGCGATCAGCTCCATCGGGTCGCGCGTGCTTGCCACCACATCGGCCACCTGCTGGCAGGCCTGCGCATCGAACAGGTCGAGCACGCGCAGCGCCAGCGCACGCGGCGAGGTTTCATCCTGTTCCTGCGCGGCCAGCACCGGGCCGACGCAGGCCGGGCAACCCGCCTTGCAGTCGCAGCGCTGTACCAGTTCGCGCGCGCGCTGCACCAGCTCGGCCTGGCGCTGCCACAGCGGCTCGCTCAGGCCGACGCCACCGGGGAAGTTGTCGTACAGGTATACGGTCGGCACGAATTCCTGCAGCAGTTCCACCGCGCCAGGCTCGCCATCGCTGCCCCGCAGCTGGCCGCGCCCGCTCTGGTCGGCAATCGCGATCCAGGTGCCATCGCCGTTGCCCACCGACTTCTGCAGGTCGCGCGCATCGGCCATCACTGCCACGGTGGCAACGATGTGCAGTGCATAGGCGGCGCCGAGGAACCCATCCAGCGCATCCTGCTTGCTGGCGAAGGCGCGCAGCAGCAGCGCCTGCGGCAGCTGCCACCACACCGCGGTGGTGTGCAGTTCCTGGTCGGGCAGGTTGACCGGGCCGTAGCCGATGTTCTCGTGGGTGTAGTAGCGGATCTTCTTGTAACCGGCCACGCGGCGCACCACGTGCACTTCGCCATGGTGCGAATCACCACGGCCGGCCACGCCACCATCGAAACGGTCCAGCACCTTGAGCCTGGTGAAGTCGATGCTGTCGGTGTAGTAGTCCACGTGGGTGCGGGTGACGTAGGCCTTGCGGCCTTCCCAGTCCAGCGTTTCCACCTGGTAGGGCGTGGACTGCACCATGTGGATGGCGCCTTCGTACAGGGTCAGCGCTGCAGCGGAGTAGTCCACTTCGGCGATGATCTGCTGGCGGCCATCGCTGCGGTCGACCACCACGAAGTTGCCGTCGGCCACCGCGCGCAGGCTGACCGCGTTGGCCGGATAGCTGTCGGCGATCCACTCCCAGCGTTCGCCTTCGCGGTGGATGACCTCGGTTTCGGCCAGTGCTTCCAGGAACACCTCAGGATCGATCGGGCCGAAGCCATCGCCGACCCGGAACGGCAGTTCGAACGCCGCGCAGCGGATGTGATCGAACAGGATCAACGGCTGGTCGGGTGCGATGCGTGCGTGTTCCGGCGACGCCTCGCCAAAGAAGTCCGGATGGCGCACCACGTACTGGTCCAGCGGCTGCGAACTGGCCACCATCACCCCGAGTGCGGGCTGCTGGCGGCGTCCGGCGCGGCCGAAGCGCTGCCAGGTGGCAGCCACGCTGCCGGGGTAACCGTTGAGGATCACCACGTCCAGGCTGCCGATGTCCACGCCCAGTTCCAGCGCCGAGGTGCTGACGATGCCGTCGATGTTGCCGGCACGCATCGCACGCTCGGTCTCGCGGCGCTCGGTGGGCAGGTAGCCACCGCGGTAGGCGCGGATGCGGGGTGGCTTGCGCGGATCGTGGTCGAAGATGTCCTTCAGGTACTTGGTCAGCACCTCCACCATCAGCCGGGTCTGCGCGAACACCAGCGTCTTCAGCCCGGATTTGATCGCGATGCGGGCGATGCGGTTGCTCTGCGAGCGCGCCGAGGCACGCAGGCCCAGGTCGGGGTTGATCACCGGCGGATTCCACAGCAGCACCTGCTTGGGCCCGCTGGGTGCACCGGATTCGGTGATGGCGGTGACCGGTGCTTCGATCAGCGCCTCGGCATGCGCCTGCGGGTTGCCGATGGTGGCCGAGCACAGGATGAACTGCGGTTGCACCCCGTAGAACGCGCAGATGCGCTTGAGCCGGCGCAGCACGTTGGTGACATGGCTGCCGAACACGCCGCGATAGGTGTGTACTTCGTCGATGACGATGTAGCGCAGGTTTTCGAAGAACTGCGCCCACTTGGTGTGATGCGGCAGTATCGCCTGGTGCAGCATGTCCGGGTTGGAGACCACGATGTCGCCATGCAGGCGGATCGCCTGCCGCGCGTCGCCGGGGGTGTCGCCGTCGAAGGTGAAGGCCTTCACCCCGAGGTCGCCGGCGCGGTTGAGCTCCAGCAGTTCGGCCACCTGGTCCTGGGCCAGTGCCTTGGTGGGGAACAGGTACAGCGCCTTGGCCTTGTCCTGCATGGCGGCGCTGACCACCGGCAGGGTGTAGCACAGCGACTTGCCGCTGGCGGTGGGGGTAACGATGGCGACGTGGTCGCCACGCTGGCTGGCCTCCCATGCCTCGGCCTGGTGGCTGTAGAGCTGCTCGATGCCGCGTGCCTTCAGCGCGGCGGCCAGCGCCGGTGGCACCGACGCGGGAATCGGCGCATAGCGGCCTTCGCGGCCGGGAATGGCGAAGCTGCCGGTGATGCGATCCTGGTAGCGGCGCTGCAGGCGTGCGCTGAGCAGGGCGCCATCGCGTGCGGGCAGGCCATCGCGGGTGGCGAGCTGCTGCTCCGCATCGGCGGTGCGCTTGGCGAGTTCGTAGGCCATGGGAAGTCGATTTTCAGGGGTTCACATGGCAACACAGATGGATCTCAGCATGTGAGACGCCGCGACGGGGTGGCATGAATCATTCAGTGCCGGGGGCAGGGCGCGCCTTGAGCGCGGCGCCAAGTGCGGCAGTGCGGCTGACGGACCGACGAACACACACGACGAGCATCAGCACGTGCCAGCCCGCCGCCAACAGCGCGAACAGCTGCCAATGGAGTACGCCCGGCCAGCCCAGGTCCGGCCGCTGCGGCAGGGGCAACCAGATGACGCCGAGCACTTGTAAAAGCAGCAGCAGGCCGAGCCAGGCCAGGTGCCAGAACCCCCCGCTGGCCGGGTAGCGCAGCCGGTCGCTAGCCAGGCACCATCCTGGTCCCGCGGCCAGCACCTTGCCATCACAGGCGCGTACATCCAGGCGCATCGAGCGCCCCGTGGAAAATCCCGCGACGTTCACCCACTCCCATGGAAGTTGCACGCGCAGGTCCTTGCCCAGCAGCCACGCCTGCGATGTCTGTCCGTTCCGCTGGTATGCGCGCAGGCGCCCCTGCACCTGCAGCACGCGCTGTGCCGTCGCAGGGGCACTGCGGCGCGGTCGACCCAGCCAGAACCCCAGGCCGGCAATGGCGAGCAGGGGCACTCCTGACAGGTAGCTCACATCACGCGGCAGGGGCAGGCAGAGCAGGCCGGACGCATCGACAGCGGCCCATAGCGCCAGCACCGCGATCAACAGCGCGGACGGGCGCAACCCGGGTCCGCGTCGCATCGCGACTTCTTCCGGTGTCTCGAGACGCTCGCCCCGGATCCGGCTGGCGGCTGCAACCGGTCGCATTGCGGCCACATGGAATCCATTGAGACGCACCACAACGGCCCAGCGTTCGCTCAGCACCACTTCGGCGTCATTGTCCACAGCAAGGTGTGTGCATGCCTGCCGCGGCAGCAGCACGGGAATGCTGCCCAGCAGGCCGTCACAGACCGGGTAGTGGCGGCTGACGGCGCCTCCGGTGAACGTTCCGCGCAGTACCTGCACCTGGTCGCCATGGACGCAGCCGGTCAGTGCGCGCACCGTTGCCAGCGCCGCGTGTTCATCGGCATCCAGCGTTCGCAGCGCGCTGCTCCGGCGCAGCAATGCCAATCCGGTGCGGACGCGGGACGTCCATTCGGCAACGGCGGCAACAATCATCGCCAGCAGCAGTGCGAGTACGACCAGCAGCGCAGCGCGGGACATCAGCGGCTGAACCGCTGCAGCGACATGGAGGTGGAGGGCGGTGCCATGGTCGACAGGGCTAGCGGGAAATACCACAGCTTGTCGGCCCAGCGTCCTGATGGGAATGACGATTGTTGCAAACGTCGGCGCACCGGCCGGGTCCGGTGATGCGCGACACACCCTGAACGCCCACATGGTTGCCAACGAAATCTGAAGCCTGCATCCGTATCCTCGACACTTGGACGCAACAGGCAAGGGCGGATGGCTGTGGCAAAACGCGCAACGCAGGGAGCACTTCTGGCCAGCATGCTGCTGGCGGGCATCGTGCAGGCGCAGCAGCCGGCACCTGCGGCCGTGCCCGCGCCTGGTCCCGTACCGGCACCCACTACGCCGCCCGCCGCTGATGACATGCCTGTCGTCGCTGCGCCTGCGCAGGGGGATGTCACCACGCTGGGTGAAGTGCGTGCGCTGAAACCCGAAGACGACCAGCCGCTGGACCTGTACCGCTTCAAGAACCCGATGCGCGCGGAGAACAACCGCTTCAGCCGCGACTGGAGCGAGCCGCCGTCGCCCGAACAGGTCAGCATGGGCGGCGGTTACATCATGATGGGCGTGGTCAAGGGTGTGATGGCCGCGGCCAAGGGCCTGAACAAGATCACCGGCGGCCCGGACCAGATCCAGTCGGCCATCGCGCGGCCGCCCCCGCAACTGAGCGCCGAGCAGCAACGCCGCGCGCTGCAGTTCTGCGCCCAGCAGGATGGTTGCGGCGCGCCGCCGGAGAAGTAGGCGGTATCCTGCGGGCCTTCCCTTCGAGGCTGCCTGGATGCCGCTGCGTACCCTGTTCCTGCTTGCAACGCTGAGCCCGCTTGCCGCGTCCGCCAGCGACCTGGCCGATGGCGGTTCGTGCCGCAATGGCGCGTTCCCTTCGGAACAATCGGGCTTTGCCCTGGCCAAGGTGGTGGATACGCCGCGCCTGTACCTGCTGGGCGACATGGACGGCTGCCCGGCCAAGGGCGAACCCGCCTGCCGCCAGCGCAGCTACGTGGTGAGTGGCGACACGGTGGTGACCGGGCGCGATCTTGGCCGCTACCGCTGCGCGTTCTTCCCGAACAAGGTGGGTGGCAGCGCAGGCTGGGTGGATCGCAGCAAGCTGCAGGCGTTGCCGGTGCCCGCGCCGACGCTGCAGGCGTGGTCGGGTGACTGGAAGGATGGAGACAACGGCCTGAAGATCCGCGTACACGGCAACCAGCTGCAGGTGGAAGGCGACGCCTACTGGCCCTCGGCCAATCCATCGCCGGAGGTTCGTCCCTATGGGCCGAACATCGGCGCGGTAAGCGCGCAGGCGGTAGCGCGTGGTGCCCAGGTCGACTTCGTCGAGGACAGCTGCACGGTGCACGCGCAGCTGCTGGGCGATGTGCTGCTCGTGGCCGACAACAGCGAGTGCGGCGGCATGAACGTGCGCTTCAATGGTGTGTACCGCCGCAGGTAGATCCACGCCATGCGTGGAGGAAACGCGCGGACGGCCCGCCGCCAACCGAGGTGGGCATCTACCCTGCACGGCATCAGTAGATCCACGCCATGCGTGGATGGTGTTCGCGACTCAATCGGTGGGGTCAGAGCCCTTTCGCACGCGAAAGGGATCCGACCCCGGATCAGCGCCGGCGCTCCAGCCACCACAGCAGCGATGCGCACAGCACGAATGCCAGCCACCACGGCCAGCGCGGTCCCGGCACGCGCTGGCTCGCCTGCGCGGTTGCCGGCGCCGCAGTGGCCAGCCGCTGCGCGGTGGCATCCATCATCGCCTGCCGGTGCAGGGCAGGGGCCTGCTTCGGATCGAACACGTAACGCCACTGGGTGCGGTCGCCGTGCTGCAGGCGCTGCCAACCGGCCTGGCGCGGCCACCAGCCCGCGCATCGTGCTGTGCCGGTGGTGCTGTCGACGATCAGCGGCACGCCATCGCCGCGTGCGTCGAAGGCCCGCAGAGGTGCCTGCACGCCGCACAGCGACTGCCGTTCGCCGGCCCAGGCCAGTGCCTGTGTCGACCATGGAACTTCGGTCCCCACCTGCGCGCGTGCGAGGGTGGCGAACGCCGTGCTCCACAACTCGCCGTGGCGATCCTCGCGACCGGCCAGTACCCAGCGCCAGCTGTCAGTGATCGGCAGCAGCCCGATGCGCCCCTTGCCGACGGCGCGCCACCCACCGATGGGCTTGCCGTCGCGATCCTGCAGCAGGGGGCGGCTGTCGGCTGCCTGCAGCGCCAGATATTCCAGCGCCGGCAGCGGCGCGGCGTGCGACGCGCGGTCGGCGTCTTCGCCATCGGCGGTGGGCAGGGTGCCGGCGGCAAGCGGCCCGCGACGTGCCTGCAGCATCGTTGCGTCACCCTCGCCGGGCATCGCCGCAACCTGGCTGCTGGCATCGCCCTGCACGGGCAGGCCGAGATCGCGCAGGCGTTGCCGTGCGCTGGCTGATGGCGCGCCGGTACTGCGCACCAGCAGGCCCAGGCCATCGCGCAGGGCCTGGCGCACGGCCGCCAGCTGAGCGGCACCGAGCGCGGCCAGGCTGCGTTCGTCGAGCAGCAGCAGATCGCTGCGCGCCAGCGTGGACGCGTCCAACGCCACGTTGCCGTCGCCCAGGCTGAGGCCTGCGCCGGTCTCGGCCTGCACCTGCACGCGGATGCCGGCATCGGTGGCCCAGCGGCGCAGGTACTTCAGTTCGGCGCCGGGGGCAGCCGAGCGCACCAGCAGGCGCAGCGGAGCGGCGGCCAGTGTCTGCTGCGGCACCGGCACACTGTCGGCGACATGGCCCTGCGCATCCAGCAGGCGCAGCTGGAACACGCTGCGGCCTTCGGCGCGGGCGATGCCGCTGAGCTGTACACGGCCGTCCGCCGCCAGCGGTGCACGATCAACCACGGCACCGGCCGGGTCCAGCAGTTCGGCCTGCGCGCGGTCTACGCCGCGTGCCTGTGCGTGCACGTCGAAGCGCGCACCGGGAGCGGTGTCCACGGGCGGCTGCAGGGCGATCCATCCGTTGGCTGCAGGGGCCGCCTGCCAGCGCGTGTCGGCGGGCAGCACGGCATCGCGGTCACGCGCGGCCAGGCCGGCACCGACCAGTGTCACCGTGGAGGACCGATAGCGGCGCAGTGCGGTGGCCAGGTCCGGCACGCGCGCTGCACCGGCCATATCGGTTGCTTCCGGCAGCAGCACCCGGGTGCCGCCGGTGGGCAGTGCACCGGTCCTGTCGGCCCCGGCGCCGATCACCACCAGGCCGGCCAGGGAAGCGCGCTGTGAGGGCGGCAGCAGGCAGACGTACAGCAGCGCAGCGGCGGCCGCCTGCAGCGTGAGCACGGCGATCAGATGGCCGCGCCCCCGCGTGGGCGAACGCAGCTGGCGTGCACTGGCGACGAGCACGATCAGCGCCAGCGCCACTGCGACCCACACGTGCAATGCCGATGTGCTCATGGCTGTGCCTCCAGCGCGTCGCGATAGCGCTGCCCCATGGCATCGGCCGCACGGCGTCGCATCACCTGTGGCAGTGGCCGCTGCAGTGCGCGCCACAGCTGCGCGCGCAGGCGCTGCCGGCACTCGGTGCAGCCGGGGTCGATGCGTAGTTGCTCGATGGCGGCAGCCAGGTCCAGTGCATCGGGCAGGAAGGCGTTGTTGCGCTGCTGCCAGGTGGCCAGCCTGTCCAGATCGAGTATGCCGTCCTCGTCGCCCAATCGCTGCCAGGCCTCGACGACGGCCGGATCGGGCGGCGTGCGCGCGGCCAGCGGCAGGTCGCGGCTGGCCAGCCCGGCACGGTCGCCGCTCAGGCGCCGGCTCTCGTCGATCGGCGGCAGCTCCGGGCCGACGCGCGCCAGGTAGATGCGCTCGGCCTGCTGCACCTGCTTGATGAACGCCAGCGCCTTGTAGGCAAACGGCAGGGCCTGCTCGGGGCGGCCCTGGCGCAGCTCGCCTTCGGCCGACCACATCTGGTCCAGCGCGGCCTTCAAGGTGGCGCGTGTCTGCGGGTCAAGCAGTGTCGCCGCCTCGGCGTGGTCGTGGGTATGTCCGTACTCGGACAGCACGTCGGTGGCGCTGCCGAACACCGGGGGCGTGTCATTGCCGCTGGCTGCGCCAGCGTGGTCGTGGCCGTGCTCGTCGTGTGCGCCGGCCTCGGCGCCGTGACCGTGCTCATGATCGTCATCGTGTGCGTCTGCCGCCGGCGTATCGCTGGTGGGCAGGTCGCTGGTCGGCGGTGGCTTCGGCGCGCCCTCGCTTTCTTCGCCCAGGAACTGGCCGTAGCGCAGGCGCAGGATGCGCTGGTCGACGCCGATCGCGTCGCTGCGCTTGACGAAGGTATCGGCGGCTACGCTCCGGCGTTCGCGGATCAACGCCTCGGCGTCGATGATGATCTGCCGCTGGCTGCGGAAGTACGCGGGCAGGGTCTTCTTGATGCGGCCTTCCAGTTCGGCACCGAGCACGGCCTCGGCGCTGGGCAGGCGCAGGATCACGCTGCTGCTGCGGCCGATTTGTGCTGCCGGCGCGTGGTTGTCGCGCACTTCCAGTTGGGCGATCACATCGTTGCCGGGCTGTGCGCCCAGCGCGGCCAGATCAAGGGTGTGGGCAAAGCGCCGTGCTTTCGCCTCGCCGCTGCCGCTGAGCGGCACGCTGCGGCGTACGAAGGTGATGTTCTCGCCGCTGCCCTGGGTGATGGTGATCGACAGCGTCGCCCGCGCGCAGACGCCATGATCGTCGCTGGCCTCGAAGCGCAGCGTCCACTGCCGTTGCCCGGGGGTGCCCAGCACCAGGCTGGTGGCAGGCTCGATCACGCGCACCGTCGGCGCACGGTCGGCGACCACGTCGAGCCGATGCAGGCGGGTTTCGGCCAGCGCCGGTTGGCTGATCACGCGATACAGCACCGGGGTATGCGCTACGTCCTGCGCCTGCCATTCACCATTGCGCTCGCGCAACGGCAGGCGTCGACCGTCGTGGAACTGCAGCCAGGCGTTGCTGGGTGCACGGTCGAAGCGCAGTGACCAGGACAGGCGACTGTCGGCGGCGACCTTGGCGTCGAGTGCGTTCTGCGTACGCGTGGGTTGGCCGGTGTAGGCCGGTGCGTCGATGCGCAGTCGAGTGGACTGCAGGCGCAATGGATCGGCCTTGGCGCTGCTTTGCGGCGAGGCAGGCGCCGTGGGGCGCGGTGCGCCGCTGTGCGGCCAGCCCAGTGCCAGCACAGCGACGGCGATACCGCCAATCCAGCACAGCGCCACTGCCCTGCGTGGCCAGCGTGGTCGCAGCTCGGGGAGGTTGCGTTCAAGCGCAGCCAGCACGTGCGTGCGCTGGCGCTGCTGCAATGGGTTGAGCGCAGCGCCATCGGCAAACAGCAGATCGGCGCTGTCTTCGCTGGCGCCACTGGCATCGAGCCTGCGTTGCAACCAGCGTCGGTCCAGCTGCCGGGCGCGCATCGTCGCGGCGGCCGCAATGATCAGCAGGGCCACGGTCGCCACGACGCAGGCGATATCGAAACCGGACACGCGCAGCGCGAGTGCCGCTGACGCCAGCGCCCACGGCAGGCCCAGCAGCAGGGTGATCGCCGCGCGGCGCCGACGTGCGCGCTGCCATGCCTGTTGCAGCGCCTTCATGATGCAGCCCTGCGTCGCGCGCTGCTCGCCATCCAGCGCTCAAGCGCGAACAGCAGCACGATCACCAGCAGCAGCCAGGCGGTGGGTTCGCGCAGGGGCGGCGTTGCGGCGGGCAGGGGCGCCTGGCGTGGTGTCTGGTCCTGCGCATCACCCAGCTGCGGCGTTGATGGCGGTTGCAGGGTCTGCAGCAGGTCGCGCGGCAGGCCGTCATCGCGCAGTGCACTGTTGCGGGCCACGTTCCATTCGCCGGGCAGATGCAGCAGGCGGCCCTGGCCGATGCGCTGCTGCCACAGCAGCGGTGCATTGTCTGCATCGCGCAGCAGTACGGGTGCACCCGCTGGCGGTTTCGCAGCGGTCAGCACCGTGCCGCCCTGCTGCAGCCAGCGCTGCCAGGTGCCAGGCAGCGCATCGGTGGCGGTCCAGACGCCGATCTCGCCGCGGGCAGGCAAGGCGTCGTCGGCCAGGGGGGCCGCCAATGGTTGCGTGCTCCACGCGCGCTGCAACGCGCCCAGCCATTGCAGCGCAGCGGCCGGTGCATCGCTGCGCGTACGCAGGCGTGGTGCCGGGGAAGCGTGTGGCGGCGCGGTGATGGCCAGCGCGTGTGGCTGCCACTGCACCTTGCGCGACAGCTGCAGGCGGGCACCATCAAGGCCGGGCAAGGGGTCGGGTACGTGCACGGTCAGCGCGGTGCCGGCCGGCAACTGCGCGTCCAGCTCGCGCAGCAGGCTGGGCAGGGCAGCAGCGTCTGCCGGCGCGGGCTGGTCGATGGTGGGAAAGCCCGGCGCCAGCCAATGCCAGTTGCGCGCATCGGTGCTGCCGCGCAGCGCGGTCGCGTCCAGGCCCGGTGCCACCACCGTCCACGCTGCTGGCACGGGCGCAGGACCGGTCAGCGCCGGGCGCGCCAGCAGCAGGGCCAGTGCGGCCAGCAACAGCAGGCGCACCAGCAACAGCGGCCAATCATCGAAGCGGATGCGCTGCCGCGGTCGTACCTGGGCGCGCAGCCAGCGCAGCGCAGCGAAATCCAGCGGCGTGTAGGGATGACGGCGGGCGAGGTGGATCAGCAGTGGCAGCAGCCATGCGGCCAGCGCCGCCAGGCCCAGCGGGAACAGCAGGCTCATGCGCCGCCCCTGCGGCCGAACAGCGCCTGCAGCGGCTGGTCCAGCGGCTGATCCAGCCAACCGGTCGCGCAGGCGATGCCACTGGCCTGCAGGCGCGACTGCAGCGCGGCGCGCGCCTGGGCGAAGTACTGCAGGTAGTCGGCGCGGATCGCGGCGCCATCGCCGAGAAGTTCATCGCCCGTTTCCGGATCGCGGAAACGATGGCCTGCGTCGAAGGGGAAATCGCGCTCGTCGGCCGTCAGTACCTGCAGCAGCATCACCTCGCGGCGGGCGCTGGCCAGCTGCTCCAGCAGCACGATGCCCGCGTCGTCGAAGCCATCGCCGATGGCCAGCAGCAGATCGCCGGGGCGCACGCGCTCCCACAGCGGTCGCAGCCGCTCTGCGGCCGGCCATGCGCCGCGCGCCTGCAGGACATGCAGCTGCAGATGCACGCGGTCGCGCTGGCGCGCGCCATGCGCGGCTGGTACCAGCTGCAGGCCTTCGCCGTTGATCGCCAGCAGGCCGAAGCGGTCACCCTGCTGCAGCGCCAGCTCGACCACGCAGGCAGCCAGCTGCCGCATGTGATCCAGGCGGCTGCGTACGGGCGTTGTACGGTCGGACTGGCCCGCCGAGGCCGTGGCATCGAGCAGCAGCCAGACGGTGATCGGGCTTTCGCGCTCGGATTCGCGCACGAAGAAGCGGTCCGAGCGCGCATACAGCTTCCAGTCGATCTGGCGCAGTTCGTCACCGGGCTCGTAGGCGCGGTACTGGGCGAATTCCAGGCCGGCGCCGCGGCTGCGGCTGGCATGCTGGCCGATGCCGCTCGCACCGCTGGCCAGGCGTGGCCGCAGGCGCAGCGCACGCAGGCGCGCACGCAGGTCGGGTGGCAGCAGCAGCGGCGTGCCTGCGGTCACCAGTGGATCAACCCGGGAAGGGAACGGCCTGCAGCAGCGCGGCGACCACATCGTCGGCCCGCTTCTGCTCGGCTTCGGCGGCAAAGGACAGCAGCAGGCGATGGCGCATCACCGGTGCCGCCAGCGCCTGCACATCCTCGCGCGTGGCGGCAAAGCGTCCCTGCAGCAGTGCGCGCGCCTTGGCGGCCAGCACCAGCGACTGCCCGGCACGCGGACCCGCGCCCCATTTCACCCACTGGTTGATCGCCGCCGGTGCGCCATCGCCGGGGCGGCTGGCGCGGACCAGGCGGGTGATCCAGGCCAGCACGTCGGGACTGACATGCACCTGGCGCACCGCCGCCTGCAGCGCGATCACCGCTTCGGCATCCATCACCTTCGGCACGCTTTCCGTGGCACCGCCGGTGGTCTGTTCGAGGATCTGCCGCTCTTCTTCCTCGCTGGGGTAATCGACCAGCACATGCAGCAGGAAGCGGTCCAGCTGTGCTTCGGGCAAGGGGTAGGTACCGGCCTGTTCGATCGGATTCTGCGTGGCCAGCACGAAGAACGGCGCCGGCAACGTGTAGGTCGTGCCGGCGTAGCTGACCGTACGCTCCTGCATCGCTTCCAGCAGCGCCGCCTGGGTCTTGGGCGGGGTGCGGTTGAGCTCGTCGGCCAGCAGCAGGTTGGTGAAGATCGGGCCCTGCTGGAAGCGGAAATGGCGATGACCGGTGCCGTGGTCTTCTTCCAGCAGTTCGGTGCCCAGGATGTCGCTGGGCATCAGGTCCGGGGTGAACTGCACGCGCCGGAACTGCAGTTCCAGTGCCTGCCCCAGCGAGCGCACCAGCAGGGTCTTGCCCAGCCCCGGCGCGCCTTCCAGCAGGCAGTGGCCACCGGCCAGCAGGCCGATCAGCAGCTGCTCGACCACGGTGTGCTGGCCGACCACGGCGTGGGCCAGGGCGCTGCGCAGCGCATGCAGGCGCGGCAGCAGGGAATCGAGGTCGGGGGAGGTCATGGGCGTGGTCCGTTCAGTTGTTCAATGCGTACATCACGATGTTGACGCCGAAGCGGGTGTTGTCTTCGGCCAGGAAACGCTTGTTGCGCCAGTCGTAGTCCCACTCGCAGCCGTAATCCTTGTTGCTGTAGAGCAGACCCAGCCGGCCATCGACCTCGATGCCTTTCAGGTAGTCGTGCACCAGGTCATCGCCCCAGCCGTTGAGCTCGAAGCTGGTCGCGGGCGGGCCGTCGGGGAAGCGGAAGAAGCTGCGGTACAGCGCGTGGCTGTTGGGCAGTTTCTGCAGCGCCTTCGGCCCGAACAGCCGGCCCATCTGCGCTTCGAACGAGGTGGCGAACAGGCCGTCGATATCGTGGTTGCAGTCGTCGACGAAGACGAAGCCACCATTGCGCACGTAGCGCACGAAGTTCTGCCGTTCGGCGGCGTTGAACTCGACCAGGGTGTGCCCGGCCAGGTAGCAGAACGGCGCCTCCAGCATGCGCGGGTCGGCCAACGCCACCACGCGTTCCTGCGGGTCCACCCGCAGGGAGGTGTAGTCGATCAGCGAGGTGATCAGGTTGGACGGCATGCGCGCGTCCACGTCCCAGTCGCCGGAATCGTACTGCAGGCGGGTGAACCAGAAGTCGTAGCGCGAACTGCGCGGGCCTGCCTGCGCCCATGCCGGCAGCGCCGCCGCCGAAGCGGCAGCAGCCAACCAGCGCAGGCAGGCCCGCCGATCCATCAGACCGCGTCGGACAACGAGGTAAAGGTGAAATCGCGCAGCTTCATCGGCGGAATCATCATCACGAAGCTGGACTCGTCACCGGCCACGCGCACCGGCTTGCCCAGCTCTTCGATGTTGTTGAGCATGATCACCGGCGATTCGTTGAAGCGGAAGTTCTTCACCGGGTACTTGATCTGCCCGTTCTCGATGTAGAAGGTGCCATCGCGGGTCAGGCCGGTCAGCAGCACGGTCTGCGGATCGACCATGCGGATGTACCAGGTACGGGTGACCAGGATGCCCTTCTGGGTGCCGCGCACCAGCTCGGCGGTGCTCTTCTCGCCACCGCTCATCAGCAGGTTGCCGGGCGTGGCCTTGGCGGTCTTGCCCTGCTTCTGTGCCCAGAAGCGCGAGTAGTCGAGGTTGGCGACCTTGCCGTTCTCGATGATGGCGATGCGCTCGCGCGGCATGCCCTCGTTGTCCCACGGCAGCACCGGTGCGTCCGGGTGCCACGGGTCGGCGTGCATGTTCACGCGCGGATCGTATACCTGCTCGCCCAGCTTGTTGCCACCGCCCTTCTTGGACAGGAAGCTGCGGCCCTCATCGGCCGAGCGTGCGCTGAAGAAGTTCATCATGAAGCTGATCAGGCCGGCGGCTGCTGCTGGCTCCAGGATCACCGTGTACTTGCCGGGTTCCAGTGCCTTGGCTTCCTGCGACTCGGTCGCCTTGCGCATGGCGATGCGGATGTCCTGGTCGGCCTTGAAGTCGGCAGCGTCCTTCAGGTTGCGACCCACCCAGCCCGAACCACGGCCGTCTTCGGTGCGCACGGTGCAGGTGTAGTCGAAGTTGGTGGTGCGCTGGTAGCCGAAGTTGCCGTTGCTGTTGGCGGTGGCGTAGAAACCCTGGCCGTCTTCGAGGAAGCCTGCAGCGATCAGCCCGTTGCCACGGCACGGCGCGATCGAATCGGCGGCGACCTTGGCGCGGAAGGCCGGATCGATGGCGGCGGTGGATTCGCTGAAGGTCGGGCTGGGGCGGTAGGTCTGCTTGCCGATGGCCGGCATGAACTCCGGGTTTTCCGGGGCCAGGCGGGCCAGGTCTTCGGCGCGACGCACCACGCGCTGCAGCGCCGCGTCGTCGAACTCGTTGATCGAGGCGGTCCCCACGCGCTTGCCGAAGGCCACGGTGACGGCCAGTTCGGTGTTGTCGACGATGCCGCTGGTGGACACGTTGTTCAGGGCGAAACGGATGTTGCCGTTGATGGAACCGGCCAGTACGGCCGTGCACTCATCGGCCTTGGACAGGGCGATGACCTTGTCGAGGATGGCCTTGGCCTGGGCTTCGGTGAAGATACTCATGGTGTAAGGGCTCCTGACCGGTCAGCCGAGGCTGCGTGCGGTGTTGATGACGTTGATGCCGTTGAAGCGCGCGGTGGACGAACCGTGCGAGACCGCCGAGACCTGGCCGGGCTGGCCCTTGCCGTCGAAGAACGAACCGCCCAGGCGGTAGTCGCGTTCATCGGCCACGGCGCTGCAGGCATTCCAGAATTCCGGCGTGCGGATCTGGTAGGCCACGTCTTCGAGCATGCGGGTGATCTTTCCGTTCTTGATCTCGTAGAACAGCTGGCCGCCGAACTGCGCGTTGTAGCGCTGCTGGTCGATCGAGAACGAACCATCCCCGATGATGTAGATGCCGTTCTCCACGTCCTTGATCATGTCCGACACGCTCAGCGGTGACTTGCCCGGCGCCATCGACACGTTGGCCATGCGCTGGAACTGCACGCTGGACCACGAGTCGGCATAGCAGCAGCCATCGGATTCGGTCTTGCCGAGGATGTGGGCCTGGTCGCGGATGGTCTGGTAGTCGACCAGCTTGCCGTTGCTGATCAGGTCCCAGCGCTTGCACTTCACACCCTCGTCGTCATACGCGACCGCGCCGAGGCTGCCCGGCTGGGTCTTGTCGGCGAAGATGTTCACGTGTTCGCTGCCGTACTGGAAATGCTGCTCGCGCTTGTCCAGGGTGGCGAAGCTGGTACCGGCATAGTTGGCTTCGTAGCCGAGCACGCGGTCCAGTTCCAGCGGATGGCCGATCGACTCGTGGATGGTCAGCCAGGTGTGCGACGGATCGAGGATCAGGTCGTACTTGCCGGGCTTCACCGACGGCGCCTTCAGCTTCTCCTGCGCCTGCTTGGCCGCTGCGATGGCATCTTCCTTCATGTCGTAGGACGAGCCGTAGTTGACCACGCCATTGGGCGTGAGCACCTTGCCGGCAGCCGCGCCATCGAGGTACTCGTAGCCCAGGCCCATCGGTGCGGACAGGCCTTCGCGGGTGCGGAACTTGCCGCTGGCCTTGTCGATGGCGGTGATCGTCATCGGTGCCCAGATGCGGTGCACGTCCTGGTCGATGTAGGAACCGTCGGTGGAGGCGAAGTACTTCTGCTCGTTCACCAGGAACAGCATCGAGTTGACGAAGCTGGCACCGGCGCCCATCGCCGCAGCGTTGACGTCCAGCAGCAGGTCGACCTTCTCCTTGATCGGCACCTCCATCGCGTTCTTGCGGATCGGCGTTTTCCAGCTGACCTCGCCCACGCCCGGCGCCTTGGCCAGCTGCACCGGCGCGGTCTGCACGCCCGCGTTGGCCTTGGCGATCGCCGCGGCCTGCTGCGCGGCACGGGCCACGTCGGCGGTGCTGAGCGCATTGGTGGCGGCAAAGCCCCAGGCGCCGTTGACGATCACGCGGATGCCCACACCGGTGGACTCGGTGTTGACCACGTTCTGCACCTTGTCCTCGCGGGTGATCACGAACTGCCGCAGGTAGCGGCCGATGCGCACGTCGCAGTAGGTGGCGCCGGCGCTGCGCGCGGCCTGCAGGGCGGCGTCGGCCAGGCGCTTCTTCAGCGCAGGGTCGAGGCTGGACTGCAGTTGCTCGGCGGCGATCGCCTTGCCGAAGAACGACGGCACGATCAGGCCGCCAGCGGTAAGCCCGGTCAGGGCCAGGAAGTCACGTCTGTGCAAGGCTGCTCTCCATGAAGGACGGGTGGCTCAAGCGCCGAGACTGCGCGCGGTGTTGATGATGTTGATGCCGTTGAAACGGGTGGTGGACGAACCGTGCGAGACCGCCGACACCTGGCCGGGCTGGCCCTTGCCGTCGAAGAACGAGCCGCCGAGGCGGAAGTCGCGTTCATCGCAGATGGCGGTGCAGGCGTTCCAGAACTCCGGCGTGCGGATCTGGTAGGCCGCATCCTCGACCATGCCGGTGATCTTTCCGTTCCGGATCTGGTAGTACAGCTGGCCGCCGAACTGCGCGTTGTAGCGCTGCTGGTCGATGGAATAGGAGCCACGGCCGTGGATGTAGATGCCGTTCTCCACGTCCTTGATCATGTCCTCCACGCTGAGCGGCGTCCTGCCCGGCGCCAGCGAGACGTTGGCCATGCGCTGGAACTGCACGCTGGACCACGAGTCGGCATAGCTGCAGCCATGCGAGGCGTCGCGGCCGAGGATGTGCGCCTCATCGCGCGTCGCCTGGTAGTCGACCAGGATGCCGTCGCGCACCAGGTCCCAGCGCTGGGTCTTCACCCCTTCGTCGTCGTAGCCGACCGCGCCGAGGCTGCCCGGCTGGGTCTTGTCGGCGAAGAAGGTGACGATGTCGCTGCCCCAGCGGAAACCGGCATCGCGCTTGTCCAGCGTGGCGAAGCTGGTGCCGGCGTAGTTGGCCTCGTAGCCGAGCACGCGGTCCAGTTCCAGCGGGTGGCCGACGTTCTCGTGGATGGTGAGGAACAGGTTGGACGGGTCCAGCACCAGGTCGTACTTGCCGGGCTTCACCGAGGGCGCCTTCAGCTTCTCGCGCGCCTGGCGGGCGGCGGCGATGGCGTCCTCGACCGGGTCATAGGAATCACGGTACGCAGTGATGCCACCGGGCAGCTGCACCTTGCCGCGTGCATCGCCATCGAGGAACTCGTAGCCCATGCCCATCGGCGAGGACAGGCCGGCACGGGTGCGGAACTTGCCGCTGGCCTTGTCGATGGCGGTGGCGGTGAACGGCAGCCAGATACGGTGGATGTCCTGGTCGATGAACGAGCCGTCGCTGGAAGCGAAGTACTTCTGCTCATTGACCAGGAACAGGGTGGAATTGATGTAGTCGGCACCCGCATCCAGTGCGGCCGCATTGAGCGCCAGCAGCAGCTCGACCTTGTCCTGGATCGGCACTTCCATCGCATTGCGGCGGATGGGTGTCTGCCAACGCACCTCGCCGACCGCCGGGGTGGGCGCCAGCTGCACCGGGCGGGACTGGATGCTGGCATTGGCGCGGGCGATGGCGGTGGCCTGTTCGACGGCGGTGCGCACCGCCGCTTCGGTCTGCTGGTGGGTGGCGGCGAAACCCCAGGCACCGTTGACGATCACCCGCACGCCCACACCGGACGATTCGCGGTTGGTCACGTTGCCGACCTGGTGCTCGCGGGTGATCACCGACTGGTTGAGGTAGCGCCCGATGCGCACGTCGCAGTAGCTGGCCTTGGCCGAACGCGCGGCAGCGAGGGCGACCTCGGCCAGGCGCCGGCGCTTGGCCGGGTCGACCGGGGCCAGCAACTGCTCGGCGGCGATCAGCCGCGAATGCGGCAGGGCCAGGCCCGCCAGGCCCAGAGCGGAAAATGCCAGGAACTCACGTCGTTGCACAGCGTCTCTCTCTCACTTCCGTGCGGCCGGCAAAGGACCGATCCGATCACGTCAACTCCTCGACTTTCGCCAGCGGCGGGCATTCGGGCAAGTGACTGCAGTCATGGTCGGGGAGGGTTTCGGCAGGGCTTGCAGCCCTGCACCTGCGGTAGTGCCGGCCGCTGGCCGGCAACCGCAACGTCAAAAGCGGGCTCTCCGTGGGATGGCGGGGCGGTGTGGGGTGGCAGGACACGCCGTAAACCCGTCCATGGGGGCTCGATGGCGCCATCCATGGCGCCAACGGTCCTGCCACCCCACACCGCCCCACCTCTGACAGATTTCCGCGGCTGTTGGTAGGTGTCGACCTTGGTCGACACATCTGTCAGATATCGAAATAAATCTCGGGTCAGATCCGTTTTCCGCAGGAAAACGGATCTGACCCCAAGAGCCGTTCCAGCAGATCGCGGAAAACTGTCGAAGGCGGGGTGGATCCGGTTGCGGGGGCGTGAGCGCCATGGATGGCGCGACCGAGCCTCCATGGACGGATTCACGGCGTCCCCCGCAACCGGATCCAACCCGCCAACCCACGGGATGCCGCCTTTTGACGTTGCTCTGGCTCCGGCTTCTGCAGGTGCAGGGCGCAGCCCTGCCGAGCAATACCCCCCTCGTGCACAATGAAGCCGACCCCGCCTGGACGCCGTCTCGATGTCGAGCAAGCCGTATTCAGAAGCCTGCGAACGCAACCGCGAACCGATCGCCGCTGCGCTCGACCCGTGGATGGGTGATCGCCACCGGGTGCTGGAGATCGGTAGCGGCACCGGCCAGCATGCTGCTTTCTTCGCCGAGCGCTGGCCATGGCTGCGCTGGCAGCCCAGCGACCATCCGGATCATCTGCCCGGCATCGAGGCCTGGCGCGCGGAGGCGGCACTGCTGAACCTGCTGCCGCCGGTGGCGCTGCAGGTGGAACTGCCGCCAGCGCCCGGCCTGAGCCTGCCGCAGGGCAGCCTGTTCGACGCCGCATTCAGTGCCAACACGCTGCACATCATGGGCTGGGAGTACGTGCAGGCGCTGTTCACCGCGCTGCCACCGGTGCTGCGTCATGGCGCGCTGCTGGCGGTGTATGGACCGTTCAATTACGGAGGTCGCTACACCAGCGACAGCAATGCGCAGTTCGATGCGTGGCTGAAGGCGCGCGATCCGCGCAGCGGCATCCGCGATAGCGAAGCGGTGCAGGCGCTGGCCGCCGACCACGGCTTTACCCGCCTGGGGGATGTGGCAATGCCGGCCAACAACCGCTTGCTGCTGTGGCGGCTGGGCTGAAGCACCGGTAGTGCCGGCCGCTGGCCGGCAACACATTGTCCGGGAAGGGCAGATGCCGGCCAGCGGCCGGCACTATCGATTACGCCACCTGCACGATATGCAGCGCCTTCGGATTCCGCCACTGCGCCAGCAGCACCGCTTCGCGGGCCTTGGCCTTCTCGAAGTGTGCTTCCTTGACGTGGCCGAAGCCGCGGATGTGCTCGGGAATGCTGGCGATCTCCACCGCCAGCGCCAGGCGGTCGTCATCCAGTCCGTCGATCAGCTGCTGCACGGTCGCCTCATAATCGGTGATCAGCTGGCGCTCCATGCGACGCTCTTCGGTGCGGCCGAACACATCCAGGCGACCACCGCGCAGGAACTTCAGCTTCGCCAGCAGGCCGAACGCCTTGAACATCCACGGGCCGTATTCCTTCTTCTGCAGCCGGCCCTGCTCGTCCTTCTTCGCGAACAGTGGCGGTGCCAGATGGAAGCGCAGCTGGTAATCGCCTTCGAACTGCTGCTGCAGGCGCCGCTGGAAGTCGCCGCTGGTGTACAGGCGCGCCACTTCGTACTCGTCCTTGTACGCCATCAGCTTGAACAGGTAGCGGGCCACGGTTTCGGTCAACGCGGTGGAGCCGCCGATGCGCTCGGCTTCGGCCGCGCGTACGCGCTCGACCAGCGTGCGGTAGCGGTTGGCGTAGGCGGCATCCTGGTAGTCGGTCAGGAAGGCCGAGCGGCGCTCGATCATCTCGTCCAGCGAGCGCGACAGGCGCGCATCGTCCAGCGGCAGGAAGGCGACATCGCCACCGTGCGTCGGCAGCCCGCGCAGCTCGCGCTCGTCACCGGTGTTGCGCGGTGCGGTGGTAGCGCCCCACTCGTTGCCTTCCCATTCGCCCGGCGGCAGCGCATGCAGCGGGCCCGGCGTGTTCTCGGTGTCGGTGTGGCGGTTGCGCACCAGGCCGGCGGCCTGCTGCACGGCCTGCGGATCGACTGCGGCCAGGCGGCCCCAGGCGAAGGCCTGCTGGTTCATCGCCACGGCCGCGCCGTTGAGTTCGATGGCGCGCATCAGCGACTCGAACGACAGCGGCACCAGGCCCTGCTGCCAGGCGTAGCCGAGGATGAACAGGTTGGCGGCGATCGCATCGCCGAGCAGCGCGGTGGCCAGCTGGGTTGCGTCCAGCAGCAGCGGCTCCTCGCCACCCAGGGCCACGCGCACGCCGGCGATGATGTCGGCGGCGGGGAACTGCATGTCCGGGCGGGTGGTGAAGGTGCCCGGCATCGCTTCGTAGGTATTGAGCACCACCTGCGAACGGCCGGCGCGTACCTTCGACAGCGCCCAGTAGTCGTTGACCACCACCATGTCGCAGCCCAGCACCAGATCGGCTTCACCGGCGGCGATGCGCACCGCATGGATGTCGTCCGGGCAGCGGGCGATGCGGATGTGCGTGGTCACCGCGCCACCCTTCTGCGCCAGGCCGGTCTGGTCGAGCACCGAGGCGCCCTTGCCTTCAAGGTGACCGGCCATGCCCAGCAGGGCGCCGATGGTCACCACGCCGGTACCGCCAACGCCGGTGATCAGGATGTTCCAGGGTTGCTCCAGGGTGCCGCGTACCACCGGTGCCGGCAGGTTGTCCAGCAGCGTGGAGGCATCGCGCTTGCTGCCCTTGCGCGGTTGCCCACCGTGCACGGTGACGAAGCTCGGGCAGAAGCCGTTGACGCAGGAATAGTCCTTGTTGCAGTTGGACTGGTCGATGTCGCGCTTGCGACCGAACTCGGTTTCCTTCGGCAGCACCGACACGCAGAAACTCTTCTTGCCGCAGTCGCCGCAGCCTTCGCAGACCAGCGAATTGATCATCACCCGCTTGGCCGGGTCTTCCAGCTTGCCGCGCTTGCGGCGGCGGCGCTTCTCGGTGGCGCAGGTCTGTTCGTAGATCAGGATCGAAACACCCTTCACTTCGCGCAGGCGCTTCTGCACCGCATCCAGCTCGCTGCGGTCGTGGAACTCCACGTCGCTGGGGAAATGCTCGCGCTGGCGCGTCCACTTGGCGATGTTGTCCGACAACACCATGATGGTGTGGATGCCCTCGGCCCGCATCTGCTTTGCGATGTCCGGCACGCTCAACGGGCCGTCCACCGGCTGCCCGCCGGTCATCGCCACCGCATCGTTGTAGAGGATCTTGTAGGTGATGTTGACGCCGGCGGCGATCGCCTGGCGGATCGCCAGCGAACCGCTATGGAAATAGGTGCCGTCGCCCAGGTTCTGGAACACGTGCTGGGTGTCGGTGAACGCGGCCTGCCCGGCCCACGTCACGCCTTCGCCACCCATGTGAGTGAAGGTGTCGGTGCTGCGGTCCATCCAGGTCACCATGTAATGGCAACCGATGCCGGCCAGCGCACGCGAGCCGTCCGGCACGGTGGTGGAGGTGTTGTGCGGGCAGCCGGAGCAGTAGTGCGGCACGCGCGGGAAGCTGGCACGCGGCAACGCAAGCTCGGCTTCCTTCTCCTGCATCCACTGCAGGCGCTGCTCGATGGAGTCGTTGTTGAAGAACTTCTGGATGCGGCGACCGATCACGCCGGCGATGGTGGCCGGGGTCAGTTCGCCGGTGGACGGCAGGATCCACTCGCCGGCCTCGTCGTACTTGCCGACGATGGACGGGCGCTGGCCCCAGCTGGCCGGCCAGTTGAAGAACTGCTCCTTCATCTGGCGCTCGATGAAGGCACGCTTCTCCTCCACCACGATGATGTCTTCCAGGCCCTGCGCAAAGCGCGCGATGCCTTCCGGTTCCAGCGGCCAGGTCATGCCGACCTTGTACACGCGGATGCCGATGTCGGCGCAGGCCTGCTCGTCCAGGCCCAGGTATTCCAGGGCCTGCAGCACGTCCAGGTAGCTCTTGCCGGTGGTGACGATGCCCAGCCGCGCACGCGGCGCGTCCATCACCACCTTGTCGATGCCGTTGGCACGGGCGAAGGCCTGCGCGGCTTTCACCGCATAGCGGTGCAGGCGCATCTCCTGGTCCAGCGGCGGATCGGGCCAGCGGATGTTGAGGCCGCCGGCGGGCATGTCGAAGTCCTCCGGCAGCACGATGCGCCGGGCCAGCGGATCAACCTCGACCGAGGCCGACGATTCCACCGTCTCGGCGATCGTCTTGAAGCCGACCCAACGCCCGGTGTAACGGCTCATCGCCCAGCCGAGCAGGCCCATGTCGAGGATGTCCTGCACGCCGGCCGGGTTCAGCACCGGCATCATCGCGCTGACGAATTCGTCCTCGCTGCCATGCGGCAGGGTCGAGCTGCGGCAGGCATGGTCATCGGCGGCCAGTGCCAGCACACCACCATGGCGCGACGTGCCGGCGGCGTTGGCGTGCTTGAACACGTCGCCGCAGCGGTCCACGCCCGGGCCCTTGCCGTACCACATGCCGAACACGCCCTGCACGTTGGCACCGGGGAACAGGTTGGTCTGCTGGGTACCCCACACCATGGTGGCGCCCAGGTCCTCGTTGAGGCCCGGGGTGAACTTCACCTTGGCCGTTTCCAGGTGCTTGCGCGCGCGCCACAGTTCCAGGTCGAAGCCGCCCAGCGGGCTGCCGCGATAGCCACTGATGAAACCGGCGCTGTCGATGCCCGCAGCTTCGTCGCGCAGGCGCTGCATCAGCGGCAGCCGCACCAGCGCCTGCACACCACTCAGGTAGATCCGCCCTGCGTTGCGGGTGTACTTGTGGTCGAGCGTGTAATCACGGTCGAGCAGGTCGGCGGAAGCGGGCGAGGTGAGTTGCGCGGTACTGGTCATGGCTGGCCTGTCAGGATCGGCTGGCACCGGCCGCGCAGGTGCACGCGGCGGGAAAGGCGCGAATTGTAACAGTGGGGGGCCAGGGCCCCCGGCACTCGCGCCGGGGCCGTGCTGGGGTTAGGATCGGGGAGAGAGAGGGAGGGTTGGTGTTTCAACCTTGGGGGAATTGGGATGTCAGTTGCAGGACAGTTCCTGGCCGGCGTGTTGCTGGTTTCGGGAGCGGCCACTGTGTGGGCCGCGCCGGCATTGCCGGCACCGCAGGAGTTCTATTTCGACAGCGACGCCGCTGCCGCGCCGATCACGGTGGTGCAGGGTGAAGGCGAAGATCTGGTGGCACAGTTGCTGAAGCATCGCGAGCGTGGCCGCAAGGGCCTGGAGGCCACGGCGCAGCTGGCGTCGGTGGCCATTGCGCAGGGGCGCGCGGAACTGGGCGACAAGCTCTATCGCGAGGCACTGGCCGAAGCGCCGGTGCAGAGCGCGCTGGGCCGCAGCGTACGCTGGAACTATGGCTGGGACCTGTTGCGGCAGGGCCAGGCGCTGGCAGCGCTGGAACAGTGGCAGGCCGCTGTCAGTACCCTGCGCAGCAATCCGGGCTGGGTACCGCCGAGCTATGCGCTGGCACTGTGGCGTGCCGGCCAGCAGCAGGAGGCGGTGAAGTGGTATGCCGCCGCCGTACGGACCGAGCCGGGGCAATGGCGCGACAGCAGTCGTTACGCGCAGCTGTTGCCGGGCTGGCGCGATGACGAACGCGCGACATTGGCCGAAGTACAGCAGGCCTGGGTGGCCGCGCCTCCAGCCTGGCCCTGAGGGTGGGGGTTCGGCCGGGTTGCACCCGGCACCCGCAGAGGCAACGGCCGAAGCAACAGCAACAGCCGAAGCAACAACGGGCTTCCTGCGGGATGGCGGGGCACTGTGGGTTTGCGGGGCCGCCGTAAACCCATCCATGGGGGCTTGGTCGCGGCATCCATGCCGCTCACACCCCGCAAACCCACAGTGCCCCGCCTTCGACAGATTCCCGCTGCTGTTGGTAGGTGTCGACCTTGGTCGACACGTAGATCCACGCCATGCGTGGATGAATCTGCATCGGAGTCGAATTATCGATATCTGATCGAAATGCAGCCGAGCGTGGGCTCGGCGCTACAAAAAGCGGCCAGCCAACCGCTTTTGTTTTTGCTCTTCTTTTTTCTTTTCCGTGGCTGATCGCCCCCGGAAACTGTCAGAGGTCGGGCGGGGTGGGTTCGCGGGGGTGTCCGCGGCATGGATGCCGCGGCCAAGCCTCCAGGGACGGATTCACGGCGTCCCCCGCGAATCCACCCCGCCCGACCAAGCGCGGCTTTTGATTCTTGCGGCCAACCAGCAGCCACGAGGGGCTGCGCCGTTCGCAGGAAACCCTCAGTCGTCCGCAGACACCGTGCGCCCCGACGCCCACTCCCGCAACGCCACCACCTGCTCGGCCATCAGCACCGACAACGGCCGTGTCGTGCGGATCTCGCCCATCAGCAGCTCGGTGTCCAGTGGCCGCCCTTCGGCATGCGCCGAATACAGCCCGGCCACGATCGCCTGCTCGATCTCCGCACCGGAAAAACCGTTGGCCGCTGCGGCCAGTGCCGGCAGCGCGAAGTCGTCGGCATTGAGCTGGCGCCGTCCCAGGTGCAGCCGCAGCAGTTCCACGCGCACATCGGCCGAGGGCAGGTCGACGAAGAAGATCTCGTCGAAGCGGCCCTTGCGCAGCAGCTCGGCCGGCAGCTCGTGCACCTGGTTGGCGGTGGCCACGATGAACACCGGCGCCTTGCGCTCGGCCATCCAGGTCAGCAGGTAGCCGAGCACGCGGCGCGACACGCCGCCATCCTCGGTGCCGGTGGCCAGGCCCTTTTCGATCTCATCCATCCACAGCACGCACGGCGCCAGCTGCTCGGCCGAGGCCAGTGCCTGGCGCAGGTTGGCCTCGGTCTCGCCGTGGTACTTGTTATACAGCGCGCCCACGTCCAGGCGCAGCAGCGGCACGCCGAAGCCGGCGGCGGTGGCCTTGGCCAGCATCGACTTGCCACAGCCCTGCACGCCCAGCAGCAGCATGCCGCGCGGCGGGTCCAGCCCGGCCGGTGCCGAGCCGGCGATGAAGGCGACGCGACGCTGGTTGATCCAGCGCTTGAGCCGGTTGGCGCCGGCCACATCGCCGAAGCGCGCGCTGTCATGTTCGAAGAACAGGTGGCCGCTGCGGTTGAGCAGCTCGAACTTCAGCCGCGCCAACTGTGGCAGGTCATCGTCGCGCAGCGCGCCATCGGCATAGATCAGCTGCCGCGCGATGCGCCGCGCATCGACCAGGCTCAGGCCCTGCAGGTTCTTCAGGATCTTCTTGACCGCCTCGTTGTCCACTTCCACCCGGCGCCCGCCGTGTTCGCGTGCATAGGCATCGGCTTCCTCGCGCAGCATCTTCAACAGCGCATTGGCGTCGGGCAGGCGCGGGTTGAAGCGCACCGCCAGGGCTTCCAGTTCGGCGGGCAGTTCCACCTTGGCGCCGATCAGCACCAGCACGTGCGGTTCGCTGTGGCGGCGCTGGATCAGGTCGCGCAGGGCACGCTGGTGGCTGGCGTAGCCCAGGTAGGGGTGGAAATCGAGCAGCAGGTACACGCCGCGCTGGTCGGCCTGGCGGATCATCTGCAATGCGGCGCTGGCATCGGGCGGACCGACCGGCTCGTCCTCGCGCTCCAGGTCGATGCGACGCAGGCCCTCGGTGATCGACCAGCGGTGCAGGGCCCGCCAGACATGCATCAGCGTCTGCCGGAACAGCTCGACGATGCGACCCTCATCCTGGGTCTCGACCACGATCAACGGCGTGTTGGCGCGGATCAGTGCGCTCAGGTCCTGCAGTTCGCTCATGGCGGTTCGATCCTTCGGGGGCGCCACGATAGCAAAGCCCGGGGCACTGGTTCAGCACGGCTCTACCTTCCGTCACCATCGGCGGTGTACGCTCGGGGCACGTACCCGGAAGCGAGGCTGGCATGAAGACGATCCTGGTGGCCGGTTCCAAGGGCGGGGTGGGCAAGACCACCATCGCCACCCACCTGGCCGCGTACGCGGCATTGCAAGGCAGGGCCACGGTGATCGCCGATGCCGACCCGCAGGGCTCCAGCACCCGCTGGGCACAGCGCCGGGCCGGGCTGGAAAGCGCGGTGCTGCCGATCGACGTGTACCGCAGGAAGCAATGGGCGCAGAAGCTGCCCGACGGTACCGATACCGTGGTGATCGATGCACCGGCCGGCGCGCTGGCCGACGATATCCCGCATTTCCTCGACGCTGCCGATGCCGTGGTAGTGCCGGTGCTGCCCTCGGCGCTGGACATCGAAGCCATCGTCGGCTTCCTCAACAGCCTGGCCCAGGTACCGCGCGTGCACAGCCGCAAGCTGCCGGTCGGGCTGGTGCTGAACCGCACCAAGCCCTGGACCCAGACCTCGCAGCAGGCCCTGCAGATGCTGGCTGACTGGCCTTATCCGGTGGTCGCCCAGCTGCGCGACAGCCAGAGCTATGTGGTCATGACCGGCCTGGGCCGCAGTCTTTTCGATTACCGCTCCGCCCAGGTGCGCGAGCACCAGGCCGACTGGGAACCCCTGTTGTCCTGGCTGAAGCTGTAACAGCCGTAGGTCTCCATCCCTTCATTGGAATCCCGCAATGCGCGAACTGATCCTGCTCCGCCACGCCCACGCCGAACCGGCCACCACCGGCCAGGCCGACCTCGACCGGCCGTTGTCGCCGGTGGGGCTCGCTGAAGCCGAAGCCGCCGGCAAGTGGCTGAAGGAAAACAACCTGCTGCCGGACTGCGTGCTGTGTTCCCCGTCGCGGCGGACCCGCGAAACCCTGGAAGCGGTGATGGCGGCCATCGGCTATGTCGAAAAGCGCCTGGAAGACCGTATCTACGAGGCGACCCCCGGCACCCTGGCGGCGCTGGTGGACGAGCGTCGTGACCTGGACCGGGTGCTGATCGTCGGCCACAACCCCGGGCTGGAGCAGCTGGTGGCGCTGATGACCGATGGCACCAGCAGTGATTACCGTGGCATGCCGCCGGGCGGCGTGGCCGTGCTCGGTTTCGCCCGAGAGGCGACGATCGAGCCGGGCGTGGCCAGCCTGAACGCCTTCTGGTGGCCGTAAGCCGATGAGGTTGGCGTTGCCGGGCCGCTGCCTGCTGCCAGTCATCCTGGCCATCAGCCCGGCCTGGGCCGCTGCACCGCCACCGACTGCGCTGCCGGCGGTCGTGGCCGAGCCACCCCGTACGCTGCAGCTGGATGTGGTGCGCTCGCAGATCGGTTTCGAAGTCCGCACCCGCTTCGGCCAGCGCATCGAGGGCGTGTTCCCCCGCTTCGAGGGGCGTATCGAGGTGCTGTCCGATGGCCGTCACCAGGTCCACCTGAAGATGTTCACCCGTACCGTGGAGATCCCCGGCAAGGACCGCTATACCGGCTGGATGCGTGGCCCGGAGTTCTTCGACGCCGGCCGTTACCCGTTCGTGGAGTTCGACTCGCTGCCGTACTGGCCGGAGACGGTCGCCGAGGGGGGCGGCATCGACGGTCGGCTGACCCTGCGTGGCGTCAGCCATGCGGAGACGCTCAAGGTCGAGAAGGCGGAATGTGCCCGACCCGGCTATGATTGCGACGTCGTCAGCCGCGGTACCGTGCAACGAGGTCGGTATGGCATGGACAGCTGGCAGCTTGCCTTGAGTGACCGAGTGACTTTCGTATTGCGTGCGCGCCTCAGCGAGGCGTCGAAACCGTGAATCCCCTGCTGCGTGTATTGGCGCTGGCAACCGTGTTGCTGGGCAGCGGCTGCGCGTCGCTGTCGCACGCCCAGCGTGATCGCGCCGAGGCGATCGCCGTGCAGGCGCGCTCGACCCAGGTCGATTGCCGGCAGGCCGACCGCTGCGCACTGGACTCACCCCTGCGGGCACTGGCCGGCCGGGCGTTCAGCGAATCGACCCCGGACCAGCCGCGGCACTACGCCACCCTGCTGGACGAGGGCGAAGGTGCGCTGGTCGCGCGACTGAACCTGCTGCGCAGCGCCACCCGCAGCATCGACCTGCAGACCTACATCTTCGACAAGGACGACAGCGCCCGGCTGGTCATCGACGAGCTGCTGGCGGCGTCGCGTCGCGGAGTGAAGGTGCGGCTGCTGATCGACCAGCTTTCGGCGATCTCCGATCTGCAGATTCTCGGTGCACTGGCCGGTGCCCATGAGAACTTCCAGCTGCGGATCTACAACCCGACGTTCGGCAAGGCCCGGCTGAACTACTTCGACTATGCCGGCAGCGTGCTGTGCTGCTTCCGCCGCTTCAACCAGCGCATGCACAACAAGCTGCTGGTGATCGACGACGCGATCGGCGTGGTCGGCGGACGCAATTACCAGGACGACTATTACGACTGGGACCGCGAGTACAACTTCCGCGACCGCGATGTGCTGATCGCCGGCCCGGAAGCGCGGACGATGGCGGCCAACTTCGATGCGTTCTGGCGCGCGCAGCGCAGCGTGCCGGCCGAGCGCCTGAACGATGTCGGCCGTACCCTGCTCAAGCACGGCGTGCCGGTGCTGCCACCGGCACAGTTCCGCAGGCCCGAGCGGGTGGAGCGGGTCAGCGAGGAAGCCAACGACGTCGCCTTCGTCACCCGTTCGTTCGTGGACACCGCACTGCCGGTCGCCTCGGTGCGCTATGTGGCCGATCTGCCGCGCAAGCACCGGCGTGAGCGCGCTGACGCACCGCTGGCCGGGCAGCACGTCACCGAGCCGCAGCTGGATGCATTGATCTCCAGTGCGCAGCATGAAGTGATCCTGCAGACCCCCTACCTGGTGCTGTCCAAGCCGGCGCAGACACTGTTCCGCGAGCTGCGCAAGCGCCCGCAACCGCCGCGCGTGGTGGTATCCAGCAACAGCCTGGCCGCCACCGACAATCCGATCGTGTACGCGCTGTCGTACAAGTACAAGCGGCGCAACATGCGCGAGCTGGGCTTCAACATCTTCGAATTCAAGCCGTTCCCGCTGGATGCCCCGGTCGATTACCGCAACCTGCTGCCCGACCCGATCGCTGCGCCCGGTGCCGATGAACCGACTGGCCGCAACCCGCTGCTCGGTGGCAGCGCTGCGGGCAGCAACGCCGGTGGCGGTGGTGATGGCGCGGCTATCGGGAAAGCGGACGACCGGCCGGCGCGGGTGATCCATCCGCGTACCGGCAGTGCCTATGAGAATGCCCGTGCGCGCCGGCGTGCTGCCGGCAGCGAAGTCGAGACCCGCCTGCTGCGTACCGAAACGCGCCCCTCGTTCCTGGGCAGCAAGGCGGTCAACAAGCCGCTGCCGGTCACCCGCAAGGGCGCGCGCATGGGCCTGCATGCCAAGTCGCTGGTGGTCGACCGCCGCATCGGCGTGGTCGGCACCCACAACTTCGATCCGCGCAGCGAGAACTACAACACCGAAGGCGCGGTGATCATCGACGATCCGGCCTTCGCCGAGCAGCTGGCCCAGAGCATCCTGCGCGATACCCACCCGCAGAACTCCTGGACGGTGGCGCCGCGTGCCAAGCCGCCGGTCCTGTCCGGCCTGAACTACAGCGTCGGCAAGGCCTCCGAGGCGCTGCCGATCCTCGACTTCTGGCCGTGGCGCTACGCCACCGACTACGAGTTCAAGCCCGGCCCGGACTGCCCGCAGCCACTGCCGCGGCAGAGCGCCGATTTCCACCGCTGCTATGTCGCGGTAGGCGACTTCCCCGAGGTCAATGTCGGGCCGAAGTGGCTGCTGGTACGCATGCTGACCGCATTCGGCGCTGGCCTCGTTCCCATCCTCTGAAGGTAGCCGCATGACCCAGGTATTCCGCGAAGCCGTGTCCATCGAGCAGCTCAACGCTCTCAGCCGCAATACCGCCATCGAGACGCTAGGCATCGTCTTCAGCGCCGCTGGCGAGGACTGGCTGCAGGCGACCATGCCGGTGGATGAGCGCACCCGCCAGCCGTACGGCATCCTGCACGGTGGCGCCTCGGTGGTGCTGGCCGAAACCCTGGGCAGCAGCGCCGGCAACCTCTGCGTGGATACCGCCAAGCAGGTCTGCGTGGGCCTGGAGATCAACGCCAACCACGTACGCGCCGTGCGTTCGGGTACGGTCACCGGCACCGCGCGCGCGGTGCACGTGGGCCGCAGCACCCAGCTGTGGGAAATCCGCATCGAGGACGAGCAGGGCCGTCTGGTCTGCATCTCGCGGCTGACCCTGGCCGTGGTGGCGGCCGGGCACGGTTGAGCCGTCGCGGCATCGATGACGGCGGCGGAACCCAGCGTTCCCCGCCGATGGCCGCCGTCAATGAGACTTATGGCCGAATTCGGCTGGCAGCGATGGCAGCCCTCCGGTATCGTGCGTGGATGACTTCCCCCACTCCGGCCCCCCGCGGCGGCGGGGCGCGTGTGTGCCGTTACCTGTACCGCGTACCGCTGCTGTTGGTCCACATCACCGTGTTCCTGCCGCTGATCCTGATCGGCATGCTTCCGCCATGGGGCGAGCTGCGCGTGGGCGATGCTACCTTCGGCGCCAAGGTAGTGAACTGGTGGCAGGGCGGCCTGATGTGGATCTTCGGCTTCCGCCTGTCGCGCGTCGGCCAGCCGCTGCCGGGCGCAGTGCTGTTCGTGGCCAACCATGTCAGCTGGGTCGATATCTCCATCCTGCACAGCCAGCGCATGATGGGCTTTGTCGCCAAGCGCGAGATCGCCAGCTGGCCGGTGGTCGGTTGGCTTGCCGCGCGCGGCCAGACCATTTTCCACCAGCGTGGCAACACCGAATCGCTTGGTGGGGTGATGCAGGTGATGGCCGACCGCCTGCGCGCCGGCAAGGCGGTAGGCGTGTTCCCGGAAGGGCGTACCCGCGGCGGCCACGACGTTGGCCCGTTCCATGCGCGCATCTTCCAGGCTGCCGTCGAGACCGGCGTGCCGGTGCAGCCGGTGGCGCTGATCTACGGCGTGCGCGGCGATGCGCAGACCATCGTGGCCTTCGGCCCGGGCGAAAGCTTCTTCGCCAATTTCCTGCGCCTGCTCGGTGAGCCGGCGCGGCATACCGAAGTGCATTTCCTGGAGCCGATCGGCACCCAGGACCTGGAAGGCCGTCGGCGCATCGCGGAAACCTCGCGCGCGCGCATCGTGGCGGCCATGAGCGGGGATTGAGGCGATGGTGGCCGTGTCTCCGCCACCGACCCTCGACGCTGATGCGCCGATGCTCACCGCGTCCGACTATCAGCCGCCGCGCTGGCTGCGCAATCCGCACCTGCAGTCGATGCTCAGCTCCAGCCGCATGCGCCTGCAGCGCGGCCTGCTGCTGCTGGCCGCCACCGGCGCGGTCAGCGAGGAGTTGATCCTCGATGGAGGCGAGGGGGTACGCCTGCAGGGCTGGCACAGCCATGTCGAAGGGCGCGAACCGCGCGGCATCGCCCTGCTGCTGCATGGCTGGGAAGGCAGCGCCGAATCCAGCTACATGCGCATGGCCGCCGCCCGCATGCTGGAGCAGGGGTTCGACGTGGTGCGGCTGAACTTCCGCGACCACGGCAACACCCATCACCTCAATCCCGGCATCTTCCACTCCAACCTCATCGACGAAGTGGTGCATGCCGCGGGCGATGTCGCCCAGCGCTGGCCCGATCTTCCGCTGGTTGCAGCCGGCTATTCGCTGGGTGGCAACTTCGTGCTGCGGCTGGCCCAGCGTGCGCCGGCCGCCGGTGTGCCGCTGCAGCACGTGGCGGCCGTCTGCCCGGTGCTGGACCCGGGGCTGACCATGGAGAACATCGAGAACGGCCCGGCGATGTACGACTGGTACTTCCGCCGCAAGTGGGCCGGCTCGCTGCGGCGCAAGCGCGATCTGTTCCCCGAACTGAGCGACTGCGACGACCGCGTGCTGAACATGGACATCCGTTCGCTGACCGCCTGGCTGGTCGAGCGGCACACCACGTTCGGTTCGTTGCAGGCCTATTTCGATGGCTACTCCATCGCCGGCGACCGCCTGTCCACGCTGCAGGTACCTGCTGACATCCTGATGGCGCAGGACGATCCGGTGATCCCCTACGCGACCTTCCGCGACTGGCAGCTGCCGCAGCAGGCGCGGCTGGAAACCGCCTGCTGGGGCGGCCACTGTGGCTTCCTGGAAAACTGGCGCGGCGATGGCTTCTCCGAGCGCTGGGTCGCGCAGCGCCTGCGGCGGGTCCTGCCGGGCTGAACCGGCACCGGCGCGCGGCCCGCTACAATGCGGGTTTGACCTTGAACCGGATGGCCATGCAAGACCAGATCCTCCAAGCGTTGCGCCAGAACGATGCCGGCCAGGCCGTGCAGCTGGCCCAGGCGTGGACCCGTGACGAACCCGGCAAGGCCGAGGCCCACCGCTGGCTGGCGCTTGCGCTGCAGCAGCAGGGCCAGGCCGAGGCCGCGATGGAGGCGCTGCAGCAGGCGCTGCAACTGGCGCCCGATGATGCGCAGCTGCACCTGCAGCAGGCCGGCCTGCTGCTGGCGCTGCGCCAGTTCGACGGGGCCGATGAAGCCCTGCTGCGCACCACCGGGCTGGACCCCAACGCCTTCCCGGCCTACCTGATGCAGGCGCATCTGGCGGTGGGCCGCAACGATTTCGACGAGGCGCAGCGACTGTCGACCCTGGCCTCACGGCTGGAGCCGGACCATCCGGAACTGCTTACCATCGATGGCGTGGTCGCGCTGCGCCGCGGCGACGCCGACCGTGCGCTGGCCCTGCTGTCGGCAGCCAGCCAGGCGTTGCCGGACGATACCCGCGTGCTGTACGCGCTGGGCTTTGCCTATCTGGGCAAGGACATGCTGGCGTTCGCCGAGCAGGCATTCCGCCGCGTGCTGGCGTTGAACCCGAAGATGTCCTCGCTGCACGGCATGGTGGTGCAGCTGGCCTTGCGCCAGGGCAACGTGGATGCTGCTGCCCAGGCAATGCAGCAGGCGCTGCAGCAGCCGGAGCTGGACGTGCCGCCGATGCGCCGCCTGGCCGGCGAACTGGCCCTGCGCAGTGGCCAGCCGCTGCAGGCGCTGGAGCACCTGCTGCCGCTGCTGGAATCGCTGCAGGGTGATCGCCAGGTGCTGCAGCTGCTGCTGATGTCCTGGCAGCGCCTGGGCCGCGAAGACGAAGCCCGTGCGCGTCTGGATGGCGCACTGGAAAGCAACGACCAGCTGCATGACCTGTGGCTGGCACGGCTGGCCGTGGAAGACGTCGGCAGTGCCGGCGCCGTAGCCGTCGTGGAGCGCTGGATGGAAGCGATGCCCGGCCACCTGCCGGCGCTGGAAGCGCGCATGCGTCTGCACGACATGGCCGGCGAGCACGAGCAGGGCGAAGCGATCGCCGAGCGCATCACCATCCTGGAACCGGGCCGCGTCAGCGGTGAAACCCGTCGCGTCGAGGGTCTGCTGCGGCGTGATCCGGCCGCCGCCGTGGAACGCGTACAGGCTTTGATCGCAGAGGCACCGGAGGGACATCGCGCCGATCTGCGGACCTGGCTGGGCGAGATCCAGGATCGCGCCGGTCAACCGGAAGACGCGCTGCGGACGTGGATGGCGCTGCAGACCGACCGCGCCTCGCAGCGGTTGCCGCTGCCGCCGCAGGCCAAGGCACCGCCAAGCTGGCCGGAGATGGGCAGTATCGACCAAGCGACGCGCGACAGCGGCTCGGCCCCGATCTTCCTGTGGGGTGCCCCGGGATCGGGCGTGGAGCGGGTGGCCACCGGCCTGGCGGCTGCCAGCCCGGTACTGCGCAGTGATCGTTACACCGCCACGCCACCGGACGATGCCTTCCAGAACTACAACACGCTGCAGGACCTGGCGTCGGGCGTGCTGAGCCCGGAACGCCTGGTCGAGCGTTGGCGCGAGCACCTGCCGGCCCGCGGCCTGGAAAGTGACACCGTCATCGACTGGCTGCTGTGGTGGGACAACGCGCTGTTGTGGGCCTTGCGCCCGCAGCTGCCGCAGGGCCGCCTGCTGCTGGTGCTGCGCGACCCGCGCGACATGCTGCTGGACTGGATCGCCTATGGCGCCGCCGCACCGCTGGCGATGACCTCGATGGCCGAAGCCAGCCAGTGGCTGGTGCGTTCGCTGACCCAGATCGCCGCGCTGCACGAGGAAGACCTGTATCCGCACGTGCTGCTGCGCATCGACGACATCGGCAACGATGCGCATGCGATGGCCGACCTGCTGGGCCGCGTGTTCGGGCGTCCGATGCCGCCGGCCGCACAGCTGGGCGCACCGCGCCTGCCTGCCGGCCACTGGCGCAGGTATCGCGACGTTATGGGCGCCGCTTTCGCCCAGCTCACCCCGGTCGCGGTGCGGTTGGGTTACCCGGAAGAATGAGGAGCATCTGATGCAACTGAGCAGTCACAGCCTGGTCAACGGTGCGCCGATCGACCGAGAGTTCGCCGCCGGAGATGCTGCCGGCTTCGCCCCCGACCGCAACCCGCACCTGGCCTGGAGCGGCGTGCCCGATGGCACCCGTTCGTTCCTGCTGGTGTGCGTGGACCCGGACGTGCCAACGGTGCCGGAGACGGTCGGCCGCGATGACATGAGCGTGCCGCGCGATCAGCCGCGCGGCGATTTCGTGCACTGGGTGATGGCCGACATTCCGGCCTCGGTGCAGGAGATCGCCGCTGGCAGCTGCAGCGATGGCTTCGTGGTGAAGGGCAAGCCCGCGCCGGCCGGCCCGGCCGGCAGCCGCCAGGGATTGAACGATTTCACCGGCTGGTTCGCCGGCAATCCGGACATGGCCGGTGATTACCTCGGCTACGATGGTCCGTACCCTCCGTTCAACGACGAGCGCGTGCACCGCTACTTCTTCCGTGTGTTCGCGCTGGACGTGACCTCGCTGCAGCTGCCCGAGCGCTTCACCGCCGCCGATGCGTACCGGGCCATGCACGGCCACGTACTGGCCGAAGCGGCGCTGCACGGCACCTACACGTTGAACCCGGCGTTGGCCTGATAACAGCCTTCGGGTAGTGCCGGCCGCTGGCCGGCATCCGCTGTGCGTGGCAGCCGGCCCGCAGCCGGCCCTGCCCACAACGAAGAAGGGCGACCTCGCGGCCGCCCTTCTGTCTTCTTACTTCTTCTCGATGGCCGACTCGACCACCATGTCCAGCACGTACGCCTGCGACGGCGCATCGGCCGGCGGGTTCTTCACTTCGTAGCGCTTCACACGCACCACGTTGCGCACGCCGTCTTCGTGGGTGTAACCCTCGATGTTGCCGTAGAAGTTCTCGAACTTGCCCGGCTCGCCCTGCTTCAGGCCCTTGTCGTCGAACTTCACTTCGCGCACCTGCAGGCACTGGTAATCCGGGATCAGCGGGTGCGAGCACTTCTCGGTCTTCGCAGCCACTTCCAGGAACACGGTCTCACCGGCGCCGCCGTAGCGGGTTTCAGCGGTCGGTTCCGGGTTGAACACCAGCACGTCGCCCTTGGCGGTGGTCAGGGTCAGCACGCCGTTGGCGTCCTGTTCGGCCTTCAGCTCGCCCTGCAGACGGGTGGAGACAGCTTCGTCCAGCGTCATCAGCGCCTTGTCGGTGCAGGCCATCATGGTCGAGGCCATCGCGCTCACGCTCAGCTTGCCATCGGCCAGGGTGTAACCGCCGCCCATGCGGTTGCAGGTGTTGCTGACCGACAGGCGGCCATCAACGAAGTCCAGGGTGACCGGCTTGTCTTCGCGGGCGAACAGCGCATCGATGCGCTTGCCATCGGCCGCGGTGGCCTGCTGCAGCAGCCAGTGCTGGCTCTGCAGGCGCTGCGCATCCAGGTGTGCCAGCGCCTTCTGGTCGCCGGCCTTGGCCGCAGCCGGAGCCAGATCGTCACCGCCGGTACCGGCCGGGGCAGGGGTCTGGCTGCAGGCGGCCAGCAGGGCCAGCGGGAGGAGCAGGGTGAGCTTGCGGTTCATGGTGATTCTCCTTGAGGAACCGAGGGGGAAACGGACCGGGGCCGGCAAGGGGGTTGCCGTGCCCCGGCGCTGTTCAGCTGCCGGACGGCAACCACAGCAGCAATGCAGCGCCCAGGGCGATGCGGTAAATCGCGAACGCCGTGAAGCGATGCGACTTGATGTAGCCCATCAACCACTTCACTACGACGAAGCCGGTGATGGCTGCGGCAAGGAAGGCCACGCCAACGTCGGTCCAGTTCTCGCTGCCCAGGTTTCCTTCCTTGGCCAGTTCCAGGAAGGTGTAGGCGCTGGCGGCGAACATGGTGGGAATGCCGACCAGGAACACGAACTCGGCAGCGGCCGCGCGGCGGCTCAGGCCCAGCAGCATGGCAAGGAAGATTGCCGAGGCCGAGCGCGAGGTACCGGGGAACACACCGGCCACCACCTGCGCCAGGCCAACACCGATGGCCACCGTCCAGGTCACCTGGTCGCGATCGGGCAGGCGCGCGGTATAGGCCTCCACCAGCAGCATCCAGATGCCGCCGATGATCAGCGCCCAGGCCACCGGGCTGACGGTTTCCGGCAGCGACCAGCCGGCCTTGCGTACCACCAGGCCGACCACGGCGGTCACCAGGAACGCCGCGCCGAGCTTGAACACGTACTCGCGGTTCTCGCGCTGGCCGAAGCCGGTGGCCAGCTGCAGCAGGCGCTGGCGGAACACCAGCACCACGGCGAGGATCGCACCGGCCTGGATGATGATGTTGAAGAAGTCCGATCGCGCGCCCAGCCAGTGCTGGGCGATCAGCAGGTGGCCGGTGCTGGAGATCGGCAGGAATTCGGTCAAGCCTTCGAGGATGCCCAGCAGCAGGGCGGAGAGCAGGTCGGACATGGACGGTGTGGGCGCGGGCGGCGGAAGAAGCCAGAAAGAATAGACGATCCATGCCGCACCAAACGGGTGCGTGCGGTAATCCACGCACCCGTTTGGTGCATGTGCTGCTGCACCGCGCTGGGGCAGGTGCTTTGAAATCAACAACTTGTGAAGGCCAAAAAGTTGGCACGGTCGTTGCTGTACCTCAGCAGGCATTCATTCCCATCCGAGGTCGTACCGATGTCCGTGGAAAACGTTGAGAAGCTGATCAAGGACAACCAGATCGAGTTCGTCGATCTGCGTTTCGTCGACATGCGTGGCGTCGAGCAGCACGTCACCTTCCCGGTCAGCATCATCGAGCCGTCGCTGTTCGAAGAAGGCAAGATGTTCGATGGCAGCTCGATCGCCGGCTGGAAGGGCATCAACGAATCGGACATGGTGCTGCTGCCCGATACCGCCAGCGCCTACGTCGACCCGTTCTATGCCGATCCGACCATCGTGATCAGCTGCGACATCCTCGACCCGGCCACCATGCAGCCGTACGGCCGCTGCCCGCGCGGCATCGCCAAGCGCGCCGAGGCCTACCTGAAGTCCTCGGGCATCGCCGAAACCGCGTTCTTCGGCCCGGAGCCGGAATTCTTCATCTTCGATTCGGTCCGTTTCGCCAATGAAATGGGCAACACCTTCTTCAAGGTCGACTCGGAAGAAGCCGCCTGGAACAGCGGCGCCAAGTACGACGGCGCCAACAGCGGCTACCGTCCGGGCGTGAAGGGCGGTTACTTCCCCGTTCCGCCGACCGACACCCTGCACGACCTGCGTGCGGAGATGTGCAAGACCCTGGAACAGGTCGGCATCGAAGTGGAAGTGCAGCACCACGAAGTGGCCACCGCCGGCCAGTGCGAGATCGGCACCAAGTTCAGCACCCTGGTGCAGAAGGCCGACGAACTGCTGCGGATGAAGTACGTCATCAAGAACGTCGCCCACCGCAACGGCAAGACCGTCACCTTCATGCCCAAGCCGATCGTCGGCGACAACGGCAGCGGCATGCACGTGCACCAGTCGCTGTCCAAGGGCGGTACCAACCTGTTCTCCGGCGACGGCTACGGCGGCCTGAGCCAGCTGGCGCTGTGGTACATCGGCGGCATCTTCAAGCACGCCAAGGCGATCAACGCCTTCGCCAACTCGGGCACCAACAGCTACAAGCGCCTGGTGCCGGGCTTCGAAGCCCCGGTGATGCTGGCCTACTCGGCGCGCAACCGTTCGGCCTCGTGCCGCATTCCGTGGGTGTCCAACCCGAAGGCGCGCCGCATTGAAATGCGCTTCCCCGATCCGATCCAGTCGGGCTACCTGACCTTCACCGCGCTGATGATGGCCGGCCTGGACGGCATCAAGAACCAGATCGACCCGGGCGCACCGAGCGACAAGGATCTGTACGACCTGCCGCCGGAAGAAGAGAAGCTGATCCCGCAGGTCTGCTCCTCGCTGGACCAGGCGCTGGAAGCACTGGACAAGGACCGCGAGTTCCTCAAGGCCGGTGGCGTGATGAGCGATGACTTCATCGACGGCTACATCGCGCTGAAGATGCAGGAAGTGACCAAGTTCCGCGCGGCGACCCACCCGCTGGAATACCAGCTGTACTACGCCAGTTGACCGGTAGGCGATGGCGGTGGGTACCCCCTCCCACCCGCCGCCATCGCCTCCGTCTTTGCGGCTGGGGAGCCGCAGGGCGGGCTCCGGCCCGCCGTGGTAGAGCGGACCATTGGTCCGCTGCATTGGAAACGCGGGCCCTTGGCCCGCAGATCCAGGGGCAAGAGAGACCGGACACGCGACATGGGCCGCCCTCCCTCCCGCGTCGGCCGTGCAAGGAGAGAGGCACGGCTGTCCCGGCCCGTTTCGTGTCCGGTGCAACAGCCACGGCCATCACCACGATGGCCCGTGGTTGCCTGATGCCATCGCGCGTTCGCGCGCTGGCCCCATCCACCCTCGGGACATGCGCATGAAACTGATCTCCGCCATCATCCGACCGTTCAAGCTCGACGAGGTCCGCGAGGCCCTGTCCGATGCCGGCGTGTCGGGCATCACCGTGACCGAAGTGAAAGGCTTCGGCCGCCAGAAGGGCCACACCGAGCTGTATCGCGGTGCCGAGTACGTTGTCGACTTCCTGCCCAAGATCAAGATCGAAACCGTGGTCACCGACGAACGTGCCGACGCAGTGATCGAAGCGATCCAGTCGTCTGCAGGCACCGGCAAGATCGGCGACGGCAAGATCTTCGTGACCGCTGTCGAGCAGGTCATCCGCATCCGCACCGGCGAAATCGGCGCCGACGCGCTGTAAGCCCCCTTCCGGAGACTCCCCCATGAAGATGCGCCTTCTCACCGGGTGGCAAGCCCGGTTCCATCTGGTGTGCCTGCTGATGCTGTTCAGTGCGCTGGCCGCCGGTGCCTGGCCCGGCAATGCACATGCCCAGGCCCAGGTCACGCCGCTGCAGAGCGAGGCCGTGGCGGTCGAGCCCTTGCAGGACCCGACCGCCGCTGCGCCTGCGGCTGCCGAAGCGGTGGCCGCGCCCGCCTATGACCATGGCGACGTCGCCTGGATGCTCACCTCCACCCTGCTGGTGCTGCTGATGGTGGTACCGGGCCTGGCCCTGTTCTACGGCGGCCTGGTGCGTTCGAAGAACGTTCTGTCGGTGCTCAGCCAGATCCTGGTGGTGTTCTCGCTGGTGCTGCTGTTGTGGGTGGCCTATGGCTACAGCGCAGTGTTCAGCGCCGGCAATCCGTTCTTCGGCTCGTTCACCGAATTCGCCTTCCTCAAGGGTTTCACCCCGGAGTCGGTGGGCAACACGCCGATCAAGGGCCTGCCGGACTACCTGTTCGTCGCCTTCCAGTCGACCTTCGCCGGCATCACCACCGCGCTGATCGTCGGTGCCTTCGCCGAGCGCATCAAGTTCCGTGCGGTGCTGCTGTTCTCGGCGCTGTGGTTCACGCTCAGCTACATCCCGATGGCGCACATCGTCTGGGGCGGCGGCTACCTGGGCGAACTGGGCGCGATCGATTTCGCTGGTGGCACCGTGGTGCACATCAACGCCGGCGTGGCCGGTCTGGTGGCTGCATGGTTCGTCGGCAAGCGCCTGGGCTACGGGCAGACCGCGTTGAAGCCGCACAACGTGCCGTTCACCTATATCGGCGCGATGCTGCTGTGGGTCGGCTGGTTCGGCTTCAATGCGGGTTCCGCCGCTGCCGCCGACACCGTCGCCTCGCTGGCCTTCCTCAACACCGTGCTGGCCACCGCTGCAGCGGTGCTGGGCTGGACGCTGGTGGAAGCGATCAGCAAGGGCAAGCCATCCGCACTGGGCGCGGCCTCGGGCGCGGTGGCAGGCCTGGTCGGCATCACCCCGGCGTGCGGTACCGTCGGCCCGCTCGGCGCGATCGTCATCGGCCTGGTGGCCGGCGTGGTCTGCGTGTGGGGCGTGACCGGCCTCAAGCGTCTGCTGAAGGTGGACGACACCGCCGACGTGTTCGGTGTGCATGGCGTGGGTGGCATCGTCGGCGCGATCCTCACCGGTGTGTTCAGCGCGCAGTCGCTGGGCGGCACCAAGGCCGATCTGGATATCGGCCACCAGGTATGGGTGCAGGTGGTCAGCGTCGGCCTCACCGTGCTGTGGTCGGCCGTGGTGACCGCAGCCATCCTGCTGCTGGTCAAGGTGGTGGTCGGCCTGCGGGTGACCGAGGAGGCCGAGCGTACCGGCCTGGATGTCACCTCGCATGGTGAATCGGCCTACGAGGCCTGATGCATGACAGGCGGCCCCCAGGGGCCGCCTGTCATCAACATGGTGCGTGCCGACCGTTGGTCGGCACGGTCGGTGGCCCAGCCACGCATGGCGTGGCTCTACTGCATCGTCCGGGCTTATCACGCACAATCGGGCCATGCACCCGATCCGCGCTTCCCTGATGCTCTCGGCCTGCCTGCTGCTGGCCGCCTGTGCCTCCACGCCGCAGGAAACCCGCAACCCGCTTGCCACCTGGGTGCCATCGCCGAACCAGAACGCGCGCACGCCGGTCATCATCGTCATCCACCACACCGAGCAGAAGTCGGTGCAGCAGAGCCTGCACACGCTGCGTACCGCCAACAGCGGTGGGCGGGTCAGTGCGCACTATCTGATCGGCGCCGATGGTCACCGCTACCAGCTGGTAGCCGATGAGCGCCGCGCGTGGCATGCCGGCTCCGGCCGCTGGGGCACCATCACCGACCTGAACTCCGCGTCCATCGGCATCGAGCTGGACAATGATGGGCATACGCCTTTCAGCCCCGCGCAGATCGAATCGCTGATCGTGCTGCTGCGCGATCTCACCGAACGGTTGAACATCCCGCCACGGCAGGTGATCGGCCACGCCGACCTGGCGCCGACGCGCAAGGAAGATCCCAGCCGCTTCTTCCCGTGGCAGCAACTGGCTGAAGCAGGCTTCGGCGTGTGGCCGCGCGCTGCCGATGGGGCTGCGCCGGAAGGCTTCGATGCATGGGCCGCGCTGGCGCGCTTTGGCTATCCGTTGGACAACCGCGAGGCCGCCGTCGCCGCGTTCCACCGCCGTTTCCGTGGCAGCGACACCCTGCCGAAAGCCCTCGACGCCGAAGACGCGCGCATCCTGCATTCGCTGTTGCTGCAGACCCCGTAGCCGGTAGCGCCGGGCCATGCCCGGCGAGCGCACCGCGCGGGATCCGCTTCTCGCCGGGCATGGCCCGGCGCTACCCAAGGTTGCCGCGCCACCATCGGCCCCACTACATTGCGACGATGATCACTGTTACGTCGCCGCGCGCGCTCCTCACCTTCCTGGCCGTTGCCCTGCTTGCCGGCTGCGCCACCACCGGCACCCGTCCGCAAGCGCCTGCCGCAGCAACGCCTGCCGCCACCTACGCCAAGGTCGACTGGAACACGTTGCCGGCCGTATCCGATACCGACCTGCAGGCCGGCTTCGCCGCCTGGCGCAGCAGCTGCACCCGCCTGAAGAACGATGCGACCTGGGCCAAGCCCTGCGCGACCGCCAGCACCGTGTCCGACAAGGACGCTGCTGCGATCCGCGCATTCCTGCAGCGCGATCTCGATGTCTATTCCCTGCGCGCCGGCGGCCATCGCGCCGACGGCCTGATCACCGGCTACTACGAACCCATCTATCCGGGCAGCCTCACCCGTACCGACACCGCCACCGTGCCGGTGTACGGCACACCCGATGATCTGGTGGTGGTGCAGCTGGACAGTGTCTATCCCGAACTGAAGGGCAAGCGCCTGCGCGGTCGCGTGGAGGGCAAGGTGCTCAAGCCCTACGACGATGCCGGCAGCATTGCCAGCAAGGGCGCCAAGGCACCGGTGCTGGCCTGGCTGACCGATCCGATGGACCTGCAGCTGCTGCAGATCCAGGGCTCGGGCCGTGTGCGCCTGGCCGATGGCAAGCAGGTGCGGTTGGCCTATGCCGAACAGAACGGCCATCCCTATCGCGCGATCGGCCGCTGGCTGGTGGAGCAGGGCGAGCTGAAGAAGGAAGACGTCACCATGGACGCGATCCGCGCGTGGGCGAAGGCACATCCGACGCGGGTACCGGAACTGCTGCGCAGCAATCCCAGCTACGTGTTCTTCGTGCGCAGCCCAGACAGCCCGGAAGGTCCGCGCGGTTCGTTGAATGTGCCGCTGACCGCCGGCTACAGCGTGGCGGTGGATCGCACCGTGGTGCCGCTGGGCAGCCTGCTGTGGCTGTCCACCACGCGCCCGGACGGCACGCCGGTGGTACGCCCGGTGGCCGCGCAGGACACCGGTGGCGCCATTGCCGGCGAGGTACGTGCCGATCTGTACTGGGGCAGCGGCGATGCCGCCGGCAAGCTGGCCGGCGACATGAAGCAGCAGGGCAACCTGTGGCTGCTGTGGCCAAAGGGTGGGGCGTTGCCGCAGTAGGTCAGCAGGGGTCAGATCCCCCTCCGCAGGAAAGGGATCTGACCCCCATATGCCTGATAATGGCGCCCTTCCGATCCCTCCGGCCGCACCTGCGGCCAGGACCCATGCAATGAAATACGCAAAGAACAACGCAAGATCCAACACCAAGAAGTACTACAAGCACTGGGCCGAATCGGGCCTGGGCAAGGGCAACGTGCTGATGGAAGCCCGTGGCGAGAAGATCGTGCGCCAGGTGGAGATCTACGGGGCCAAGGTCGTGTGGGCCGATGAAACCGGGCAGAGCGATGACCGCTTCGTGCTGGCCGACCAGCCGGTGTCGTTCATGGATTTCGACGAAGACGACGAGATCAGCGCGCGCGAGTTTGAAATTGCCTGGAAGAAGGCCCGGGAAGCCACCGGCTACCCCGTTTAAGAGCAAGGAGCCCGCAATCACTGGATGGCTGGCGGTATCGAAATGTTATAAAGTTGCATTTCCCGCATCCCGCCTGCCCCCTGATGAAGACTCCCACGCTGGTGGCCGCGCTCGCGGCCGCCCCGTTCGCCCCTGAAGCATTCGCCCAGTCCGCCGACGCCGCGCTCACCCTGGGCAAGGTCGATGTGCACCAGCACAGCGAGGGGCAGCTGAGCGCACACCAGGTGCTGACCTCGGTGGATGTGCTGGGCGCGGACCAGATCGAAAACCGCAACGTGTCGCACAGCTGGGAACTGCTCGGGCAGATGCCCGGCATCCAGCTGACCGAAACCCGGCAGGGCGCCGAGTCGGGCAAGGTCAGCTTCCGCGCCTTCAACGGCGAGGGCTACCTCAATGCCATCAAGACGCTGATAGATGGCATCCCCAGCAACGTCAACAGCGGCAACCAGCGCTTCATCGACATGCTGTTCCCGCTGGAAATCAGCTACATCGAAGTAGTGCGCGGTACCAACGATCCGCGCTACGGCCTGCACAACATCGGCGGCAACGTGAACTTCGGCACGCGCCAGGGCGGCACCTACACCGACGCGCGGCTGGCCTATGGCAGCTACAACACCCGTGATGCGCAGCTGGCGGTGGGGCGGGAAGCGGATGGCTTCGCGCAGAACTACTTCGTCGGCGCCCAGGCCAGTGATGGCTACCGCGACCACGACAGCTCGAAGAAGTACTCGCTGGGTGGCAAATGGTTCTACGGCTCGCTGGACGACGGCCTGCGCGTGGGCCTCACCGCACGCGCCTACCACCACGAGGCCGACGAACCCGGTTTCATGACCGCGGAAGAGCTGCATGCGGGCCGCCGCCGCAGCGACCTGCGCAACGCCAATGACGGCGATGACCGGGACATGCGCCAGTTCGCCGCGCACCTGGACATGAAGCTGTCCGACGCGGTGACCTTCGGCACACGGCTGTACTACAACCGCTATGAAGACGACCGCCGGGTGACCTTCAGCGATCTGCCCAGCGGCAACCTGCCGCGCCAGCGTCGTGTGTGGGACGAGCGCCAGACGGGCCTGCTCGGCACGCTCACCTGGCAGGCCAACCCCGCGCTTACCGTCGAAGGCGGCCTGAACTACGAGCAGCAGGACAACGGCTACATCCGCGAGCGCTACGCCTACGCCGAACCCACTGATTACAGCCAGGCGCCGGCACGCGTGCAGAACGACGACCGCCACAGCTTCGACAACTGGGGCGCTTACGTGCAGGCCATCTACCAGCCGGCCGACGCATGGAAGATCGTGCCGGCCTACCGTGTGGACCGTTTCAGCGGCCGCACCCGGCTGATGAGCGGCGCCACCGGCCGCCTGCAGGACTACGGCAGCATCGGCCAGCCCAAGCTGAGTGTCATCCACAGCCTGGGTGAGCACACCCACGTCTACGCCAACTGGGGCCGTACCTTCCAGGTGCTGACCGGTTCCACCGCGCCGGCCTACCTCACCCCGGGGCAGGCACCGATGCAGCCCTCCACCAACACCGGCATGGAGCTGGGCCTGAAATTCCAGCCCTTCGCCGGCAGCCAGGCCCGGCTGGCGGTATGGCAGCAGGACGCGGAAAACGAAGTGTCCAACATGCCGGCCACCGGCACCACGGTCACGCTGGGCAAGACCCGCCGCCGCGGCGTGGATGCGCAGATCAGCGCGCAGCTGGGTGACGCGTGGACGCTGTGGGCCTCGCATGCCTACCAGGAGGCGAAGATCACCCGCGACGACCGCGCCGCCGGCGTGACCCTGCAGGGACGCGAAGTGGCCGCCACCCCGCGCCACATCAGCAACCTGGGCCTGGACTACCAGGCCAGCGATGCCCTGCAGCTGGGCCTGCAGGCACGCGCGCAGGGCGATTACTACCTGGAAGAGCGCAACGCCACTGGCAAGTTCGGCGGCTTCGCCGTGCTCGACCTCAGCGCGAAGTATCAGATCACCCCGGCCTGGAGCGTGGACCTGCAGTTGAAGAACGTGACCGGCCGCGAGTATGCCTACGCGTGGTACGACAGCTTCTTCTGGGACAGCGCCCGCCCGATGTTCTCGCCCGCCCCGGGCCGCGCGGTCTTCGTTGGCCTCAACATGAAGCTGTAACCGCAAAGCCGGTGTGGTCGAGCTTGCTCGACCTGCGTGGACTCACGCCACCGCGTTGTACGGTTCGATGCGGGCCAGCACATCGGCCAGTCTCTCCTTGGTCATCGCCGCATCGAAATCGGCCTGCAGTCCGATCCAGAACTTGTCGGACACGCCGAAGTAGCGGGACAGGCGCAGCCCGGTGTCCGCCGTCACGGCGCGATGGCCAGTGACGATCTCGCCGATCCGACGCTGCGACACGCCGATCGCCTTGGCCAAGCGGTACTGGGTGATGCCCAGCGGCTCCAGGAATTCGTGCAGCAGAATCTCGCCGGGAGTGGGGTAGGGAACGGTTCGCATGAGTGCGGCTCCTTCAGTGGTAATCGACGATTTCAACTTCGGCGGGCCCCTCCCTGGTCCACACAAAGCACATCCGGAACTGATCGTTGATGCGGATGCTGTACTGGCCGCGCCGATTACCAAGCAGCGATTCCAGCCTGTTGGCCGGTGGTATCCGCAGGTCACGCAGATCGACTGCCACGTTGAGCATGGCCAGTTTGCGCAGCGCGGTGGCTTCAATGTGATGCCATCTCAGCACGCGCTGGCCCTCGAACAGCGCCTGCGTACGCCTGCAGGCAAAAGACTGGATCGGCATGGTAATAACGAGAGTCGATAGTATCGTATGGCGTTAGTATCTGGGGTGCAACCCCCCTTGGTGAAGTCCCGGGTGCGACGGCTGGCGACGCATTCGCTGTGATCCGATGCCGGACACTGTTTTTGCACTACATTGGTGCAATGTCCGACCCCGCACCCCCGCCGTCCCTCGATGCCCTCGGCACACCGCTGGCCTGGGCCGGGCCCGATGGCCGCATCGCCGGCTGCAACCCGGCCTTCGCGCGCTGGCTGGGCGTCAGCGGCCGGCGCCTGCTCGGCCAGCCGTTGGCCGCGCTGGAAGTGCAGGGTGAGGCGCTGGCCCATTTCCTGGCCCGCGACGAGCGCGACAGCCTGCGCCTGAACCGGCTGGCGTTGGCGCTGCCGGGCGAAGCCGCGCGTTTTGCCGAAGGCTGGATGAGCCGCCGTGACGATGGCGGCTGGTTGCTGGAGGCGCATCCGGTCGATGAGTTCCCCGGGCTCGACCCGACCCAGGCCCTGCCCAGCGCGCTCAGCGCAGCGCTGAAGGGCCTGGCGCACGAACTGCGCAATCCGCTGGCCGGGTTGAAGGGCGCCGCACAGCTGCTGGCCCGCCGCGCGGCGCAGCGCGATGCCAGCGAACGCGAACTGATCGATCTGATCGGCTCGGAGATCGAGCGGCTCAATGGCCTGCTGGAGCAGCTGCTGTCACCGGCACCTGCTGCGCCGCATGCGGCGCTGAACATCCACGCCGCGTTGGAGCGGGTGCTGCGCCTGGCCGAGAACGAGGCCGGCTGGGCGGTGCGCCTGCAGCGCGACTACGACCCCAGCATCCCCGAATTCGATGGCGACGCCGACCGCCTCACCCAGGCGGTATGGAACCTGGTGCGCAATGCCATCCAGGCCGGTGCCGGCAACATCACCCTGCGCACCCGCGTTGAACACGGTGTGCGCATCGCCGAGCAGCTGCACACCCTGGCCTTGCGGTTGGAGATTGCCGACGACGGCCGTGGCGTACCCGAAGAACTGGCCGAACACCTGTTCCTGCCCCTGGTCAGTGGTCGTGCCGAAGGCACCGGCCTGGGCCTGGCGTTGGCCCAGCAGGTCGCGCGCGAGCATCGCGGCACGCTGACCTACCGGTCGCGCCCGGGCCATACCGTATTCACCCTGCTGCTGCCGATCGGCAACGGCACCGCCGCCACCGAGGAGGCCCCGCGCGATGTCTGAGTCTTCCGCGTCCCCGCCGTGCATCTGGGTGGTCGACGATGACCGCGCCGTGCGCTTCGTGCTGTGCACCGCGCTGCGCGAGGCCGGCTACCAGGTGGTCGACTTCGACAGCGCCGCCCCCGCACTGCAGGCGCTGGCCGATAGCCCGCCGCCTGCGCTGCTGTTCACCGACGTGCGCATGCCCGGCGACGATGGCCTGGTGCTGCTGGACAAGCTGAAGGCCGCGCTGCCGCAGCTGCCGGTGGTGGTGATGTCGGCCTACACCGACGTCGCCAGTACCGCCGGTGCGTTCCGCGGCGGTGCGCACGAGTTCCTGTCCAAGCCGTTCGATCTGGACGACGCAGTGGCACTGGCCCAGCGCGTGCTGCCTGCGGTGGCGCCGGCCATGGCCGCGCCCACGCCTGCTGCAGAAGCCGCCAGCGATCAGCCGCCGCAACTGGTGGGCGATACGCCACCGATGCGCGCGCTGTTCCGCGCCATCGGCCGCCTCGCGCAGGCGCCATTGGCGGTGCTGATCATCGGCGAAACCGGTACCGGCAAGGAGCTGGTGGCCAACGCGCTGCACCGCGAATCACCGCGTGCGCAGCATCCGTTCGTCGCGCTGAACACCGCCGCCATTCCCGCCGAGCTGCTGGAAAGCGAGCTGTTCGGCCACGAGGCCGGTGCGTTCACCGGCGCGCAGCGGCGCCACATCGGCCGCTTCGAGCAGGCCAACGGCGGCACCCTGTTCCTCGACGAAATCGGCGACATGCCGTTGCCGTTGCAGACGCGCCTGCTGCGCGTGCTCGCCCAGGGCGAATTCTTCCGCGTGGGCGGACGCGAACTGATCCGTGTCGATGTGCGCGTGGTCGCCGCCACCCACCAGGATCTGGAAGGACTGGTCGCGCAGGGAAAATTCCGGGCCGACCTGCTGCACCGCCTGGACGTGGTGCGCCTGCAGCTGCCGCCTCTGCGCGAGCGCCGCGAGGACATCGCGCAACTGGCCACCACGTTCCTGGCCGCTGCCGCGCGCAGGCTCGATACTCCGCCCAAGCGGCTGACCGCCGCCGCCCTGCAGGCGCTGCGCGAGCACGACTGGCCGGGCAACGTCCGCGAACTGGAAAACGTGTGCTGGCGCATGGCCGCACTGGCCGCCGCAGATACCATTGGCGTGGCCGATGTCGATACCGCGCTCAACCGCGCCCGCAGCCGGCGCAGCAGCACGGCTGCCGGTGACCCGGGCCAATGGGAAGCGCTGCTGTCCGAATGGGCGCGCCGGCAGCTGGCCGAAGGCACCGAGGGCCTGCACGCGCAGGTGCGCGAACGGGTCGACCACGCCCTGTTGGAGGCCGCCCTGCAGATCACCCACGGTCGTCGCGCCGAAGCCGCCGCGCGCCTGGGCCTCGGCCGCAATACGCTTACCCGCAAGCTGGGCGCCGGTCGCCGCCGCGGCGGCCATTGAACGGTGCCTGCACGCGATCCTCGCACCCGCTTGCCGAACTGTTGATCCTCCATGGACGATGCCGTCTGTAGTGTTACCCGCAAGGAGTCCTCGATGCGTTTGTCCTTCGCCCTTCTGCCGCTGTCCGCTGCCGTGCTCCTGTCTGCCTGTGGCAGCGCACCGAAGAAGCCGCAACCCACGCTGCCTCCGGTGGTCACCACGCCCGTGGCCCAGCTCGCCGAAGCCAACCTGGCGCCAGCCTCGGCCAGCATCGTCAGCGGCCGCTTGGTGCTGAAGACCGAAAGCGGTGGCGTGCACTTGACTGGCCTGGTCGGCGGCCTGCAGCCGATGCAGCAGGCCGGTTTCCACATCCATGAGCGCGGTGACTGCAGCGCGGTGGACGCCAGCAGCGCCGGCAACCACTTCAATCCCGCCGGTGTCGCCCACGGTCGTGCAGGCAGCGGCAAGCACCACCTCGGTGACATCGACAACCTGCAGGCCGACGCGCAGGGCCGCGCCAACATCGATGTGCATCTGAAGGGCGTTACCCTGGGCGGAGGCGCCGCCACGGATATCGCCGGGCGTGCACTGGTCGTGCATGCCAGGGCCGACGACTATCGCAGCCAGCCCGCCGGCAATGCCGGCGTCCGCATCGCCTGCGGCGTGATCCGGGTAACCCGCTGATCACACCACCGGCATTTCCCAAGGAGAGTTTCCATGCGTCTGATCCACACCTCGCTGTTCGCGGCCATCGCTGCACTGGGCCTTGCCGCCTGCAACCAGCAGCCGGCAGCACCGGCAGCACCGGCAGCCGAAGCCCCGGCCACCACCCCGGCCGAAGGTTCGGCAGCACCGGCCGATCCGGCCACCGCACCGGCTACCGCAGCGGCCCCGGCAGCCGATGCCTCGGCCACTGCCGAACTGGCACCGACCCAGGGCAATGAAACCAAGGGCTCGATCACCTTCAAGCTGGTCGACGGCAAGGTGCACGCGTCCGGCCAGATCAGTGGCCTGAAGCCGGGCAGCGAGCACGGCTTCCATATCCACGAGAAGGGTGACTGCAGCGCGCCGGACGGCATGAGCGCCGGCGGCCACTTCAATCCGGGCAAGCAGGACCACGGCAACGTGGCCACTGATCCGCACCACGGTGGCGACATGCCCAACATCAAGGCCGACGACAAGGGCGTAGCCACCATTGATGGTCCGGTGTCGAGCAACGTCAACATCGGCAAGGGTGATGATTTCGACATCATCGGCCGCGGCCTGATCGTCCACGCCGACGCGGACGACTACAAGACCCAGCCGACCGGCAACGCCGGTGCGCGACTGGCGTGCGCGGTGATCAAGAAGGCACCGTAAGAAAACGAAAACGCCGGCGCAAGCCGGCGTTTTTCAGTTGATCCGCCGGGCATGGCCCGGCGCTACCGTATTCCGTGGGTAGCGCCGGGCCATGCCCGGCGGCATTGCCTGGACGTCAGCGCGCCAGCAGCTCGCGCGCGTCCTGGCCGGCTTCGCAATGCACGAACAACACCGGCACACCGTGCGCTTCCAGCACTGCGGCCATCTGCCGCTGGCGCATCAGGAACTGCTCGTAGATGCCCTGCAGGCGCTCGCAGTCGCCCTTGCCGTGGTTGTAATGCGCGCACCAGCCGGCCGGGTCGAACAGCGCCATGCGCGCTTCGCCCTGCGTGTAGCGCAGCAACGGCTCGGGCGCGTCACTCAGCCACTCGTCCTGACCCGGGGCCATGATCGCGGTTTCAATCAGCGGCCACAGCGCGGCCAGGCCCTGGTTGTCGTACTGCATCGACATCATCGCGGCCAAGTCGTTCACGGTGAAATAGCGTGCGTGCTCCACGCGCGCACCGAACGTGTTCTGCGCCATCAGCGCGGTATCGGCATGGGCCATGCCATTGGCCAGCAGCACCTCTTCCAGGGCATCGGCCACGGCTGTCGTGGTGGCCACGTCGGTACCGGTCAGCAGGAACGGCACCACCCGCAGGCCACCGCCAACCAGGCTTGCGTCGGCCTGGAACGGCAGCGGCACATCACCGCTGGCATCGGCGCCGAAGGCCAGCACGCGCGGGCCCTGGTTGCTACCGGGCGCGCGCATCTGCAGTTCTTCCATGCGGCGATGGATCGGCCAGCCGGGGCGAAGCACTTCGGCCGGATCGAAATGGGCGGCGGCGAACACCAGGTCCAGCTCGGCCACCTGTGGCACCAGCTTGGACAGGTCGCGGCCGACGCGTTCGGCCAGTTCACCGGCCTGTTCAGCGCTGAGCACCGCCTGGCGGGGGATTTCGCCGCCGGCCAGTTCCAGGGCCAGCACGCCAAGGGCATTCATCGCAGGGTCGGGTTTGCTCATGGTTCCACGGTTGGCCCATCACAGGGCGGCAGCTACACTTGGCCCCATTATGCCTGCTCTGTCGTGCAGGCCATGTTGCAGACACCCTCATCCATGCCAGGTATCTCCATGCCCAACGCTCGTCCCGTCGCCATCCTCGGTGGCGTCCGCATTCCGTTCTGCCGGCAGAACACCGCGTATTCGGATGTCGGCAACCTCGGCATGTCGGTGCGTACGCTGGGAGCGCTGGTCGAGCGCTTCGGCCTGCACGGCCAGCAGCTGGGCGAAGTGGCGATGGGGGCGGTCATCAAGCACTCCAGCGACTGGAACCTGGGCCGCGAAGCCACGCTGTCCTCGGGCCTGTCGCCTTTGACCCCCGGCATCACCCTGCAGCGCGCCTGCGGCACCTCGCTGGACAGCATCATCACCGTTGCCAACAAGATCGCCCTGGGCCAGATCGAGTCCGGCATCGGCGGTGGTTCGGACACCACCTCCGACGTGCCGATCGTGTACGGCAAGAAGCTGCGCGCGCGCCTGCTGGCGGCCAACCGTGCCAAGAGCACCGGTGACAAGATCCGTGCGCTCACCTCCGGCTTCAAGTTCGCCGAGCTCAAGCCGGAGTTTCCGGGCGTGGCCGAGCCGCGTACCGGCAAGAGCATGGGCGACCACTGCGAGGACATGGCCAAGGAGTGGAACATCTCGCGCGACTCGCAGGACGAGTGGGCGGTGTCCTCGCACAAGAAGCTGGCCGCAGCCTATGAGCGCGGCTTCTTCAATGACCTGATCGCACCGTTCCGCGGCGTCGAGCGCGACAACATCCTGCGTGCCGACACCTCGCTGGAGAAGCTGGCCACGCTGAAGCCGGCCTTCGACAAGGTATCCGGCCGTGGCACCCTGACCGCTGCCAATTCCACCCCGCTGACCGATGGCGCCGCCGCCGTGCTGCTGGCCAGCGAAGAGTGGGCACGCGCACATGGCCACGAGCCGCAGGCCTACCTGCGCGACGCACACGTGTCGGCCGTCGATTTCGTGCACGGCGAAGGCCTGTTGATGGCGCCGACCGTGGCCGTGCCGGAGATGCTCAAGCGCAACGGCCTGACCCTGCAGGACTTCGACATCTACGAGATCCACGAAGCCTTCGCCGCACAGGTGCTGTGCACCCTGCGTGCGTGGGAGAGCGAGGATTACTGCCGCAACCGCCTCGGCCTGGATGCGCCGATGGGCCGCATCGACCCGGACAAGATCAACCTGCTGGGTTCGTCGCTGGCCACCGGTCACCCGTTCGCCGCCACCGGTGCACGCGTGATCGCCACGGCGGCCAAGCAGCTGGCCGAGCGCGGCGGTGGCCGTGCGCTGGTGTCGATCTGCACCGCCGGCGGCATGGGCGTGGTGGCGATCGTCGAACGTTGAACGCCACGGTAGTGCCGGCCGCTGGCCGGCAGCGTTGGAATTGAAAACGCCGCCCGATGGGCGGCGTTTTTGTTATCCCGGCGGGCTCACACGCCAACCAAGGTTGGCGACTACCGAAGCGGGTTAGGGCATCCGCGGGTTGCCGAACGCGTCGCGCTCCTCATTGGCGTCGTACACCGGCGGCAGCGGTGCAATCGACTGCTCCTCGACGGTCGCATGCAGCGGCGGGTCAACCACCGCTGCCGGTGCACGCACCAGCGCCACGCTGTCTTCGCCACGCTGCAGGCGCAGCGCGTTGGCCAGGCACTGCGCGGCCAGCACGTGTTCGCCACGTTGCGCAAAGGCTTCGCCCAGCGCTTCCCACGCAGGGGCGCCGGCACCTGCGGCGATGGCTTCGTGCAGGAACGCATCGGCCGCGTCCCACTGTTGCTGCGCCAGCGCGATGCGGCCCTGGGCCAGGCGCAGGGCGGCCGAGTCGTCGTGCACGTTGCGCCAGCGCTGCAGGTTGGCCTGGCGCGTGGCCAGACGTTCGGCCGGCAGACGGCCATACACGGCCACCAGTTCGTCATCCCAGCGGTGGTCCAGCGCCTGCTCAAGCGCCAGCAGTGCCGGTTCGTCCCAGTCCAGTGCAACTGCACGGGTGGCGTAGGCGGCAACCACGTCCGGGGTCGGTCGCAGCGCCTTCGGCGTGGCTTCCCACTGCGCAGCCAGGGCGTTGACGTCGCCCGCTTCCAGCAGTGCCTGCGCGGCCAAGCGTGCTTCCAGCTCGCTGCTGGCCTCGGCCGGAAGCACCTTGGTCTGGCGCAGCGCGCCCAGCTGGCCGTAAGCCTCGTGCGCGCGGCCAGCACGTGCCAGCGCTTCGGTACGCAGCCACAGGCCACGCGGCGGCAGCGGCTGGATCGCCGCCACATCCAATGCGTTGATCGCATCCACCGGCAGATCGTTGGCCAACAGCTGCTCGGCACGCAGCAGTGCCTGCAAGGTCGCATCGCTTTCGCCCAGGCGCTGCAGCAGCGCCTCGGCAGCGGGTGCATCGGCCCGCACCTGCGCGCTGCGCACGGCATTGGCCAGGGCAACCCCGCTCACTTCCGGATCCTTGGCGGCGCCATCCAGCAGCTTCTCGGCGCGCTGCCACTGGCCATGCTCATAGGCCAGCAGACCATCGATCAGGCGCACCCGGCCCTGCTTGCGGCGGTAGCGGCCCCAGGCACGGAACGGTGCGGCGATCAGGCTCCACAGCAGCCACAGCACCAGCACGCCGATCACCGACAGCAGCGCTACCTTCGGCAGGTTGCTGTGGTAGTCGTAGCCGCCATAGCGCAGGGTCACTTCGCCGTAGCGGTTCAGGTCATCGGTGCCGAGCCATTGCGCGGCAACGACGCCAATGGCCACTGCCAGCAACAGCACGACCAGTGATTGCAGGGGTTTCATACGGGCTTACCTCCGGTCGGTCTGGGTACGCAGTTGTTGCAGGGTGCTGCCAAGCACGGTGTCATCGGCCTGCAATGGCAGCGAGCGCAGGGCATGGAGTTCAGCACGTTGCGCGCGCAGGTCCGGTGAATCCGGCCAGCGCCGCTGCGCCCAGAGATCGATTCTGTTCAGCGCGGCATCGCGGCCTTTGCCGTCGCCGCGCTCGATCGCTGCGCGGGCCAGGGTCAGTTCCAGCTGCAGCGCCGTATCGATGGTGGCGCGCTCGGCCGACGTCAGCGGGCCGTTCAGGCGGCTCGGGGTGATATCCACGAAGGGTGCCAGCGCGGCCTGCCACCACGGTTTTGCGGTGTTGTTGGCCGGCGTCTGCGCGATCTGCGAAGGCAGGCCCTGCAGGGCCTTGCCCAACGCGTCCAGGCGTTGCAGTGACAGCACGCGCGGGCCAGCGCCCAACGCATCCAGCGCGTTGCGTTCCTGCACCAGTGCCTGGCGCAGGTTCAGGCCGTCGCTGTCGGGCAGATCGGCCAATGCAGTGGCGGCCAGTGCATACAGCCGGCGTGAGCCTTCCACGTCATCGGCGAAGGCCAGCCGCTGTGCGGCCTGGGTCAGCAGCAGTTCGGCCTCATCGCGCTGCACGGCCTGGCGGCCCTGGTTGGCGCTGTCGGCCAGCTTGGCCAGGTTTTCTTCCAGCAGAGCACTGCGTTGCGACAGGCCCAGCACTTCGTCGCGCAGCACCCGGTTGGTGGTGGCCGCATCCTGCAGGCGCTGGCTGGCAGCGCGCTGGTCGCGGCGCAGGGCCTCGACCGTAGCCTCCAGCCCCTTCAGCTGCACGGCGGTGGTCTGCGCCTGCGCCAGCTGGTCGCGCTGCTGCTTCTGCCAATAGTGGTAGCCGGCATAGCCGCCCGCGCCCAGCACCGCCAGCACGGCAAGCGGCAACAGCCAGCGCAGGGGGCGATGGGGCGATGGAGCGGGCGGCAGAGTGTCGTTCATCGGGCTTCCTTGTCGGCGGCAAGCCGGAACCGATTCCGGCAGGCAGCGTTGTGCACAGCATCACTGTTGCCGACGACACCGGCAAGCCGCTGCCGGGTGCCTGTTCAGGTCGCTGCCGGGCCGGTGAGCGCAGTGTGTGCAGCGGCCATCAACTGAGCGCTGGTAGGGCCCTCGCTGCGCACCACCCGGGTCAGCCCCAGGGCCTGCGCCTGCGCGCCCAGCCGGTCGCTGGCGACCAGCGCGATCGCGTTCGCCCGCAGCCGCTGCTGCCAGCGCGCAGGCAGCTGCTGCCAGAAACGCTGCAATGCCTCGCCACTGCTGATGGCCAGCAGCCAAGGCGCCGGAGAACGGGCCAAACGCGCCAGCATGCGCCGTGACAAGCGCAGCGGCAGCCGTCGGTAGACATCGGCGCGGGTGATCTGCGCGCCTGCGGCCTGCAACTCAGCGGCAATCAGGCCCCGGCCTCCCGGTGCGGTCACCAGCCCGATCTGCATGCCCCGCACATCGCCCAGCACCGGCATCGCCAGCAGGCCCTCACTGTCCATCCGCTGGGGCGCATGGACGTCAGCGACACCATGGGCCAGCAGGGCACGCGCCGTGCCTTCGCCCACCGTCAGCCACGGGCTGCGCTGCGCCGCCGCCAGCGGTAGCAGGCTGGCCGCTGCGGCCACGGCCGCCGGGCTGGTGAACACCACCCGATCGCTGGTCAGCGCCCGTTGCAGTTGCTGGCGCGCGGCGCTGCCCTGCAGACGCTGCAGCCGCCAGGGCGAAAGCGCGACGGTACGGCCTCCCAGCCCTGCTGCGGCGTGGCGCAGCGCCGCCTGCTGGCCCTGCGGGCGCAGCGAGATCAGGGTCCAGCCAGTGGGTATCGTATGGTTGGCCATTACCGTCATTATGCGGGCCCTTCGTTGTCGTGGTTGCTGCTGATGGCTGTTGATGCCCTGACCTCTTCGCTGGCTGCCCTGCAGGACGTGCTGGACTGCATGCCGGCGGTCCGCGCGATGCAGATCCGCCTGGATGGCTATGCCGACGGCGTGCTGCGCATCACCGCGCCGCTGGTGGCCAACGTCAATGACAAGGGCAATGCGTTCGGCGGCAGCCTGGCCTCGGTGCTGACCCTGTCCGGCTGGGCGCTGGTCAGCCTGCGCCTGCGTCTGGCTGGCCACGACGCCGAGGTCTACGTGGCCGACAGCAACCTGCGCTACCTGGCACCGGTCTATGAAGACCTGCATGCCCATGCCGAAGCGGCCGGAAGCGGTGCCTGGGAGACCTTCCTGGCCACCTTCCGCCAGCGCGGCAAGGCCCGCATCAGCATTGTCGCCACCCAGCCCGGTGCCGACGGCAAGGCCGCGGCCGAATTCAGCGGTCGCTTCGTTGCCTTCGCCAAAGGGTAGGATGGCAGGCTGACGCCCTGCGGAACCCACCGATGCGCCGCCTCATCCAGATCCTCCTGTGTTCCCTGCTGCTGCTCAGCGCCGCCGCAGGCGCTGCCGCCGACGACCTCAGCCGCAAGCAGCGCAAGCTGCTGGAAGAGACCCAGATCGCCTACGGCGCCACCATCCGCTGGGGCAGCATGGACGACGCCATCGGCTATCTGGACCCGCAGCTGCGCAAGACCAAGCCGCCGACCGAGTTCGAGCTCAACCGCTATGCGCAGCTGCGCGTGTCGTCCTACCGCGAGCGCAGCAGCGCATCGCTCGAAGGCGGCCTGGTCGAGCGCCGGGTCGAAATCGGGGTGATCAACCAGAACACCCAGGCCGAGCGCACCGTGGTGGTGACCGAGCGCTGGCGCTGGGATCCGGAAGCCAAGCGCTGGTGGCAAAGCGCGGGCCTGCCGGACCTCTGGCAGGGGCAGTGACGGGTCGCGTCCGGCTTGTGCGACAATCGGCGCCCGCTTAATCGACCCGTGACCTGAGTGAATTACGAAGAGTTGCTGGCCTTCGCAGGCCGAAACCCGATGCTGTCCGCGGCCCTGGTCGGCCTGACCGTGGCCCTCATCGTCACCGAAATCCGCCGCCTGTTCCGGGGCTTCAAGGGCATCAAGCCCGCCGAACTGACCCAGCTGATCAACGCGGGCGGCACGGTGGTGGTTGATCTGTCGCCCAGCGCTGATTTCGAAAAGGGCCACATCGCCGGCAGCCGCAGTGCCCAGGCCAGCGCGTTCGGCCCCGAGCACAAGCTGGTGGCCAACGCCAAGCAGGCCCCGGTGGTGCTGGTGTGCCGCAGCGGCAACGCGTCCGAGACCGCCGCCAAGGCGCTGAAGAAGGCCGGCTTCGAGAAGGTCTTCGTGCTCGACGGCGGCATCCCCGCGTGGCAGCAGGCAGAACTGCCGCTGGTCAAGGGCCGCAACTGATAGCAGGCGGTGACGGATGTGGCCTTGTTTGCGCCCTCCGCCGCCCCCATCGCAGTAATTCGACCATCGTTTTCATTGCATTCACTGGAGTTACTGGAAATGTCCGAAGAGACCACCAACGGCGCTGTCGCGCCGGTCGATGCCGCCACCGGCCCCGCGTTCACCGTCGAGAAGATCTACGTCAAGGACGTTTCCTTCGAGTCGCCGAATGCCCCGTCGATCTTCAACGACCAGGTGCAGCCGGAACTGCAGCTCAACCTGAACCAGCAGGTCCAGCGTCTGGGCGAGAATGCCTTTGAAGTCGTGCTGGCCGTGACCCTGACCTGCCAGGCCGGCGAGCGCACCGCGTACGTGGCCGAAGTGAAGCAGGCTGGCGTGTTCGGCCTGGTCGGCCTGGACCCGCAGTCGATCGACGTGCTGCTCGGCACCCAGTGCCCGAACATCCTGTTCCCGTACGTGCGCCAGCTGGTCAGCGACCTGATCCAGGCCGGCGGCTTCCCGCCGTTCTTCCTGCAGCCGATCAACTTCGAAGGCCTGTACGCAGAAACCCTGCGCCAGCGCCAGGAGCAGGGCGACGCACCGTCGCTGGCTGACTCCGAGCCGGCCGGCAACGCCTGATCCCGGCCGCGACGTCACGGATGAGCACTACCGCTGACAAGGTTGCCGTACTCGGCGCCGGTTCCTGGGGAACCGCGCTGGCGACGCTGCTCGCCCGCCACGGTCGCCAGACCGTGCTGTGGGGGCGCGATGCCGCCGTGGTCGAGGCCATCGACCAGCGCCACGAGAATCCGCGTTACCTGCCGGGCATTCCGTTGCCGGAATCGCTGCGCGCCACCACCGACCTCGCGTCGGCGGTGGAAGGTGCCGCCTGGATCCTGGTGGTGACCCCGTCGCATGCATTCGGTGAAACCGTGCGCGCGCTGGCACCGCTGCGTCCGGCCGGTGCCGGTGTGGCCTGGGCCACCAAGGGCTTCGAGCCCGGCTCTGGCCGCTTCCTGCATGAAGTGGCGCGCGAAGTGCTGGGCGAGGACGTGCCGCTGGCCGTTGTCACCGGGCCGTCGTTCGCCAAGGAAGTCACCCTGGGCCTGCCGACCGCGATCACCGTGCACGGCGACGTGCCCGAGTTCGCGCAGACGGTGGCCGAGGCGATGCACGGTCCGGCGTTCCGCGCCTACACCGGCGACGACATGGTCGGTGCCGAGCTGGGCGGTGCGATGAAGAACGTGCTGGCCGTGGCCACCGGCGTGGCCGATGGCATGCAGCTGGGCCTGAACGCCCGTGCCGGCCTGATCACCCGTGGCCTCAACGAGATGCTGCGCCTGGCGGCAGCGATCGGCGCCAAGCCGGAAACGCTGATGGGCCTGGCGGGCCTGGGCGACCTGGTGCTGACCTGCACCGGCGACCTGTCGCGCAACCGCCGCCTGGGCCTGGCCCTGGGCCGCGGGCAGACGCTGCAGGACGCCATCCGCGAAATCGGCCAGGTGGTCGAGTCGGTGCAGACCGCCGACGAAGTGATGCGACAGGCGCGCCGTCATGGTATCGACCTGCCCATCTCCGACCGCGTGCGCGCCGTGCTGCATGGCGAGCAGACCCCGGAAGAAGGATTGCGTGCGCTGTTGGCACGCGAACAGAAGCCGGAATATCCGGACACGCTGTTCAAGTGAATCGAAAAACCCCGGCCCAGTGCCGGGGTTTTTTGTGCGTGCGCGAAACCCATCCACGCATGGCGTGGATCTACTGTGGAACCCGTAGCGCCCATCACCGCGACTGCGGCGGCGCGTTGGTGTTGTCCATGTCCGAAAAAATCATCCATGGCCCACCCGCCACGCGCTTCAACGTCAGCGTGAACTTCCCGGTATCGCCCACGTTGCTGCCGTAGGTGTAGGCACCAATGATGTAACCGGTGGATTCCTCTGCGGCATAGGCCAGCGCACGCAGCCGCAACGGACTGCTTCCCTGGCCGGCATACGCCGCCTCGATCGCCGCGCGCCCACGCACGGGCGGCTGGTTGCCCTGCAGGATGAAACCATCCTCGGTGAACAATCCCGCCAACGCCTTCGCATCACCGGTGCGCCACGCCTGTTCGTAATCGCGCAGCACGCGAGCCAGCGCGGCGGGCAGGGGGACGTCGGGTAGCGAGATGGGCAAGGGCGCAGCGGACGCCTGCGCAATCACAGGCCCGGCCAGCAACAGGCCACTGATGAGAATCACGGCAAGTCTTGAATGGCACATACGTCTGCATCCTGGCGGTGATGGAAGGCGTGATTGCCAGAGTATCCACCTTGGCTGGCGGGTAGAATCACGCGGTCGCCGGCTGGGCGAATGGACACAGGACAGGGAATGACGTCTCGAATGATGGGAATGGCAGGGCTGGTCGCGTTGCTGGCCGCGTGCACGCAGGCACCGGCACCGGAAGCAGGCACCGCAGCTGCACCCGCCGCTACTGCTGCGCCGACGGAAGCCCCAGCCGCCACGGCCACGGTGGTCGAGAACGCGCCTTCCGTCGAAGACGGCGTGGACCCGTCGGTGTGGGACAACGAAGGCGAGCCGGAAGGTGAGCCCCCCGGCGCCGAACTCACCTGCGCGGACAATCCGCTGGCGACTTATTTCTTCACCCTGGTCGGCGGCAACACCGTGGACGACTGCGGCCGCAAGGACCCGAAGGTGCTGGCCGCGTTCGACGCCCTGATGAAGAACACTGCAGCGGCCGAATCGCCCGACAAGAACGTCCCTTCGCTGCGCGAACGCCTGCTGAGCGGTCCCAGCGGGCCTGGCGAACTGATGGTGCTGCAGGGCGAGCCGTGGTGGCTCTACACCGCCTGTCAGGCGCACCAGTGCTCGACCACCGCGCTGGCGATGCTGTATTCGCCGACGCACTCGAAGATGGTCGGCCGCCTTACCGCCCGCTGCAACGTGTGGTGGCTGGGTGAGCCGAACGCAGAGCAGCGCGCGCTGATCGAGCGCGAGCGGCCGGTGGACGAGGCGATGCTGAAGGAAGAAGGCGATTCCTGCGAGTGATGGGCGGTAACGCCGGAAGATTCTCCGGCGTTACGCCTCTGGCCGCATCCGCGCGCTGACCTGCGCGGTCAGCGCCAGGCACGCCATCATCAAACCTTCCATCACCCGATCGCCCACGTATTCGTCGTCCGGTCCGTTCTGGCGGACGCGCTCGGCCGCCAGCAGCATTTCCAGCGCTATGCGCAGGCCCGCCAGTGCGCAGTCCGCATCGGCCAGCGCCATGCGGCGGCCGGGCATCTGATGACGCTCCGGCCACGGCTGGCCGTCGGCGGCTGCGCCTTTTCCAATCCGCGTCAGCGTGGCGATGAAAGCTCTGGGATCGATCGCAGATGCTTGTTCTGATGACGCATCGCCAGCTGCGCGATAGGGGTGAGGGCGAGGAAATTCCGGTGCAGTCATGGCTGGGCTCCGTGCAGGACAGACGATAGCCGCCACACAAAGGTGGCGGGCGGAGACGTGGCTCGAAAACCGGGCGCTTGTTGAAGCCGGCAGGCACAGGGCCTCCACGCTCCGCCCGCCATAGCCGGCAGACGGATTGCCAGCCGGCGTCACGCGGGGTGACGCCGGCTGGCAAGCGTAATCAAACAAGCGCACGGGTCTTCGAGGCCCGGCCATCCTTTCTCGATGGCCCGTCATCTGTACCTCTGTGGCTGCGCAACGCCAATCAGACAAGTTGCATTCAACGCTTGATGCAAGACGCTTTCGGCATTCTCCCACGCTGTTAAGCCGCCCCAGACGCCGATGGCGCAAGGGCCCTAAGCGATAGAGGAATATGCGACATGGGTCGTGATTGCCAGCGTAGTGGGCTGACACGTCAACGAGGCAATAACGACAGAACTCCGCGATGCGGCGATACAACGTGGTGCTAGTCGAGCTCTATGAGAAAGCGCGTGGCCATGGCAGATGGCACCACAGACGCCCCGACCCGCTTCAGTTCAACCAGCCCATAGCCTTCCATCATCCGAAGGGTACGAGAAAGGCTTGGAACCTTGCGCCCGCAGTGCTCGGACAGTTCGGTGAGCGACCTGGGTTGAAGTTCGCGCAGCAGTCGCAGCAGCCGGCGGTTCTCATCGCTCAATACTGCGGCCAGGGAAGACAGGGTCGGGAAGGCTATCGCCCCCTCCGTAACCTGCGGCGGTGCCGATCTGTCCTTTCGTTCTCCGCCGATGACACAACGTCGGAAGGTACTTTGGACTGGCGAACGGCAGGTATCGGAATCTGTCATCGGTGCGGGATTGCATTGGGACCGATAGATCATGTCTGGCCGAGCACGCGCTGGATTGAACAAACGGCGCATGGATGGCGCAACCGAAGGCTGTGTCTGCTTCCGGCCAGAGGCAGACGTTCAAGGCCTGAGCTAAGCCGAGCCGCGAGGCAGCGTCGGCTTGAATGATGCCTTACTTAGCAACTACAGGGGACTTCACAAAGGAGAACCTGCAAGCCGTATCTGTTACCGCCGTGAGCCGCAGCAAGAAATTAGAATCAGCCACGTTCGCCTCGACTTCATGCCCAACGCTCATCGATGTGTTGCGATTACCCAGAATGAACTCACACTCGTTGGAGTGTGTGTAAGCGCGGACAACGCCTAGTAGCAGTACGTTTGGAATCAGATACTCGGAGCTGCCTTTTGCAACGGTGACATTTAGCGATTCCTGTGAAATCGTCGCCAGTTCCTGAGACAGGCGATCACGCTCAGACGAGAGCTTTGGCACTTGGTCTGCCAGCGCTCGCAGCCTCACGCCATCCGCCCGAAGTGCGACGAGTTCACTGCGCTCGTTGGCTGCAAGGTTCACGGACTTGCTCGCCTCGCGAAGCGCGGTGATGGTTTCCAAGGGCTTCCATGCTTCCGCCGCCTTATAGGAAGCGAGCTCGTTGGACTGCAAATGGGTGGCAAGCGTCCAAGTACCAATGGCTACGGCGGCACAGGCGGCGCTGATCCAGCTTATGACCTGTGCGAAGCTAAATTGTTTCTCACGCAGGCTCACAAACTCTTCCTTCTGCCATCCATCTGCCTAATAGCCGTTTGCTCCCCTCGCTGGGTCCGGCTACCCCATTTGTTCACATAGCACCGCATGGAGGGCCCTGATAATGATACGACGCGATCTTAGGGTGAGCGGGTCAGCCTCGCAAGCAGATGAATGGTCGGATCCGGCGATCTGATCGGCGTGCGCTTCATAAGCCACGGAGGATCACCGATGAATTTTTCCGCCTAGGATCACTAGCCGAAAGGAGAGCCGCAGCCAAGCGGCGTCCTCGGCCTTTTTCCGCTTTCGGCCAAAAGCGGACATTTGCCACGCCCGCAACAAACCTATCTAGTTCGCCGGTCGTACGTTTAGCACGCGTCCAATAAATTGAAGGCACAGCATGTAAATTGAAGGCACAGCATGCTGTACCTTCGTAGCTTGCGCCTACGGACTCAGGAGACCTTAAGGTTGGTTTTCATCCAGTCTCTGATTCCCTCAAGCTTCGCCCCCGCCTTCACGTTGAAGGTCAGATCCTTGTCCCAGGAAACCCCCTTGCCCTGCGCAAAAACAGCTCGATACTTCTTGATCATGTTTGACGGGTCGTCGGCCAGTTCCTGCATCAATTGCGGAGTGCTCCAGACACTGTAGCTGAAGGCCTCTCCGAAATGCTCTTCAAGAATTTCCGGCAGTTCTTCGTAGCGAATCGTGTCGCCTGCCAGATAGACGATCTCGTTCCGAATTGGCGGCGAGTGGAACATGATCTGTGCAGTCATGGTACCAATGTCGTCAGGAGACGTCAGCGTAACTGAGTTGGCACCTGATCCGAGCGCGTGGACACTTCTGTTGGCAAGGTCGATGACACCGAATTCAGGTTCGAAGAGATAGCTGGTGAACATTCCGGTGGAAATGACAACCCAGTCCATCGCCGCCTGCGCGCGGAGATAGTCGCGCACGTCCAACTGCGCATCGAACAGATCTTGCGGCCCCCCGCGGCCGATGGCGTCGAAGTCAGCGCCGAACTGCCAGGGGAAATATCGCGGAATGCCCGACTTCACCGCCGCGCGGGCCACCTTCATCGGGGTATCCAGCCCTGCTGCATAGCCAGCGCAACCAATTACAGTGTCATAACGAGAGAACAGCTCCGCCAGCTCGTTGACGGTTGCCTTGACGAGATCACCTGGGACAAGGGCCACACCAAGCGAACGGATCTCATCGATGACGGCGCGCTTTTCTGGCAGCGTAGATTCGATCGACGCATTCCGAAGCATCACACTGATTGTTGCGCCATGGTTGTTAGCCATGCGGGCAAGGTTGCGGATGACCGGCATCCCGAGTTCGCCGGCGCCCAGTACTAAGATCGAGCGAGAATCAATCGGTGTAGACATTGGAACCACCATGTGTGCTTAAGATGAAAGCGATTCTGCCCCTTCCACCCTCGCCACGTAAGAAGGCACACCGATGATACCGGACGCACCATTCATGAGTTCAGAAGATCTGCTGCGGCATTCCCAATCTATATGTGAGGGAATGAGCACTGATGATGACGGCCTTCGACGTGAGGTGCTTATGCATGCAGGTAGCCGCTGGTCCTTGGGAATCATACATACGCTCGGCGTGTATGGAACATTGCGTCACGCGGACGTGGCCAGACGAATGACGGGAATCACTCAACGCATGCTGACGCGCACGCTGCGTCAGCTGGAAAGGGATGGCTTGATATGCCGGCAGGACTTCGGGGAGGTGCCCCCTCGCGTGGAGTACAGCATCACCCCTCTGGGCAAAGACCTTCTGGTGCTGATGATCCCTATGTGGACTTGGGTTGTGCAGCACGCTGAAGACTTCCGAAGCTGTCGACAGGAATTCGATGCAAAAGCAGACGGAACCTCCTCCCTCTGATACATCCAGCACCAGTCCGCTGCCTGAACTGCCTTGCAGATTCGTTGAAGAAGGCTCCCCTCGCCGCCCAGGTATGAGTGAGCCTTGCGATTTATGACCGAGCGGTCTAAAGTGAACGCATGCCCATTTCTTCAACCCCGACACCGCCACGCCGCGGGCGCCCACCCAAACCCGGTCGCGGGTTCGAGGATACCCGCGGTGAAATGATCCGCGTTGGTCTGGAATTGTTGACTGAGCGCAGCTTCTCAGCGACAGGCGTTGACGCTGTGGTGAAGAGTCTGGGAGTTCCAAAGGGCTCGTTTTACCACTACTTCGACAGCAAAGAGGCCTACGGCCTGGCTGTGCTTCAGGCGTACGACGCCTATTTCTGCCGCAAGCTTGATCGTCACCTCCTTGACGTAGCGCGGGATCCCTTGGATCGAATCGTCGCGTTCATGGCTGATGCCTGCAATGGACTACGGCGATTCCAGTTCCGCCGCGGGTGTCTGGTCGGCAATCTTGGGCAGGAAGTCGGCACCCTGCCCATCGCTTTCCGAGATTGCCTGCTGAGCGTGTTCAATGGATGGGAGCTTCGACTGGCCAACTGCCTACGGCTCGCCCAGGCTCGGGGTGACCTGTCCTCCGCTGCTGACTGTAAAGCGATTGCGAGTTACTTCTGGATAGGCTGGGAGGGCGCAGTCCTGCGCGCCAGGCTGGAGGGCGGCGTCGCGCCATTACAGATCTTCTCGCAGTGCTTCATTGCAGGGTTGCCTCGGTAGTCGCTTTTTTGCCCATTTCTAGTCGATCGGTCTTAATCGCGAGGCGTGATCGTACGTCAACGTGAGGAGCAGATATGTTCAACGCAGTGCACATCAACAAGGTCGCAGACAAGCTCGAGGTTTCAGTCGCGCAACTGGCGGAGTCAGCGCTGCCACCAGGCAATGTCACAGTTCGTATTGCCTACAGCACCTTGAACTATAAGGATGCGATGGCCATCACTGGCCAGGGAGGCGCGGTGGTCAGAACGTTTCCCATGGTGCCAGGTATCGACTTTGTCGGCACTGTCAGTGAGTCTGCAGACGCCCGCTACAAGATTGGTGACTGGGTCATTCTCAATGGCTGGGGAGTTGGGGAGCGGTATTGGGGCGGACTCTCGCAGGCAGCCCGGGTAAATGCCGATTGGCTGATCCCCTTACCTCAAGGCATGAAACCGCAGCATGCGATGGCTATTGGTACGGCTGGCTATACAGCGATGCTGAGTCTGCTGGCCCTGGAGCGGCATGGGCTCACGCCGGAGGCCGGAGATGTCCTGGTCACAGGCGCCAATGGAGGCGTAGGCAGCTTCGCCATTGCGCTCCTTGCGGCACGTGCGTACAGGGTGGTCGCGTCCACCGGACGCCTTGAGGAGGCCGAATACCTAAAAGACCTGGGCGCCGCCGAAATTATTGATCGAAGGACCCTATCCGAGCCTGGTAAGCCCCTTCAACAGGAGAGGTGGAGCGCTGCCATTGATTCAGTGGGAAGCCATACACTGGCCAATGCTTGTGCCGCGATCAAGGCTGACGGCGCCGTGGCTGCGTGCGGGCTGGCCCAAGGCATGGATTTCCCCTCCACGGTAGCTCCCTTCATCCTGCGCGGGATCAGTCTTCTCGGCATCAACAGCGTGACACGCCCTACGTCGGAGCGAATCCAGGCATGGGCTCGACTCGTAACAGATGTTGATGTGCGGAAGCTCGATGCGATCACCCATGAAATCGGTCTTGGGGACGTAATCGAAAGCGCACACGGGCTGATGGCCGGCAAGGTGCGGGGCCGTATCGTGGTCGATGTGAACCGCTGACGGCTTGCTTCAGTCGATTTGCAGCAACGTCTGCGCACGTCTTCAGGTGATAGGAAAGGCGACGTTTAGCGCGACGGTCGGCGATCTGCACAAGCGAAGCTTCCTGTCACAGTAACCGCGGGCCGGTCCGCTTTCCCCGCTCACAGTCGCCGGCGGGCGCGCAGCCGATCAGGATCGTGCTTCGTAATCCCGCAGGTATGTCCGCTTCCGGCCAGCAGCAGCCGCACGAGGCTCACGATCACGCTTGCCTCACCCGTTCGGGGCAGGCGGGGACCCGAGCCTGCCGGCAGACTGGCGACCTTATCCTTGGAAGGACAACGCAATGAGTACCTCCAACCGCAAGACGGCCAGCTTCGGCGTGCCGTGGGAATCGGCCTATGGGTATGTACAGGCCGTGCGCGTGAACAATTCGATCTTCGTGTCGGGCCAGCTCTCGCACACGCCAGAGGGACAGCTGGTGGCGCCGGCCGCTTTGGGCGCTGATGGAAAGCCTGCCAACTTCGGCACCATGGAAGCGCAGATGAAGCGCACCTACGAGAACGCGCAGGTGTTGTTGGCCGAGCTGGGTGGATCGTTGGCGGATGTGGTTGAGGAAACCCTGTTTGTCATTGATGTGCCTGCGGCGTTCGCCGCCAGCAGCAAGGTCAGGCCTGCCGTCTATGGCCAGCCTGTTCCCCAGGTGGCCAGCAACCTCATCGGGGTTTCCGCGCTCGCTTTCCCCGAACAGTTGATCGAGATCGCGTTCCGCGCTGAAGTGCAGCCGTAACCGTACCCTGAAGCGAAGGAGCACCCCGCGCTGACATGGAAAGCCCGCGGGCGCATTCACGCCCGCAGGCCTTCCTCACGTTGGCTCCGCAACTTACATGCCCAGATCGGACAGCCCCGGGTGATCATCCGGGCGGCGCCCCAGTGGCCAATGGAACTTGCGTTCGCTGTCCTTGATGGGCATGTCGTTGATGCACGAGAAGCGGCGCTCCATCAGACCATCCGCACCGAATTCCCAGTTCTCGTTTCCATAGGAGCGGAACCAGTTTCCAGAGTCGTCGCGCCATTCATAGGCGTAGCGCACGGCGATGCGGTTGCCGGTGAATGCCCACAACTCCTTGATCAGGCGGTACTCAAGCTCTTTCTTCCACTTTCGGGCAAGGAACTGCCGGGCTTCCTCGCGGCCGTTGGTGAACTCGGCGCGGTTTCGCCACTGGGTGTCGAGCGAATAGGCAAGCGCCACTTTGTCGGCATCGCGGGAATTCCAGCCATCTTCTGCCAAGCGAACCTTCTGGATCGCCGATTCGAGAGTGAACGGGGGAAGGGGGGGACGGGGTGCTTCTGCGGACACGGTGGGGCCTCCAGTGGAAATGGATGAACGGGGTACTGCGGCGGGATTTCGGCTACTGCGGCGTTAGCGCGTGGCTTGCTTCAACAACAACTGCGCAACGACCCTTGCGGTGTCTGCGGCGTCGTAGTCACCCATCACGCGCGATACGGTGATGGCGCCTTCCATCAGAAGCAGCAGCTGCTGCGCCAGAACGGCCGGCTGCGCGATGTTCAGTTGCCCGGTGAGCTCCAGCGTGTAATCGAGCAGTTTCTGCTTGTGGTGCTTGGCGATCCTGCGGATCGGGTCGTGGGAATCGCCGACCTCGCCTGCCGTGTTGATGAAGGCACAGCCGCGATAGCCCTCGGACTTGAACCAACCTTTGAGCACCGTGAACATGCCCAGGATGCGCGCTTCCGGGCTGCCGGCCTTGTCGCATTCCTGCCTGAACCAGTTGAGCCAGCGCACGTCCCGCGCGCTCAGCGCGGCTGCGGCAACCTGGTCCTTGTTTTCAAAGTGTCGGTAAATGCTCTTGCGCGCAACGCCAGAGGTCTTCACCAGCAGATCCATGCCGGTCGCATGTATTCCGTTCTGGTAAATCAGCGCCTCCGCCGTGTCCAGGATCTTCAGTCGGGTGTCGGTCGTTGTCTTATCCATGGCGCCAAGGTAGAACGATCGTTCTACCTTGTCAACCAGCGATTACACATCAGCTCTGCGGCACAGTTGCCGAAGGCGACCTGCCAGGTAATCCGGACATTTCCACAACCTGTAGCGCCCGGCCGGGCTGACCAATATCTGACTCGGATGGCATGCACACGCCAGCTTCCGCTTTCGGCCAGAAGCTGACATCGCGAGGCCCTCTAGTCGCTTACAGGAGCATTCCTCCTGAGGCCTCAATGCGCTGACCGGTAATCCAATGACTGCCTCCCGCCAGCAGGTTTGCCACGGCCATGCCGATGTCGTCGGGGCGACCCGTACGTCCCATCGCCGTGTGCTGTGCCACATAGTGGTTCACGGCGGCATCGTCGCGCACTGCACCGCCGAAGAAGTCGGTCTCGGTGGCGCCAGGGGCTACGGCGTTGACCGCGATGCCCCTCGGTCCCAGCTCGAGCGCGAGATAGTGGGTGGCGGTTTCCAGTGCGCTCTTCATTGCTGCGTACACCAGGCTGCCCGCAGCCACGTGGCGGGTCAGGCTGGTGGAGATGTTGATGATGGCGCCGCCATCGGCCAGCTGCGGCGCCAGCAACTGGGTCAGCAGCAGTGGCGCTTTGAAATGCACGCGGTACAGCAGGTCGATGTCATCGCCGCGGATCTCACCGAACGCCGATGGTGCGTGCAGCCCTGCATTGTTCACCAGCTGTTGGAAGTGCGATGCACCCCAGCGCTGCAATTGTGCCCGCACAGCCGATACGAAGGTCTCCAGTGATCCAACCGCATCCAGATCCAGCGGCAGCATCGCGGCGCGTACGCCATAGGCTTCGATCTGGCGCAGGGTTTCGGCGGCCTGAACCTGCTGATGCTGGTAGGTAATCATCACGTCGCTACCCTGCCTGGCCAACTGGAGGGCAATGCTGCGGCCAATGCCGCGGCTGCCGCCGGTAACCAGGGCGATGGTGCGCGGAGTGTGTACGCTGTTCATGGTGGCTTTGTCTCGTGAAACGGAGCGTGACATGCTGCGCCCACGGTGCCGTCCGCACTTGCCCAATTGCACACGATCCTTGCCCGATTTCCCTGCTACCTGTGATCGCCAAGCCCCGCTGCGTGCATTAGCGCTGCAGGCGCAGGCGGTGCTGCGCGCACGCAGCCTGGACGCGGAGCCGCTGCTGGAACTTCTGCCCGGCGCTTGGCTGGCGCGTACAGGATCAACGCGCGCTCCGGCCCCGGCTCTGTACCGTCCCGCGGTGGCGGCGGTGCTACAGGGGGCCAAACAGGTATGGGTGGGCGATGCGGTGCTGGAATATCGCGCCGGCGATGCACTACTCACCCGTCAGCCCGTTCCCGCTCGCGGGATGGCCGCCCGGGGCAACCACCAGACGCATTTTCTGGGGCTGGTGGTGGAGTTGGACACCGTCTTGTTGCGACAGTTGCTGAGCCAGTTGGGCAACCCACCTACAGGCCAAGCGCCTCATCCTGCGCCATTCAGTGTGGTAGCGCTGGATTCACCCGTATTGAGCTGTCTGCTGCGTCTGCTGGAGCTGGCCCTCGACACGCCCGACGCCCAGCGGCTGCTGTGGCCTGCCCTGCAGCGTGAGCTGCTGTTTCGTCTGTTGCAGGGTGAAGCAGGGCCAGCACTGCTGGCGATGGCCCAGCCATCTCCCTTGGCACGGCGGATGGCGGGCGCGATTCGCACCCTGCAACGCAGCTTCCGGCAACCGCTTGATGCGGCCGCGCTGGCCAGCCGTGCAGGCATGGGCAGCGCGCTGTTCTATCGGCATTTCCGTGCGGCAACGGGCCTGTCACCGCTGCAGTACCAGAAGCAGCTGCGCCTGATCGAGGCACGTCGCCTGCTGCAGCGGGGCGGCACCAGCATCTCCGCCACCGCGTTCGCCGTGGGCTACGAGAGCCCTTCTCAGTTCAGCCGCGAGTTCAGTCGGCTGTTCGGCCACGCACCGCGCGAGGCTCTCCCGCCGATCGCTCGATGAGTATCAGCCTTGCTCGGCCACTTGGCGCTGCAGCATCGCGATTCCGGCTTCCAGCGTAACCGCCGGCCGATAGCGAAGCTCGCTGCGTGCACGGCTGTCATCCAGCGTGACCTCCACCGCTGAAGATGCGAACTCCTGGCGGGTCATTGGCGCACGCAGAGGCAGCCGCAGTCTGCGGAACAGGTCATCCAGTCCGATGAAAACACGCAGCAGCGCACGCGGCACCTGTTTTTCAGGCGGTTGTACGCCATAAGCCAGCAACTGAGCGCCAATCAGACGGCGGAACGGCACGGGCGCACCATCGCAGATGTGGTAGACACGGCCGCCCGCACCACGCGTCAAGGCGCAGCAGACCGCTTCAGCCAGGTTGTCCACGTGGGTGGACGAGGTGAGGTAGTGCCCGCCGTCGATCCAGGCGAAGCGGCCGCTGCGTACGGCCTGCAGCAAGTAGGGCATAGCGGTCGTGTTGTCGCGGCCCCAGACAAATCTTGGTCGCAGCACCTTCACTGCGAAATGCGGTGTGGACAGCGCGATCGCCACCCGTTCTGCTTCAGCCTTGCTCGCGCCGTAGATGCCTGCTGCGCGCGCCGGATACTGATGGTCCTCGCGCGCCTGATGCAAAGGCGCACCGGTGGTCAGTGCCGATTCGCTGCTCAGCACGATCGCCACCGACACACCCGCAGTACGGGCGGCCGTCAGCACGTTGCGGGTGCCTTCCACGTTGGTCTGCCACTGGCTGGGTGAAGCATTTCGGTGGTCGGTGTCGGCGGCCGCGTGGATCAGCGCGGCGCAGCCCTCCATCGCCGCAGCGATGTCGGGGTCCAGCAGATCGCCGTGTACCGGCTGGGCGCCCAGCGCCTGTACCACCGCCGCCGCCTGGGGGCTGCGCACCAGCGCACGCACGTGGTGACCGTCTGCACACAGGCGGCGAATCAAATTGCGGCCCACGTAGCCGCTTCCTCCGGTCAGGAAGAGGGTGGAAGAACTCATCAGGGTTACCTCGGGGGAGAGAACGGGTTCAGCGCGGCGGCGTCTCGATCAACGCGCCAATGTCCTGCAGCAGCTGCTGCCGCTGCGCGGCCGGCCACTGCACGTAGTCCAGCGACTCCAGCAGCTTCATACCCTCCAGCGCGAGGTATGCCAGCAACGCGCTGCGTGGGTGCGTGGCCTGCTGCTGGATCTCGGCCAGGATCTGCGCCTGGTTGTGCTGGATGGGCGCGCGCAGCTGTGGATCCTGGGCCATGGCCGCGCACAGCGCCAAGGCCACCGGCTGGAATGCCTCGGGAAAGGGCTGGGCCGCTGCGGCAATACGACCGCGCAGCAGCGCATCCTGGTTGAACCCCTTGGCCGCCTCGCGGTTGAAGGCGTTGTCGCGGGCCACCGCACGTTCGACCACGGCCTGGATGAGACCGGCCTTGGACTGGAAGTCGTAGACCACCGAGGCCTTGCTGACCCCGGCTTCGGCGGCCACCGCATCCAACGTCAGGCGCGCCGCGCCCATCTGGGCGACCACGCGCTCGGCAGCATCAAGGAGCTGCTGCGGATCAATACTTTTGCGACGGCCCATCACCGGGTTCCATATTTAACCATCCGGTCGATTATAAATATTGATGCGATGGTGTAAAGCCCTCTGGGTGGCCTACAGCGCGTCGTAGAGTGCGCCAGCGCCTGCTGCATCCACTGCTGGATGTTCGCTTCGCGCTGCCGGTGGCGCGCTCGACCGGCGGCCGGCAGCTTCACCCGCACCTTGCGCCGGTCGTCGGCTGCCTCCTGCTTGTCCACGAAGCAGCACCTACAAGACCTTTCAGCAGCTGGGTCACGGCCGCAGTGGAGGTTTCGGTGCCCTCTGTCTTCAACCTGACGTGCGATGGAGCGTCAGCAGGAAGAGCAAGCTCCGCGTGAGCGTGGGCAACTGCTGCAGCAGGCGATCATTTCGGGGAACGCCTACTTCGACGAGAACGGCTCGACGGATATCGAGCGGCGCCGCAAGACGGCGCTGTTGTATCGGGCAACGCTGGAAATCAAGCTCTGAACGGTCATCGACGATCGGCGCGACCACGAGACCAAGGAGATGGCCTGACCTGCGCAATGTCTGCATTCGGACAGATCGGTCGTTCACCTCCCGCAGGGGACCCGGGTGTCCGCCACGACCCAGCCTGAAAAGGCCGCAATCACCCTCGCATCAACCTACACAGCGGTTCCATGGGATGATGCGGTGCCCACCGGACGAGCGACCATGCAGAAGCTGACGGACCCCAATCTGCTGGACGACATCGCCGAGATTGGTCGAATCCAGGCCGTGCCGCGAATCCTGGAGACCGTCGCCCACATCACGGGCTCACGATTCACGGCTATTGCCCGCGTGACCCAGACAACCTGGACCGCGTGCGCCACCTTCGACACCCTGGGGTTCGGGCTGGTTCCCGGTGGCCAACTGGTGCTTGAGACCACCATCTGTGACGAGATCAGGCAGTCGGCGACGTCAGTTGTATTTGCGCATGCAAGCGAGCACCCGGTTTACTCCCAGCATCACACGCCACGGATCTACGGGCTTGAGAGCTACGCGTCCGTTCCCATCCATCGGCCAGACGGCAGCTTCTTCGGCACGCTCTGCGCGATTGATTCGACACCGGCCAATTTCGACGTAGCCCACGTCCAACGCTCCATGGAGCTGCTGGCCGACCTGGTAGGAAGTTACCTCGACAAGGAAGATCGCCTTGAGCGAGCGGAAACGGCGCTCTCCGACGCGCATCGTGTCGCCGACCTGCGCGACCAGTTCATTGCCGTGCTGGGTCATGACCTGCGCAGTCCGCTGCAGGCCATCAGCATCGCCGCAGATTCGCTGGCATGTGAGGCAGGCACTGAGCGTCAGCAACGGATGCTCGCGCACATCACTTCCGGCGTTGCCAGAATGGACGGACTGATCAACGACGTGCTCGATTTCGCCAGGGGACGTCTGGGCGGCGGCATTCCCATCGCGCTGCAGCTGACAAGCACGCTGGAAGAAGACCTGAAACGGGTTGTGGAAGAGGTGGCAATCGCCACTGGCCGCCAGGACATCAAGGTCCACATACAGATAGACGACGACGTGGTTTGCGATCCGAGCAGATTGGCACAGCTCCTGGCCAACCTGCTCACCAATGCAGCGGTACACGGAGAGCGCTCGTCCCCGATTACGCTGACCGTCCACTCCGAGCCGGAAATGCTCACGCTCGACGTACACAACGAGGGACACATTCCATCAGCGAGGTTGGACGCGATTTTCAGCCCATTCTCACGTGAAAAGAGTGAGCGTCCGCGGCCGGGTCTCGGCCTCGGCATCTACATTGCGTCGGAGATCGCGCGGTCCCATGGCGGCACGTTGGAGGTGGAGTCCAGTGCGGCCGCCGGCACCTTGTTCACGTTCAAGATGCGCAGGCTGGAGCTTCCGTAGCGGTCTGCCGCGACCACGTCCGCAGCCTTCAACCGGGTTTCATTTGCGGGCGTGTCGCGCGTCTTTTTCATCCACGTCCTTCGCAGACACGCGACTCTGCGCGAACTCCGGGAACGTTTCTTCGATCGAGTCCTTGTCCGGCAGCACGTAGAACACGCCGCCTTTCTCGAACGTGGGATGCACGATCTGCTCGTAGAACCCGGGCGAGACATTGATGCAGCCGTGGGTGACACGGTTGTCGTCCGGCGTGGCCGATGCCAGTCGTTCGCTGCGCTTCTCTTTCGGGGTGCCCGGGGGAAGCGGGTGCATTGAAACGGCGGAATCGTAGTCCACCCACAGCACGCGTCCGGCGTCCTCGGACGGGCCATAGGCGCCAATGAAACGACCGGCCGGGGTGGTGCGGTCGTGGCCGGGAATCGCGCTCAGTGCGAGCTTGGCGACGCCGGGTGCCGAGTGATCGCCGATGGCCGAACCAAACAGCGCTGGCGCTGCGCCGCGCAGCTTGCCGTCACCGCCGAAGACCAAGACCTGCGCAGCCGCCTTGTCCATGATCGCGAACGGATAGCCCTGGTTGTCCTTGCTGGCCACGACCCAGCCGGCCAATTCAATCACCGTATCGGACACCTCCTGGCCCTGCGGAAGTTCATCGGCGGCGGTCGCCGTTTCCGTGGGTGCGTCCTTGGCTTCCTTGGCGTTCCTGGCGCTGGCTGCGCCGGTTCCTGCCAGTGCCAGCGCGATGGCCAGCGTGGCCGATACGGCCCGGCGTGCAGGGAGTGAGTACGTACGAATGGGACGGCTCCTTCGGATGACGACCGAGAGGCTGAAAGACACCAGTGGCCGGTGAAGGCCACTGGTGTCCGGTTCAAGCGTTCATCAAAGTGGGTGGGAGAGCGGTTACCCGCGCGGCTTGCGGCCGGGGACCCTTTCGAGCTGCTGCACGCGGCCTTCGATCTGATCCAGACGCTGGTTGGCCTGCTGTGCAGACTGGTTGGCCGATTCGGCGCTCTGCGCCGCGCCCTGCACCTTCACGTCGAGCTGGTCGAGACGCGAGTTGATCGTTGCAAATTCGTCTTTGTAGGTGGCGCAAGCACCGAGGCTTACGGTAGCAACGATGGCTACGGTGACGGCACGTGCCGCGTTGATTTGCTGCTTGGTCAGGAACATTCCACTCCCTCCTTCGTCTGGGGAGTCTGGAATATAGCGGCGTTTGTTCCCGCCGCTGCGAAGTGCTTTCAGCTGCAGTTGGAAGACGTGGATGGCCTGTGAAGGTCGCGCACTCAGCAATCCTTAACAAGCGGGCACAAGCGAGCTCTGCTGCATCGGTTGATGTCCTTGTGCCACTTCGATCTCCCCAATTCATCAGCCTGAAGCCGACTCATGTCGTTCCTCTCAATGGCTGCAGATGAGCGTGGCGCACAACATCGACGCGCGCACCGCGCTCCCGTGAGCGAAGTCCTCTCGTGCGATCCATGACCGAAGCAGCTTGGCAGGTCGGCGTGCATCCAGCGAGCTGCTACGCGGCGCATCGAGAGTTCCCTGAACAGGAACCTCATTCATGTACCGGTCAGTTCAATATTCAGGGCCGATTTCATCAACAAACGGATAATTCACACCTGTCGAACGCCTCTCCTCCCTCCCCTCCCGAGGGGCGTTCGACGAAACCAAAATAATGAAAGGTGTATCCCGATGATCAAGAATTCGCTGCTTGCCCTGGGTCTGTTGGCCGCGCTGCCGTTCGCCGCATCGGCTGCCGATGGCCTGTCGTACAACTACGTTGAAGGCGGCTACGTGAACACCGATGCCAAGGGCGGCGACGCTGATGGCTGGGGCGTGAAGGGCTCGGTTGCCGTGCACCCGAACTTCCACATCTTCGGTGATTACAGCAAGCAGGAAACCGACACCTTCAAGAACGATGTCGACCAGTGGCGCATCGGTGCCGGCTACAACTACGGCATCGCACCGAACACCGACCTGGTGGCTCGTGTTGCATATCAGAAGTTCGACATGAAGCACGGCCTGGACTTCAACGGCTACTCCACTGAAGTGGGCGTGCGCACCGCGTTCAACCCGTACCTGGAAGGCTATGCGCTGGCCGGTTACGAGGATTACAGCAAGAAGCACGGCATCAACCCGGACGGCGAGTTCTATGGCCGCGTCGGCGCCACCGCTAAGTTCAACCAGAACTGGGGCCTGAGTGGCGAAGTGAAGCTGGCCAAGGCCGGCGACCGCGAGTGGTTCGTGGGCCCGCGCTTCAGCTGGTAACAAACGCCTGTCGTTAGTGCGTGTAACTGGCGTGTGATCTCTCTCCCACACGCCAGCGAAGCCCGGCCTCGTGCCGGGCTTCTCTTTTTCCGGCATCGCTTTGCCACAATGGGGCATGGGCGATCCCTCCACTCCCGCTGGCACCGGCTCGGCCTACCAGGAACACCTGGCGCCTGCGCCGCTGCGTGGCCAGTTCGGCCAGCTCTGGCAGAGCCAGTTGCCTGCTGATGCCAGTGGCAGCATCACCGTGCTGCCCGATGGCTGCGTGGACATTCTCTGGCGTGATGGTGCGCTGTTCGTGGTGGGACCGGACCGTACCGCCGCACACCCGCAACTGGCCCCCGGGGCACAGGTGCTGGGCGCGCGGTTCCGGCCTGGGCAGGCATCGTCTGCGCTCGGCATCGACTTGTCCGGCATCGTCGGCCAAGCCGTGCCCCTGATCGAATTCAATACCCGCTGGGCGACTCAGGCTGCGGCCTGGATCGGTGACGCCGCGCCCGACCAGCGCCTGCAGCGCCTGGCTGACAGCCTGCAGCGGAACATGCCGGCGGCCGTGCTGGACGAACACACACGCCGCGCGCATGCGCTGTTCGCGCACGCTGCCAGAGGCGATGCCAGCATCGACGCACTCGCCGCACAACTGGCCATGAGCCCGCGCACCCTGCGTCGCTTCAGCCAGACGCAGTTCGGTTACGGAGCAAAGTCGCTGGAGCGGATCCTGCGTCTGCAGCGGTTCCTGCGCTGCAGCCAGACCCAACCCGCGCACAGTCTGGCGATGCTGGCCGTGGAGGCCGGCTATGCCGACCAGGCCCACCTCAGCCGCGAAGCCCGCGAGCTTGCCGGCCTGACGGCCAGTGCGCTGCGCCAGCAGTGGGGACGTTGATGGCCGTTTCGTTCAAGACCCGGGCCCGACCCTGACCGATGCTGGGCGCTCCAACAACGGAGCCGCACCATGAGCCACGCAGACACCACCACTGCCGAACGCCGCATCGACAACATCGAATTCAACGTCGCCGATATCGCCCGCAGCAAGCAGTTCTATGGCCAGGTCTTCGGCTGGTCCTTCACCGACTACGGCCCGGCCTATACCGAGTTCGATGACGGCCGCCTCAAGGGTGGATTTGTCGCCGACGAGGCAGTGACGTCCTCAGGCGGCGCGCTGGTCATCGTGTACTGCGTGGACCTTGCCGACGCGCAGCAGCGCATCCTCGCAGCGGGCGGCGAGATCGTGCAGGCGGTGTTTGCCTTTCCCGGCGGCCGTCGCTTCCATTTCCGCGATCTGGACGGCTACGTGCTGGCGGTGTGGAGCGACGCCAGCTGATCCGTCTGCCTCTACAATCCGTCAATGGAAACGCACATCGACGCCTATGTAAGGCAGGCCGACGGCTACTGCATCAAGGTGATGCTGTTCAATGGCCGCTCGCGGGCCTCGCTGCAGGCGCTGGGCTTCACCGCTGGCGATGAAAACACCCTCACCCTGCCGGTCCCCGATGATGCAGCCAAGGCCGCCGTCTTCCTCCGCCTGCGTGATCTCGGCGTTGCCTTCTCGGCGGGCAGGGAGTGGTGTCCGGCCGACGTGTTCGAGCATCTCCGCGAGGGCGGTGTGCTGGAGGGACCCTACCTCCGGGTTGCGTGGCGCACGCCGCAGCAGTTCACCGTGACTACGGCGTAGCCACAGCATGGACGTGATCGAGATCGCTGGAGCGAATCTGCTGCGCGATGCTGTGGACGGCTGGCAGCTGCAGGCGTCGGTGGTCTCGCAGGACCGCACGCGGCTGGCCTGCATCCTTCGTGTCGGGCAGCGCTTTCGCGTCGAGCGGTTCCTGCGCGGACACATGCGGCCGCAGTGGCACGGAGAGTGGTGGTTGCAACAGCCGCAGCACTCGATCACCGACAGCGGACAGCAGGCACAGGTGCTTGCCGATGAGGGCTGGCGCCCGCCCGTCGGCTGACCACCGCGAACTGAGAACCGCTCCGTCGCCGGCAAGGTCGTTCCGCTATGATCGCCCGCACATTGCCGCAGGCGATGTGCCCGCCTCAAGCCAGCAGGAACCATCGTGAACGCCCAGCCCGCACCCATCACCGCCCTCAACCACACGCTCGACAACGAGCCGCAGCAGATCACCGCGCCGCTGACCCATTCGGCCGCGTTCCTGGTGCTGACGGTGAAGGACGATGCGGCATCGCTGGCGAAAGTGCGCGAGGTGCTGGCCAGCACCGATGACCTGATCAAGAACACCGCCATCCGCGAGATCGAGCGCACCTTCACCTGCAACGTGGCCATCGGCCACCGCGTGTGGGCGCCCTTGGTGGGCAGTACGCCGCCGCGCGAGTTGAAGCCGTTCCAGGAAGTGAAGGGTGCGACCCACATGGCGGTCTCCACGCCGGGTGACCTGCTGTACCACATCCGTGCACGCACGATGGATCTGATCGTGGCCTTCGAGCGCAACCTGATGATGGCCTTCGGCGATGCGGTGGACGCGGTGGATGACGTGGCCGGATTCCGCTACTTCGACGGCCGCGACCTGCTCGATTTCGTCGACGGCACGGCCAACCCCGAGGGCCTGTCACTGCCGGAGGCGACCATCGTCGGCGACGAGGATCCCGACCATGCCGGTGGCAGCTACGTGGTGGTGCAGAAGTACCTGCACAACCTCGATGCCTGGCGTGCGCAGAAGACCGAAGCGCAGGAAGCGATCATCGGCCGCACCAAGCACGACAACATCGAGCTGGACGACGCGCCGGCCGATGCGCAGAAGTCGCACAAGACGCTGTGCACCATCGAGGATGCCGACGGCGAGCACGAGATCCTGCGCGACAACATGCCCTTCGCCAATCCGGGGCGCGGCGAGTACGGCACCTACTTCATCGGCTACACGCGCCGGCTGTGGGTGATCGAGAAGATGCTGGAGCGGATGTTCATCGGCAATCCCGCGCCGCTGCACGACCGCATCCTCGATTTCTCCATCGCGACCACCGGCGTCACCTTCTTCGCCCCCTCGCGCAAGGTGCTGGCCGACCTGGGCGACTGATCACGCCGGGTGGGGGCAGCCAGGTAGATCCACGCCATGCGTGGATGGATCAACCGGTTGCCCGGAACAGCCACGCATGGCCTGGCGCTACTGCGCCGCCATCTGCCTGTCATCTACGGCGCCGACCATGACGCGTTGGCATGGACGTGGAGACGTGGGTGATGGCTTCTGCAGGAAACAAGCGCACCTCGCGCCGTGGCTGGCGCCCGTTGGCATGGTTGCTGGGCCTGTTGGCGCTGGGCAGCGCCAGCGTGTCCGCACAGGACGCACCTGCGCACTGGATGGCCTATGCCGCCTCCGTCAGCGGCGAGTTGCAGCAGCGTCTGCAGCAGGAGCAGGATCCGCACGCGCAGCGCCTGCTGGCTTGGCTGCAGGAGCATCCCGATGCGCCGGCGCCGTTGGTGGTGAGCGTGTGGATCGCCGGCGATGGCGCCATCTCGAAACTGGAATTCGACAGCCTGGGTGATGCACAGGTCGATGCCGATCTGCGTGCGGCGCTGCAGGCCACGCCGTTGCCGGCGGCGCCGCCGAAGGACATGCGACAACCACTGCGATTGGGGCTGACCCTTACCCAGTAGAGCCACGCCATGCCTGGATGCCGGGCATCGGTAGACGCCAACCTTGGTTGGCGCTCACCTGCTGACCAAGGTCGGCATCTACCAACGCAGCCACGCATGGCGTGGCTCTACTGCGCAGGTACTGCCTGCGGCTCGCGCGCGGCGGCGCGCCACGCCCGCAGCCCGAACAGTGCCAGGCCCAGGAAGAACACGTACAACGCAGCAGTCACGTGCAGCGATTTGAACAGATAGGCGCCCACGTAGACCACGTCCACCACGATCCACACCCACCAGCAGGCCGTGTGCCGGCGCGCCTGCCACCATTGCCCGACCAGGCTCAGTGCGGTCAGCATCGCGTCCAGCCACGGCAACGCTGCATCGGTGAAGGTGTGCATGCCGGCGCCAAGCGCCACGCCGCCACACAGGCCGATGGCCAGGTCGCGCAGCAGCTTGCCGCGCGCCAGCGGCACGATGCGGATGCTGCCTTCATCGGCGGCGTGCTGGCGCCAGTTGATCCAGCCGTAGACCAGGAAACCACCAAAGGCGACCTGCAGCAGCGTGTCCGAGTACAGCTTGGCTTCGGCGAACACCGCGCCATACAGCGCGACCGACAGCAGGCCTACCGGCCACGCGGCCAGCCGCCGCTTTGCCATCAGCCACACCCCGAGGATGCTGAAGAGCGCGGCAGTCCACTCGAGCGCGACGTCGCTCACAGCGCGAACGTCACCGACAGGCGCGCCTGCCGCGGCGCACCCGGGAACAGGTAGTAGTCACCGCCGCTGCTGCCGGTGTCGCGCCAGTAGAAGCGGTTGAACAGGTTGTCCACCGACAGGTTCCAGCTGACCGCACGGTCGTGCAGGCGGTGCTGGAAGCGCAGGCCGGCGTCGAACACCGAGTAGTCCGGTGCGCGCACACCGCCGTCGGCGCGGGCCACGTTGGAGGAGGCATAGCGCCAGCCACCGGTCACATCCAGGCCTTCAACGAACGGCAGCGCGTAGGCCAGGTGCACGCTGGCGCGCACCTTCGGCACGTTCACCAGCTGATGGCCTTCATAGGCCGGGGTGCCGGTGTCGCGTGCGCGCGCCTGCAGCACGCTGGCGCTGGCGACGATCTGCAGCGCGTCGGTCAGCTGGCCGTTGGCGGTCAGTTCCAGGCCGGTATGTGTCTGCTGGCCCTCTTCGACGAAGGTGTAGCCGACATCGCTGCCGTCGGGCTTTGCGTACTGGTAGGGCTGGGAGGTGCGGAACACGGCCGCGCTTGTCGTAGGCGCGGTGAGCGGCCGCCGGCCGCCATTGCCCATCGCCGAAGCTCATCCGGTCCAGCGCGAAGAATGCGGTCTGCCGGCTGTCCAGGCGCCGTGCCGATGCACCCGGCATCTTCGGCGAGGGCTCGAACACCGGCACCTGCACGTCGTGGATGTTGCTGGTGCCGACGTACTCGTTGACGCTCGGGCGCTTGTCGATGGTGCGGCGGAAGTAGTCGGCGCCGATGCTCAGCTGGTGGCCGACGCTGCCGGTCTCGAAACTGCCGCGCAGTTCGGCACGGGCCTGCTGGTTGCGGCGGGTGTCATCCGGGCTGCGGTAGTCGTAGATGTCGTAGTCGCCGTTGGGGGCGAAATAGTTGCCCGGCACGCTGCCGTCTGCGCACCCTGCGGTGTAGTAGCAGCCGTAGGCGAAGGCGACGTTGTCATCGATCACCGAACGGCTGTGGCCGACCGAGACGCGCGACTGCCACGCATCGTTGAAGTCATAGGTGTGCAGCGCGGTGATGTTGGTGCTGGCAATGTCCACCGGCCGCTGCCACGGCTGGTAGCCGAGCAGGCGTTCGCGGTCGACGCCGCGCGGCAGGTCGCGCACGCCCAGCAGCTGGAAGCCGGACACCGAGCGCTGCGCGCTGGTCTGGTAGTTGGCATCCACTTCCAGCTTGCCGTGTTCGCCGATCAGCCAGTCGGTGGCCAGCGAATAGAAGTTGCGGCGACCGTCGGCATGCTCGACGTAGGAATCACTGGCATCCCAGGCGGCGTTCAGACGCACGCCGAAGCGCGGGGTCAGCCAGTGGCCGACATCCACGGCCGCATAGCGCGAGCCCTCCGAATCGGTGCCCAGGGTGACCGTGCGCACGTCCGCCGGGCGCTTGCCCACGTAGTTGATGATGCCGCCGGGTGCCATCACGCCAGCCGCTAGGCCGGCTTCGCCCTTGAGGATCTGCACTTCCTGGATGTTCTCCAGCGCCAGGCGCTGCTCGCCGGCGATGGACATGCCGTTGAAGCGGTAGCCGGTGGCTGCATCCAGCGCGAAGCCGCGGATGGCGATGTTCTGGTAGTAGCCCACCGGCGCATAGGCATCGCCCAGCGAGGCATCATTGCTGGCCAGCTCGGACAACGAACGCACCTGGCGGCGGTCGAGGTAGTCGCGCTCCAGCACGTTCACCGAGGCGGGGGTGTCCTTCCACGAGCCGCCGCCGAAGGCGTTGACGCGCGAGGTATCGGCCTTCGGTTTGCCGGCCTGCACGCGCACCGCCGCCAGTTCGGTAGGAGAGGACGGCGGAGCATCAACGGCGTCGGTGCCTGCCTCGCTGGCGTACAGCGGCAGGGCGGCGCACAGGGCGAGGGCGAGCAGTGTGGGGTGCAGGCAGCGGTTCATTCGATTCGTCTTCAGACAACAAGGGAGACGAAGCGACGGCGCGCAGGTGCACCGGCCCATGACGGGGGTGTGGCTGCGGCTCAAAGCTCCCTACGCCGGTGCAAACCGGATCAGGTTCCAAGGGACTCTCTCAGCCTGGCAGATCCAGGCACCCCCGCTTCAGGTGACCATTTCACTACAAATGGTACGGATTTGCGAGCTACCGCTCTTCAGCCGGGCTCAGATCCCTCTCCAGCGGAAAGGGATCTGACCCCGGCCGAGCGCATCATCGACGCATGGTGTCGATCTACTGAGTACCCCGCGTGTTTGCTGGCTCGCAGCTCACGCGGCGGCGTGCAGGGCCGCCAGCAGGGCCTGGCCGGGGGCCGTGGCGAACCACGCCGGATGCCCGAGCATGAACGGCTGCCAGGCCACATCGGCGTTCGCGGTCGATCCGGTGACGCCCTCGAAATACTCCACTTCGGACAGAGCGAAGTCGAAATGCACCATCGGCAGCAGGTCGGCCAGCAGCTGCACGCGGGTGGGCGACAGCGGCAGTTCCTGCCGATAGCCGTCCAGCAGGGCCAGGGCGATGTCGATGCGAACAGCATCGGTGCCGCGCTCCAGCTGCAGCCAGGCCACCGCGTTGCGTTCGATCGCGGTGGCCAGGTCGAACAGCGCGCTGGTGGGCGAGGCCAGGCCGAAATCGAGCACCGTCGCAATCGTGCCGTCGTCGTTCCACAGCAGGTTGGAGACGTGCCAGTCGTTGTGCGCCCACAGCCGCGGTTCGTCCTGCAGGCGCGCGGCCAGGCCGTGGTGCCAGGGCAGCACATCGCGGCGCAGCTGTTCCTCCCAGGGAATGCGCGCCAGGTAGCGGGCCAACCCGGGGCGGTTGCCGAGGTCGGCCTTCAGCGCGGCGATCGGGTCATCGGCGCGGATCAGGTCGTCGCGTGCCACCAGCAGATGGGTGCTGCGCTGCGGGGCGTGGTAGCTGGCGGCCGCGCGGTGCAGCGTGGCCAGCATGCGCCCTGCCTGGTGGGCCTGGGCAATGTCGGTCAGCGGTGACCATGACGGCAGCTCGCGATACAGGTCCTTGCCGGCGCCCACCGCATGCAGTTCGTAGGTCCACTGGCCGTGTTCGAGTGCGGTGCGGCCGTCGTTGCTGGCCAGCACCTGCACCACCGGCATGCCGGCAGTTGCCAGATGCACGATGAAACGGTGTTCTTCTTCCAGGGTTCCAGCACTGCGCACGCTGTGGTGGTGGCGCTTGATGAAGACCGGACCGCCGGTGCCGTCGACGATGGCCGCGGCCGACAACGGGCGCGGGCTGTGCCAGCGCAGCGTGCTGTCCGCGCACAGCTGCGGAAAGTGGCCACGCAGCCAGGTGATCTCCTGCGCGTCGATCGCCGGCCAGTCGGCGGCGACCTCGTCGTTGTTGAGACCCTGCACGCGATGGGGGGAAGAAGTCATGCCACGGCCGCTGGTGAGTAATGGAACATCCAAGGCTGCGCATTCAACGCCATGGACGCCACAGACGCAAACGGGCGGGTCATCGACCCGCCCGTCAGGGACGCCACGTGCGGCCTGTGGCCGGGGCGCTTACCAGCCGCGATGGCGGCCGCGGTCGTGGTAGTAGCGGTTGTCATGGCGACCGCGGTGCCAGCGACGGTCATCGCGGCGGTCGTAGCCATAGCCGCGGTTGTACCCACGGTCATAACGGCGATCGTAGCGACGATCGTAGCGGCCGTCGTAACGGCGATCATGGCGGTCGGAGGTGGTCAGGTTGCCGATGGCGCCGCCGGCAACCGCGCCGCCGACAGTGGCAGCCGGGTCGCCGTTGGAGATCAGGTGACCCGCCACGCCGCCGACGACGGCACCGACCACGGTGCGCTTGTCCTTCCTCGACATCGCGCTGGCATCACTGACCACGGCCACGCCGGCAAGAAGTGCCAGGGCCATCGCCAGACCACGGAAGCTGAGTGCGGAAGTGCTGAGCATGTTGGGTTCTCCTGTGAGGTGCATGCCACGGTGGGCAGGGAGGGCGCTGGGCACCCCGGCTGCCGTAGGGACCACGCTGGTGCCCGGACATTGCCGGAACATTGCGCGTGATCCCTGTGCGGCTTGCGCATTCATCTAGCGTCAGGCGGCATGAAGCGAGGCTGAAAGCGCGGCGGGCGCTCAGCTGGCAGAAAGGAAAGGGTCAATGCACGGCCTCGGTATCAGCCAGTGGCCGATTGCGTGGCGGGCAGGGGCCGCCGGCTTATGCAGAAGCACCGCGGGGCGAAGAATCTCAGATCCTGCCGTCGCGCAGGTAGTCGAACAGCTCGGCGTCGCCCTTCAGGCCCAGTTTGAGCATGGCGTCCCCCTTCTGGCGGCTGATGGTGCTGACGCTCTTGTGCAGCTGCAGCGAGATTTCCTTGACCGTCATGCCGGTGCCGAGCAGGCGCAGCACCTCCACTTCGCGCGGCGACAACGGCTTGCCGTCACCCTCGCGCATGCGCCAGCTGCCCGCTTCCTCCACCCGTTCGCGCAGGCTGCGGCTGATGTAGGACTGGCCGCGATAGACCGCCTGGATCGCCTGCGGCAGTTCATCCATCGACGAACTCTTGTCGACCAGGCCGAGCACGCCGCTGTCGAGCACCATGCGCAGGATCGCCAGGTTGTTGGAGACGCTGAGCATGAGCACCGGCAGGTCGGGATGGCGGCGGCGGATCATGCCGATCATGGCGAAACCATCGGCTTGGGGGCTGCCGGGCATCGAATAGTCGGTGACCAGCAGATCACAGGGCTGGGTCGTCAGCAGGGTCATCAGCGCCTGGGCGTTGTCGGCCTCGCCAACGACTCTGCCAACGCCGCTGGACTCGATGACGGCGCGGGTACCGATGCGGACCACGGGGTGATCGTCTGCGATGATGATGCGCAAGGTCATGCTCTAGTATGGCCACCGGCACGCCGGACCGCGACCGTCGCGGTCCCTGGCAGGACTTCCAGGAGATCGTTGCAGATGCGCAGCTGGGCGGCCCGTGGACTGATCCTGTTGGCGACCCTGCTGGCGCTGCCGGCGCTGGCCCAGCCTGCGTCCACGCCGGGGCCGTTGCCACTCAGCCCCCTGCAGCGCGAGTACCTGGCCGCACATCCTGTTGTCGTTGTTGGACAGTATGACAGTGGCTGGCCTCCTTTTGAGTCGATCCAGGACGGGAAGCAGGTGGGCCTCGGACCGGACTACCTGACGCTTTTGGCCCGGCAGCTTGGCCTGAAGGTGGTAACGCGCCGGTTTGCGGACTGGCCCTCCGTGCTGGATGCGGCATGTCGTGGCGAGATTGACGTGGTGATGAACATCGCGCTCAGCGCCGAGCGTACCCGTTGCATGGTCTATACCGCTGCCTATGCCGAAGCACCATTGGCCCTGGTCGGGCGTCCACAAGACCTGCGTGCCTCGGAAGCACCTGACCTGGATGGGTTGCGCGTGGTGGTCGAGCAGGACTTCATGACCGGGGCGCAGGTGCGCGCGCGGTTCCCGAGGGCACGGCAACTTGTCGCAGACAACACGCTGACAGCCTTGCGTATGGTCAGAGACGACAAAGCCGACATTTTCATCGGCAATGCCTACGTGGCCACGGAACTGATCGCCGCCGCCGGACTGAAGGGAGTGGCCCTGCTGCGGCCCAGCGACCTGCCCCCGGAGCGGCTGCACTTCGGCGTGCCCAACAGCAAACAGCCGTTGTCTGAAGCACTGGATCTGGCGCTTGCCGCTGTCAGCGAAACCCAGCGCGACACCCTCGCCCAGCGCTGGCTGCCGCCGCCGCAGTGGTCGGCGTCGGCGCAGCTGGCGTTGAGCCAGGCCGAAAAACGCGTGCTGCAGCAACCGTTGAAGATCGGCTTTGCGCCCAACGCCGCTCCCCTGTCGTTCGCCGACAGGAATGGCAAGCCCAGTGGCCTGACCAATGAATACCTGCAGCGCCTGCTGCAGGCCGGCGCCAACCTGCAGGTTGAATACAGCCATGACTGGTACGAGGTGCGCGAGAAGGCGCGTCGCGGGGAACTGCAGGCGGTGATCGGCATTCCTGCCGATTCGAGCTATCTGGGGCCGGAATGGGTGTTCAGCCAACCCTTCATCACCGTGCCCAATGTGATCGTCACCCGCACTGACAGCCCGTCGATGCTGGGCCTGCCGGACCTGGACGGCAAACGCGTGCTGTTGTCCGATCCGGAGCGCATCCGTGGCTACCTGCAGCAGCAGGCGCCGTCGGTGAAGATCGTCGCCGCGCGCAGTGCCGAGCAGGCCCTGCAACGCCTGGCTGATGGCGAGGCCGATGCCTACGTGGGCAACCTGGCGCTGGTCGACCAGCTGCTGCGCAACCGCTTCCCGGGGCGCCTGCAACTGGCAGCGCCAGCTGGCTTCAACGACCAGCTGGCGCTGGCGGTGGAGCGCCGCCATGCGGCCTTGGCCACCACCTTCGACCGCCTGCTGCTGCAGTTGGGGCCGCGCCGGCGTGAGGCCCTGCGCGGCGATTGGCTGTCGGTGGAATACCGCGATGGGGTGGACTGGAGCACCCTCCTGCGCTGGGGCCTTCCGCTGCTGCTGGTGCTGACCACTGCCGTGGCGGTGCACGGGCTGGGGCATTGGCGGTTGCGCCGCGAAGTAGCCGGCCGCCGCGAGCTGGAGCAGCGCCTGGCCGAGGTGACCGACAACCTGCCTGCCATCGTCTACCAGGCCCGCCGCGAAGCGGACGGCACCTTGAGCTTCCCCTTCATTGCCGGCGATGTGCAGTCGATGTTCGGCATCAGCCGGCAGCAGGCGGAGTCGGATGGCCAGGCGCTGCTGGCATGCATCGATGCCGACGACCGCGAAAAGGTGCTGCGTGCGATGGAGCTGGCGGCGCGCAATTTTGCCCCGCTGTCCTTCGAGTTCCGTATCCATCGCGACGGAAGTGCGCCCTGCTGGGTGCGCAGCCAGGCGCACCCGTATTCAACCGAAGCAGGCGCGGTGACCTGGAGTGGTTACTGGGTGGACGTGAGCCAGGCGCGCGCGCAGGCCGACGCGTTGGCCGCGGCGAAGGTCGAAGCCGAGCAGGCTGCGGCAGCGAAATCGCGCTTCCTGGCCACCATGAGCCATGAAATCCGCACGCCGATGAGCGGTGTGCTGGGTATGCTGGAAGTGCTGGCGCATTCGCCGCTGGACGCCGAACAGCAACGCATCCTCGGCGTGATTGAAGACTCGGCGCAGATGCTGCGGCAGATTCTGGACGACATCCTCGACTATTCGCGGATGGAAGCGGGCGCGCTGCGCCTGGAGCCGGTGCCGCTGCCGGTGCGGCCACTGCTGGAGGGGGTGCATCGATTGTTGTTGCCGCAGGCCACGGCGCGGGGCCTGGACCTGCAGCTGGACATCGACGAACAGCTGGCACAGGCCCATGAGGTGGACGGCGTGCGCCTGCGCCAGATCGTGTTCAACCTGCTCAGCAATGCCATCAAGTTCACCGTGAAGGGCTCGGTGCGGCTGCAGCTGGAAGTGTTGGGCCCTACTGCCGAGGATGGCAGCCAGCCGCTGCGCCTGAGCGTCACCGACACCGGCATCGGCATCGCGCCGGAGCAGCTGCCGACCCTGTTTGAACCCTTCACCCAGGCCGGTGCGTACATCCAGCGCGACCATGGGGGCACCGGGCTGGGCCTGAGCATCTGCCGGCGCCTGGTGCAGAAGATGGACGGCGAACTGAAGCTGGAAAGCACGCTGGGCGAAGGGACCCGGGTGGACGTGCTGCTGTCGCTGGTGGAGGCGCGCAGCGAGGATGTGATCGCGCTGCAGGCCGAGCACCAGCAGATCGCGCTGCTGCCCCCTGATCTGCGCCAGGCACGGGTGATGATCATTGAAGACCATCCCACCAACCAGGCGATGATGGCCTGGCGCCTGCAGCAGCTGGGCGTGCCGCATGTGCTGGTCGATGACGGGCAGCAGGCACTGGACCGGCTGGCGGAGGAATCCTTCGATCTGGTCATCACCGACTGCCGCATGCCGGTGCTGGATGGATTTGGTTTCACCCGCCTGCTGCGCGAGCGCGAGGGGCGCAACGGCCAGCCGCGGATGCCGGTGCTGGCGCTGACCGCCAGCGTGCTTGACGATGACGCACGCCGCTGCCGCGAAGCCGGCATGGACGACGTGCTGGCCAAGCCGTTGTCGCTGGCGACGCTGCGGCAGGCGCTGCTGCGCTGGTTGCCGCGCGCCGAGGGTGCTGAAGATGAGCAGGCGGCGGTGGACAGCGACGATGAGCCCGAGGGCGACGAGGGGCTGCCCGACCTGGCGACCCTGCAACGGCGCTTCGGTTCGCGCGAGATCGCCCGCCAGCTGCACGACAGCCTGGTCAAGGCCAGCAACGAGGACATCGCGGCCCTGCAGCGCGCGCTGCACGAAGGCGACCGGGTGACGGCCGCGCTGCACCTGCATCGGCAGGCCGGTGCGCTGGGGGCGGTGGGGGCACGCGGCCTGGCCGATCGCGCCAACGCGCTGGTGGAACGGTTGCAGGCCGCAGGCGATGCAGAGGTCGCATCGGCGGTTGCCGACGCCGGGCAGTTCGTGGCTCACCTTCAGCACCAGCTGCAGCGCCTGGCTCACTGAGCCGCGTGCTCCTGCAGGTAAGTGATCACCAGCGCGCGACGCTCGGCGCTCGGGAAGGAGTTGTACATGCGCGTGCCGGGTACCAGATGGGTGGGCGACTGCAGGAAGGTGTCCAAGGTCTGCGCACTCCACACGAAGTCGGCGCGGCGCATGCCCTGCGAGTATCCGTAGTCGGGCAGGCTGCCCGCACGACGGCCGATCACCCCATGCAGGTTGGGACCGAAGCGGTGGATGCCGCCGGCATTGACGGTATGGCAGCCCGCGCACAGTTCGAACGCGCGCTGCATCGCCTGCTGGCGCGCTTGTTCGGGCGTGCTGGGCGCGGCGGGCGGTCGCTGGCACGCACTGGCGACCAGGATCGTGGCAACAACGGGAAGCAGGCGAAGGGCACGCATGGGCGAGCAGGATAACGGGCGCAGGCGCCGTGGGGCTGCGACCGGCCGTCGCAGCCCCATCGCCGCTCACATGCCGGAGTAGTTCGGTCCGCCGCCGCCCTGCGGGGTCACCCAGACGATGTTCTGGGTCGGGTCCTTGATGTCGCAGGTCTTGCAGTGCACGCAGTTCTGCGCGTTGATCTGCAGCCGCGCATCGTTGCCGTCGCCGACGAACTCGTACACGCCCGCCGGGCAGTAGCGCGCTTCCGGACCGGCGTACTCGGCCAGGTTCACCTTCACCGGGATGCTCGCATCCTTCAGCGTCAGGTGGCTGGGCTGGTTCTCGTCGTGGTTGGTGCTGCTGAGGAACACCGAGCTGAGGCGGTCGAAGGTCAGCACGCCATCGGGCTTGGGATAGGCAATGCGCGTGTGCTTGGATGCCGGCTCCAGGCAGGCGTGGTCCGGGATGCTGTGGCGCAGGGTCCACGGCGGGTTGCGCACGCCCAGCTTGGGCAGCAGCCACTGCTCGATGCCGGTCATCAGCGTGGCCACGGTCTGGCCCTTCTTGAACCACTGCTTGAAGTTCTTGGACAGCTTCAGTTCGTCGTGCAGCCAGCTGGTTTCAAAGGCGGCCGGGTAGGCGCTGAGCTCATCGTGCTGGCGATCGGCCACCAGCGCATCGAAGGCGGCATCGGCGCACAGCATGCCGGTCTTGATCGCAGCGTGGCTGCCCTTGATGCGGCTGACGTTGAGGTAGCCGGCTTCGCAGCCGACCAGTGCACCGCCCGGGAACACGGTCTTGGGCAGCGACATCAGGCCGCCCGCAGTGATCGCACGCGCGCCGTAGCCGATGCGGGTGCCGCCTTCCAGATGCTTGCGGATCGACGGATGGGTCTTGAAGCGCTGGAATTCCTCGAACGGGCTCAGCCAGGGGTTCTTGTAGTCCAGGCCGACCACGTAGCCGATGGCGACCTTGCCGCCGTCGGCGTGGTACAGGAAGGCACCGCCGTAGGTGTCGGTATCCAGCGGCCAGCCGGCGGCGTGCACCACCAGGCCTGGCTCATGCTTGGCCGGGTCGATCTGCCACAGTTCCTTGATGCCGATGCCGTAGGCCTGCGGATCCTTGCCTTCGTCCAGCTTGAAACGGCTGATCAGCTGGCGGCCGAGGTGGCCGCGCGCGCCTTCGGCGAACACCGTGTACTTCGCATGCAGGGCCATGCCGCGTTCGAAGGCCGGGCCGATCGTGCCGTCCTTTTCGATGCCCATGTCGCCGGTGGCCACGCCGATCACCGCGCCGTCATCGCCGTACAGCACTTCGGCGGCGGCGAAGCCGGGGAAGATCGCCACTTCCAGCGCCTCGGCCTGCTGCGCCAGCCAGCGGGTGACCTCGCCCAGGCTGATGATGTAGTTGCCTTCGTTGTGGAAGCACTCGGGCAACAGCGCGTGCGGGGTGGTGCGCGCGCCGGTCTCGCTGAGGAACAGGAACTCGTCGCGGGTGACCTTCTGCTTCAGCGGTGCGCCGCGCTCGGCCCAGTCCGGGAACAGTTCGGTCAGCGCGCGCGGGTCCATCACCGCGCCGGACAGCACGTGCGCGCCGGGTTCGGAGCCCTTCTCCAGCACGCATACCGACAGTTCGCGGCCGGCGTCGATTGCACGCTGGCGCAGGCGGATCGCGGTGGCCAGGCCGGCCGGGCCGGCACCGACGACGACCACGTCGAATTCCATGACTTCACGCGGGGGCAGGGCGTTGGCTTCAGCACTCATCGATTGCATGACTCGTGGGTAGTGCCGGCATCGGGGCCACCGGCGGTTGCCTGGGAATCGCGCGTGCAGCCACGGGCGAAACGGTTGTTTGAATGTGTCAGGGTACCGGGACGGGCGTGATCGAGCTAGATCGCCGATGTTCACATCGCAATTGCTGCAATGCAGCGTAATGCGCGTGGTCTGGCAGGTGCCAACCTTGGTTGGCGTGAGCGGAAACACCCGCGCCGACCAGGGTCGGCCTCTACCCGCACACCAACGCCGCCCGGATGGCCGACAATGGCGGCAGTCCCGACTGCGTGTGAGTGCCATGGCTTTGGATCCGTACGACCTGTTCGATGTCCGTTCCCTGCTCAGCGAGGAAGAGCGCGCGGTACAGCAGAGCGTGGCGCGCTTCACCAACGAGCGCGTGCTGCCGATCATCGGTGATGCCTTCGACCAGGCACGGTTCCCATCGGAACTGGTGCCGGAGATCGCCGCGCTGGGCCTGCTCGGTGCCACGCTGCCGGGTGAGTACGGCGGCGGCGACATGGGGGCGGTGAGTTACGGGCTGATCTGCCAGGAGCTGGAGCGCGGCGATTCGGGCCTGCGCAGCTTCGTGTCGGTGCAGAGCTCGCTGTGCATGTACCCGATCTTTGCTTACGGCAGCGAAGAACAGCGCCGGCAATGGCTGCCGGCGATGGCCCGCGGCGAATTGATCGGCTGCTTCGGCCTGACCGAGGCACATGGTGGTTCCGACCCGGCCAGCATGAAGACCCGCGCGGTGCGCGATGGCAGCGACTGGCGCATCAACGGCAGCAAGATGTGGATCACCAGCGGACCGGTGGCCGACCTGGCCATCGTCTGGGCACAGACCGAAGACGGCATCCAGGGCTTCGTGCTGGAGAAGGGCATGCCCGGCTTCACCACGCAGGAGATCAAGCACAAGATGAGCCTGCGCGCGTCGCTGACCGGTGCACTGTTCTTCGACGACGTGCGCGTACCCGACAGCCACCGCCTGCCGAACGTGAAGGGGCTGAAGGGGCCGCTGGGCTGCCTGACCCAGGCGCGTTTCGGCATCAGCTGGGGCCCGATCGGCTCGGCCATCGCCTGCCTGGATGAAGCGCTGGGGTATGCCAAGGAGCGCGTGCTGTTCGGCCGCCCGCTGGCCGCGACCCAGAGCGCACAGATCAAGCTGGCCGACATGGCCCGGCGCATCACCATGGCGCAGCTGCTGGCGTTGCAGCTGGGCCGACTGAAGGAAGCCGGGCAGGTGCAACCGCAGCAGGTCAGCCTGGCCAAGTGGAACAACTGCCGCATGGCCATCGACATCGCCCGCGAATGCCGCGATCTGCTGGGCGGCGCCGGCATCACCACCGAGCACGTGGCGATCCGCCATGCGCTGAACCTGGAATCGGTGATCACCTATGAAGGCACCGAGACCGTGCACCAGCTGGTGATCGGCCGCGAACTGACCGGCATCAACGCGTTCTGAGTGGGGCGGGGAACAGCCATCCACGCATGGCGTGGATCTACTGAGCGGCTGTTGGTTCCGCCTTGAAGCGAGCCGAGCACCGCAGGTCCGGCGGGGGCGAAGAGGCGCGGGTGTCTGAGCGCAGCGAGTTCCGCGCCGTCCCCCGACGGGCCGAGGAGCGCAGGGTACCGGTGCGCAGCACCGGCTCGCGGATGGCGGCGCGTTTCTTTTGGTTACTTTTCTTTCCGCGCGGAAAGAAAAGTAACGCCCATGAACGCATGCGCCCGCCACAGCAATCAGGCGGAAGAGAGACGCGTGGCGTTACGCCCCGCCGGCAAACCCATGCTGGCGCCACGCCTCGTACATCACCACCGCAACGGTGTTGGACAGGTTGAGGCTGCGGTTGTCCGGCCGCATCGGCAGGCGCAGGCGGCGGCCGTCGGGCAGGGCATCCAGCACGTCCTGCGGCAGGCCACGACTTTCCGGGCCGAACAGGAAGGCATCACCGTCGTCGAACGCCACGCTGTCATAGCGGACGCTGGCACGCGTACTCAGGGCGAACAACCGCTTCGGTGCGATCCGCGCCAGCGCGGTGTCCAGGTCCGGATGCACCTGCAGGCGCGAGTACTCGTGGTAGTCCAGGCCGGCGCGCTTGAGCTGCTTGTCTTCCAGTGCGAAGCCGAGCGGCTCGACCAGGTGCAGCTGCGCGCCGGTGTTGGCGCAGAGCCGGATCACATTGCCGGTGTTGGGCGGGATTTCCGGTTGGAACAGGATCACGTGGAACTGGGGCGCGGCATTCATCGGCGCAGTGTACCTGCGACGGCGGCCGCCTTTACGACGCACGCCCCGCGCGGGGCAGGGCGGACGTCGCTTACGGGCGCAGCAGGACCTGGGCGGTTTCGGCAGCGAAGGCCTGCAGCTGGGCGGCGCTCGGACGCACCTGCAGGGCCGGCAGGTTGACGATCACCTGGTTGGCGACGCTGGTGGCGGCCGCTGCCAGGGTGGCGGCGTAGCGCTGGGCTTCCTGCTCGGCAGCCAGGGCGACACGCTGCTCCAGGCTCGGGCGCACTTCAACCGAGGCCAGGGTGGTGATCGGCAGCGCGGCGGCAACCGGGCTGGCGATGTAGCCGTCGCGCTCGGCCAGCTGGTCAACGCTGGGGCGCACTTCGACAGTGGCCAGGGTCGGGATGCCGCTGGCCTGTTCCCAGGCCTGCTGGATCAGCTGGTCGGCGGCCGGGCGGACCTGCACGGTGGACAGGGTCTTGATGGATTCGGAGGCCTGCACCGACGAAACAACCGCGGTGCCGGCGATCAGGGCGATGGCGATGGCAATGGTCTTGGCGTTCATGACGGGGCCTGTTTAGTGTTGGTGAGCAGTGGTGTGGTAGTAAGGTAGAACACCAGTTCTGGGAATGCAAGCGGAATTTTCGATTTCCTGCTTTTGTTCAGCCTTCAGTCAGCTTTCGTCTGAAGCCCTTCCTGGCGCAGGAAGTACAAAGCAATCCCCGTGCCAACTTTTAGCCGTTGATTCATAAGGGTTTTATGGCTCGCCGAAAGTGTCCGCAGGGCGGACACCTGTCCATTCGGGGGGCTGCGGACACTGTCCGGACGTGAATCACCGCCGTTCGTGACCCGGGAACGGCCAATCACGAAGGCCGATGGGGCCGATCACCCCCAGTGACTGGTGGCCGATACCGGTAGCCGCACGCCCGCGCTAGGATCGGGATTCACCTTCGTGACCAAGGACCCGGATATGTCGCTCACCCTGCGCCCGCGCGCCGCGCTGCTCGCTGTTGCTCTCAGTACTGCTCTCGGCACGCTCGCGCCGACCTACGCGCTGGCGGCCAAGCCGGCCGCGACCAGCAAGGTCGATATCCCGTTCGAGCAGTTCACCCTGCCCAACGGCCTGCGCGTGGTGGTGCATACCGATCGCAAGGCACCGATCGTTGCGGTCAACATCTGGTACCACGTCGGCAGCAAGGACGAGCCCGCCGGGCGCACCGGCTTCGCGCATCTGTTTGAACACCTGATGTTCCAGAGCAGCGAGAACCACGACGGCGAGTACTTCGAACCCTTCAAGCAGGTGGGTGCGACCGGCCAGAACGGCACCACCAATACCGACCGCACCAACTATTTCGAGAACGTGCCGACCACCGCGCTGGACATGGCGCTGTGGATGGAATCGGACCGCATGGGCCATCTGGTGGGTGCGATCGACCAGGCTGCGCTCGACGAACAGCGCGGCGTGGTGCAGAACGAGAAGCGCCAGGGCGAGAACCAGCCCTATGGCCAGGTGTGGGAACAGCTCAACCGCGCGCTGTATCCGGTGGGCCACCCGTACCACCACAGCGTGATCGGCTCGATGAACGATCTCAACGCCGCCTCGCTGGACGACGTCAAGACCTGGTTCCGCACCTGGTACGGCCCGAACAACGCGGTACTGGTGCTGGCCGGTGACATCGACCTGGCCACCGCCAAGGAAAAGGCGGCCAAGTACTTCGGCAGCATCCCGGCCGGCCCGACCATGGCGCAGCCGAAGGTGGACGTGGCCAAGCGGCCGGCCGACACCCGCGAGGTGATGACCGACAAGGTGCCGCAGGCACGCATCTACCGCGCCTGGAACGTGGCGCAGGTCGGCACCACCGACGTCGACCAGCTGCAGCTGCTGGCCTATGTGCTCGGCGGCGCCAAGTCTTCGCGCCTGAGCCAGCGCCTGCAGCACCAGGACAAGCTGGTGGACAACATCAGCGCCGGCGCCTACGCCTCGCAGCTGGGTTCCAACTTCATGGTGATGGCCACGGTGAAGCAGGGCCAGGATCCGGCCAAGGTCGAAAAGATCATCGATGAGGAAATCGAGCGCCTGCTCAAGGATGGCCCGACCGCTGAAGAACTGGCACGTGCCAAGACCGGCTCGCGCGCGGCGTTCATCCGTGGCATCGAGCGCATCGGCGGCTTCGGTGGCAAGGCCGATGCGCTGGCCGAGTGCACGGTCTACACCGGCGACCCGGGCTGCTTCCGCACCTCGCTGGCCAACATCGACAAGGCCACCGCTGCCGACCTCAAGCGCCTGGGCGCGCAGTGGCTGGACAAGGGCAGCCATACCCTGGTGGTCGAGCCGGGTGAACGCGTGGCGCTGAAGGAAGACCCCTCGCAGGCGCCGAAACCGTTCAACGTGCCGGCCGTGGACAGCAGGTACAGCACGCTGCCCGAGCAGGTGGACCGCAAGGCGGGCGTACCGCAGACCCGCGAATTCCCGCAGCTGAAGTTCCCGGCCCTGCAGCGCGCCACGCTGAAGAACGGCACCCAGGTGGTACTGGCCGAGCGCCATGAGATTCCGGTGGTGCAGTTCAGCTACCAGTTCCCGGGTGGCTTCACTGCCGACCAGGGCCGCAAGCCGGGCACCGCCAACTTCACCATGAACCTGATGACCGAAGGCGCCGGCAAGCTCGGCTCGCTGGCCTTCGCCGATGCAGCCGATGCGCTGGGTGCGGATCTCGATGCGTCCGCAGGCCTGGATTCGGTGGATGTGGAACTGTCCGCGCTGAAGGAGAACCTGGTGCCGTCGCTGGCGCTGTATGCCAGCCTGCTGCGCGAGCCGCGCTTCGAGCAGAGCGAGATCGACCGGGTCAAGGCGACCTGGATCGCCGGCATCCAGCAGGAGAAGGTCAACCCGAACGCAGTGGCCATGCGCGTGCTGCCGCCGCTGCTGTACGGCAAGGGCCACCCGTACGCGATCCCGTTCACCGGCAGCGGTGACGAAGCAGCGATCCGCAGCCTGGCCCGCGAGGACCTGGTCGACTTCCACCGCGACTGGCTGCGCCCGCAGGACGGCACCCTGATCGTGGTTGGCGATACCACCCTGGCCGAGATCGTGCCGCTGCTGGACAAGCAGCTGGGCGACTGGAAGGCCACCGGTGATGCGCCGACGATCAAGGCCACCACCGCCGTGGCGCTGCCGAAGAGCCCGCGCGTGTTCCTGATCGACCAGCCGGGCGCGGTGCAGGCCAACCTGTTCGCCGGCCAGGTCGTGCCGCCGTCCAGCGATCCCAGCTCGACCCGCTTCGACATCGCCAACGGCGTGATCGGTGGTGACTTCACTTCGCGCCTGAACATGAACCTGCGCGAGGACAAGCACTGGTCCTACGGTGCCCGCACCAGCGCCAGCAACACCGTGGGCCAGCGCCCGTGGATGGCGATGGCACCGGTGCAGATCGACAAGACCGGCCCGGCCATGGCGGAAATGCGCAAGGAGATCGCCGAGTTCGCCAACGGCAGCAAGCCGGCGACCGACGCGGAAGTGGCGCGCATCCGCAACATCCAGACGCTGAGCCTGCCCGGCGCCTACGAGACCGCCAGCGCGGTGGCCTCGACCATCGGCACGATCGTGCAGTTCAAGCGTCCGGACGACTACGTGCTGCGCCGCAAGGCCGAGATCGAAGCGATGACCCCGGCACAGGTGCAGCAGGCGGCAGCGGAGATCAAGCCGCAGGCGCTGACCTGGGTGGTGGTGGGTGACCTCAAGCAGACCGAAGCGGCCGTGCGCGCCTTGAACCTGGGCGAAGTGACCGTGATCGATGCCGAAGGCAACCCGGTCAAGAAGTAAGCGATGTGCCTGCCCGCTCCGGCGGGCAGGCACCTGCGGGTAGCGCCGGGCCGTGCCCGGCGAGCGCGCAGCGCGGCATCTGGACGCCTTCGAAGAACCGCCGGGCATGGCCCGGCGCTACCGCAGCCTTCTTCGGCTATCCCTGATTCAGACGGTTCAGGCACACTCCTGACATTCCCTTCCAGGATCCTGCCCATGCGCGTTCTGCTGCTGTCGTCCCTGTTGCTCACCGTCACCGCCTGCACCTGGGTGCCGATCGAACCGGCCGGCAAGGCGACCCGCGTGCTGCCGGCAGGCCCGGTACCGGCTGGCTGCATCTCCAAGGGTGAAGTAGTGGTGACCGTGAAGAGCAAGGTCGGCTTCTACAACCGTAACCCGCTGCGCGTGCAGGAAGAGCTGGAAACCCTGGCCCGCAACGAGGCCCCGACCACCGGCGCCAACGCCGTGCAGGCCGCTGCGGCCCCTGCCGATGGCAGCCAGCGCTTTGCCGCTTTCCAGTGCCCGCCGCGCTGAATCCTTCACCATACGGCCAAGGCTGAATTCGTAAAGATGCGGTGAAGGCCCGGGGGGTTATAGAATAGCGCCCCCTTTGCCTGAGCCTTGGCGCTAACCTCGATGCTCTTCAAGAATGTCTCGATTGCCGGCCTGGCTCACGTTGATGCGCCGCACACGCTGACGACCAAGGAAATCAACGAACGCCTGCAGCCGACGCTGGATCGCCTTGGTATCCGTACCGACGTCCTCGGCGACATCGCCGGCATCCACGCGCGCCGCCTGTGGGACAACGGCGTCCTGGCGTCCGATGCGGCCACCATGGCTGGCCGCAAGGCGCTGGAAGACGCAGGCATCGATGCGACGCAGGTGGGCCTGTTGATCAATACCTCGGTCAGCCGTGACTACCTGGAGCCGTCCACCGCTTCCATCGTGTCCGGCAACCTCGGTGTCAGCGACGAGTGCATGACCTTCGACGTCGCCAATGCCTGCCTGGCCTTCATCAACGGCATGGACATCGCTGCGCGCATGCTTGAGCGCGGTGAGATCGACTATGCGCTGGTGGTGGATGGCGAGACCGCCAACCTGGTGTACGAAAAGACCCTGGAGCGGATGACCGCGCCGGACGTCACCGCCGACGACTTCCGCAACGAGCTGGCGGCGCTGACCACCGGTTCCGGTGCAGCCGCGATGGTGATGGCCCGTTCGGAGCTGGTGCCCGACGCGCCGCGCTACAAGGGTGGCGTGACCCGCTCGGCCACCGAGTGGAACCAGCTGTGCCTGGGCAACCTGGACCGCATGGTCACCGACACCCGCATGCTGCTGATCGAGGGCATCAAGCTGGCCCAGAAGACCTTCACCGCCGCCAAGATCGCACTGGGCTGGGCCGTGGAAGAGCTGGACCAGTTCGTCATCCACCAGGTCAGCCAGCCGCACACCGCGGCGTTCATCAAGAATTTCGGCATCGACCCGAAGAAGGTCATGACCATCTTCGGCGAGCACGGCAACATCGGTCCGGCCTCGGTGCCGATCGTGCTGAGCAAGCTCAAGCAGCTGGGCAAGCTGAAGAAGGGCGACCGCATCGCGCTTCTGGGCATCGGCTCGGGCCTGAACTGCTCGATGGCCGAAGTGGTCTGGTAAAAAAGTCACCGCTGACCTGCTGCGCGCCGTCCGCACCTGCCAGCCAATCGCTCGCGACGGACAGCGATGATGTTTCCAAGTGTCCAAGGGCCGGTTCTACCGGCCCTTTCTACAGGTGCGATCCGATGTCCCAGCTTCCCGGTTACCCCGCCCACCCGCAGCGTTTCGAGGTCCGCCCCGGCCTGTCGATGAACTATCTCGACGAAGGCCCGCGCGATGGCGAAGTGGTGGTGATGGTGCACGGCAACCCGTCGTGGAGCTATTACTGGCGCACGCTGGTGGCCGGCCTGTCGGACAGGTACCGCTGCATCGTGCCGGACCATATCGGCATGGGCCTGTCGGACAAGCCCGACGACAGCCGCTACGCGTACACGCTGCAGTCGCGGGTGGATGATCTGGATGCGCTGCTGAAGCATCTGGGCATCACCGGCCCGGTGACGCTGGCCGTGCACGACTGGGGCGGCATGATCGGCTTCGGCTGGGCGCTGTCGCACCACGACCAGGTCAAGCGGCTGGTGGTGCTCAACACCGCCGCGTTCCCGATGCCGGCGGCCAAGAAGATGCCGTGGCAGATCGCGCTGGGCCGGCACTGGAAGATCGGCGAGTGGATCATCCGCACCTTCAATGCGTTCTCCTCCGGTGCCTCGTGGCTGGGCGTGGAGCGGAAGATGCCCGCCGATGTGCGCCGCGCCTACGTGTCGCCGTACAACAGCTACGCCAACCGCATCAGCACCATCCGCTTCATGCAGGATATTCCGCTGTCGCCGGCCGACAAGGCGTGGTCACTGCTGGAGCGCGCCGGCAAGGCGCTGCCGTCGTTCGCCGATCGTCCGGCCTTCCTCGGCTGGGGCCTGCGTGATTTTGTGTTCGACCACCACTTCCTGAAGGGCTTCCAGGCGGCGTTGCCGAAGGCGCAGGTGCACGCCTTCGAGGATGCCGGCCACTACGTGCTGGAAGACAAGCATGAAGTGCTGGTGCCGGAGATCCGGGCGTTCCTGGACAAGAACCCGATCTGAAGAGTGTGCCGACCAACGGTCGGCACCCACCGGGAGAGTGAACGGGTGGGTGCCGGCCGCTGGTCGGCACGCCTGGGGAAGGGATGGGTGGGTGCCGGCCGCTGGTCGGCACGCCCGGGGAAGGGATGGGTGGGTGCCGACCGTTGGTCGGCACGCCCGTCACGCCGCGATCGGCGCCTGTGGCGAGGGGCTGTTGCCGTTGTCGTCCGGGTGGTCGTCGTCGTTGTCCGCGCCGTCGCGCCAGCGCCAGTCGGCCAGGGTCAGCGGATCCAGCCCATAGGCGATGCGGGCCTTGTCGCACTGCGGGCTGGCCTTGCCGTACTCCCACGATGCATCCACCTCGCGGCACACGCTGGGGCGGTTGGGGTGGATCGTGCAGCGTGAATAGACGCCGATCTGCGCGTCCAGCGCCACGCAGCGCACCGGCTTGGAATGGGTGCCGCGCATGCACAGGCGGTGCGGGTCAAGCACCTCGGTGAGCTGGTGCGGCACGCCGCCGGGGGTGACCTCGTCCGATTCCATCCAGTGGAAGGCCACGCGGTACTGGGTGCAGCAGGCGCCGCAGGTCATGCAGGGATGTTGCATGGGCAAGCCGCCTCGGGCGGCATCGGGAAAGGGACGAGGATGCGGATTTTCCACGCTGGCGGCCGCCGCGCAAGAAATTCCGTAAGCGGCGACAATGAACGGATGAACCGATCCTGCAACATCGCCGCGCGGCTGCCCGAGCTGGCGCGTGAACGCCCCGACCAGATCGCCATCCGCTGCCCCGGGCGCCGCGGCGCCGGCAACGGCATGGCCGCCTACGACGTGACCCTGGACTACCGTCAGCTGGACGCCCGCAGCGATGCGATGGCGGCCGGCCTGGCCGGTTACGGCATCGGCCGCGGGGTGCGCACGGTGGTGATGGTGCGGCCGTCGCCGGAGTTCTTCCTGTTGATGTTCGCCCTGTTCAAGCTGGGCGCGGTGCCGGTGCTGGTCGATCCGGGCATCGACAAGCGCGCGCTGAAGCAGTGCCTGGACGAGGCACAGCCGCAGGCCTTCATCGGCATCCCGCTGGCCCACGTGGCGCGGCTGGCGCTGCGCTGGGCGCCTTCGGCGACCCGTCTGGTGACTGTTGGCCGCCGCCTGGGCTGGGGCGGTACCACGCTGGCCGCGCTGGAGCGTGCCGGCGCCAACAGCGGCCCGATGCTGGCCGACACCGATGGCGAGGACACGGCGGCGATCCTGTTCACCAGCGGCTCCACCGGCGTGCCCAAGGGCGTGGTCTACCGCCACCGCCACTTCGTCGGCCAGATCGAGCTGCTGGGCAGCGCCTTCGGCATGGAGGCGGGTGGGGTGGACCTGCCGACCTTCCCGCCGTTTGCGCTGTTCGATCCGGCACTGGGCCTGACCTCGGTGATTCCGGACATGGACCCGACCCGGCCGGCCCAGGCCGACCCGGCGCGCCTGCATGACGCCATCCAGCGTTTCGGCGTGACCCAGCTGTTCGGCTCGCCCGCGCTGATGCGGGTGCTGGCGCGGCACGGGCGGCCGTTGCCGACGGTGACCCGGGTGACCTCGGCCGGTGCGCCGGTGCCGCCGGACGTGGTCGCTACCATCCGCAGCCTGCTGCCGGCCGATGCCCAGTTCTGGACACCGTATGGCGCCACCGAGTGCCTGCCGGTGGCGGTGGTCGAGGGTCGCGAGCTGGAGCGTACGCGCGCGGCCACCGAGGCCGGTGCTGGCACCTGCGTCGGCAGCGTGGTCGCACCGAACGAGGTGCGCATCATCGCCATCGATGATGCGCCGCTGCCGGACTGGTCGCAGGCGCGCGTACTGGCCGTGGGCGAGATCGGTGAGATCACCGTGGCCGGACCGACCGCCACCGACAGTTATTTCAACCGTCCGCAGGCGACGGCGGCGGCGAAGATCAGCGAAACCCTGTCCGATGGCAGCGTCCGCATCGTGCATCGCATGGGCGATGTCGGCTACTTCGATGCGCAGGGACGGCTGTGGTTCTGTGGCCGCAAGACCCATCGCGTGGAAACCGCCCACGGACCGCTGTACACCGAACAGGTCGAGCCGGTGTTCAACACCGTACCCGGCGTGGCACGCACTGCGCTGGTGGGTGTCGGCGCGGCCGGTGCGCAGGTGCCGGTGCTGTGCGTGGAGCTGCAGCGTGGCCAGTCCGACAGCCCTGCTCTGCGCGAGGCGCTGCATGCCACGGCCGCTGCGCGTCTGCCCGAGATGAAGCTGGAACACGTGCTGATGCATCCGGCGTTCCCCGTCGATATCCGTCACAACGCCAAGATCGGCCGCGAGAAGCTCGCCGTCTGGGCCCGCGCCGAACTGGAGAAGCGCGCATGAAGATCCTGGTCACCGGTGGTGGTGGTTTCCTTGGCCAGGCGCTGTGCCGTGGCCTGGTCGAACGTGGCCACCAGGTGCTGGCGTTCAACCGCAGCCACTACCCGCAACTGCAGGCGCTTGGCGTGGGCCAGATCCGCGGTGACCTGGCCGATCCGCAGGCGGTGCTGCATGCGGTGGCCGGCGTCGATGCGGTGTTCCACAACGGTGCCAAGGCGGGTGCGTGGGGCAGCTATGACAGCTACCACCAGGCCAACGTGGTCGGCACCGACAACGTCATCGCCGCCTGCCGCGCGCATGGCATCGGCAGGCTGGTCTACACCTCCACGCCCAGCGTGACCCACCGCGCCACGCACCCGGTGGAAGGACTGGGTGCGGACGAAGTGCCGTATGGCGAGGATTTCCAGGCGCCGTACGCGGCGACCAAGGCGATTGCCGAACAGCGCGTGCTGGCGGCCAATGACGCGACCCTGGCAACCGTGGCGTTGCGTCCGCGGTTGATCTGGGGCCCGGGCGACCAGCAGCTGGTGCCGCGTCTGGCCGATCGTGCACGCGCTGGCCGTTTGCGCCTGGTGGGCGACGGCAACAACAAGGTCGATACCACGTACATCGACAACGCCGCGCTGGCCCATTTCCTCGCCTTCGAAGCGCTGGCACCGGGCACTGCGTGCGCCGGCAAGGCGTACTTCATTTCCAATGGCGAGCCGCTGCCGATGCGCGAGCTGGTCAACAAGCTGCTGCAGGCGGTGGGCGCTCCAACCGTGGACAAGGCGATCAGCTTCAAGACGGCGTATCGGATCGGCGCGATCTGCGAGCGGCTGTGGCCGCTGCTGCGCCTGCGTGGCGAGCCGCCGCTGACGCGCTTCCTGGCCGAGCAGCTGTGCACGCCGCACTGGTACAGCATGGAGCCGGCGCGCCGTGATTTCGGCTACGTGCCGCAGGTCAGCATCGAAGAAGGGCTGCGACGACTGAAGGCCGCATCATGACGGCGGCATCACCGCGCTGAAGCCTTCATTACGCGCAGAGATCGCCATCACCGGTTGCACACCGGCAGATGCGCAGGATGGACACAACGCCACCCACGGCCGACCACCTGCGAGGAGCACCATGCTGCATTACGCCGTCATCTTCTTTGTCATCGCCATCATCGCCGCCGTGCTCGGTTTCTCCGGCATCGCCGGTGCCGCCAGCAACATCGCCTGGATCCTGTTCGTGGTGTTCCTGGTGCTGGCGGTGATCTCGATGTTCCGCAAGCGCACATGACCGCTTGAGCAGTCGTGCCGGCCGCTGGTCGGCAACCTCGATTAGCCGGGGTTGCCGACCGGCGGCCGGCACTGCCGAAGCGCGGTCAGCGCACCGCGCTGTGCAATCGGCGATCGGCGTCGTGCCGTTCCATCGCCAGTTCGATCAGGCGCGTGATCAGCGCCGTGTAGCCCACGCCACTGGCGCCCCACAGCTTCGGATACATGCTGATGCGGGTGAAGCCGGGCAGCGTGTTGACCTCGTTGATGACGATCCGGCCATCCGCGGTCAGGAACACATCCACGCGCGCCATGCCGGCGCATTCCAGTACCTGGTACGCCTGAAGCGCGATGTCCTGGATACGCGCCTGCGTCGCCGCGTCGATCGCGGCCGGCACCACCACGTCGGCGCCATCTTCGTTGATGTACTTGGTGTCGTAGGCGTAAAACTCGTCGTGCAGCACCACCTCGCCACAGATGCTGGCCTGCGGCCGCTCGTTGCCCAGCACCGCGCATTCGATCTCGCGGCCGACCACGGCCGATTCCACCAGAACCTTGTGGTCGTAGCGCAGCGCAGTCTGCAATGCCTCGGCGAAACCGGCGGCGTCCTTCACCTTGCTCACGCCCACCGATGAGCCCTGGTTGGCCGGCTTCACGAACAGTGGCAGGCCGAGTGCCGCGATCAGGGCATCGACATCGACCGAATCGGCTTCATGGCGGCGGATGCAGACCCACGGCGCCACCTGCAGGCCGGCATCGCGCAGCAGGCGCTTGGTTACATCCTTGTCCATGGCTACCGCCGAACCCAGTACCGGCGAGCCGACGAAGGGCAGGTTGGCCATGCGCAGCAGGCCCTGCAGCGCACCGTCCTCGCCCAGCGGACCGTGCACGATCGGCAGCACCACATCGATCTGCCCCAGCGCGCTGCCCGCATCGGTCGGTTGCAGCTGGGCCTGCTCGGTGCCGGGCAGAACCGCCAGCGCGGTACCGGAAGGATGCAGGGCGATGCGCGCCGGATCCTCGGCATTGAGCAGGAAGGTGTCCGGCTGGCTCAGGTGCCACTGGCCCTGCTTGTCGATGCCGATCAGCACCGGTTCGAAGCGCTCGCGGTCGAGCGCGTCGAGAATGTTCTTCGCCGACTGCAGCGAAACTTCGTGTTCGGAAGACCTGCCACCGAAGATGATGCCAACCCGTGTCCGTGCCATGGAAATGCGATGTCCTGTGCGTTGCGTGGCTCCATAGCATGAACCTTCATCGGCCTTCCGCGTGAGGCACAGATGAACCAGGAATCCCTTCGCGCGCGTCAATTGCGCATGCCCCTGATCTACCGTGTCGACCAAGGTCGACACCTACCAACCGACTGAGGTTGCCGGCCAGCGGCCGGCACTACCGCAAGCACCATGGCTACCGGAAACCTGTCGAAGGCGGGGTGGGTCCGGTTGCGGGGTGTCCGCGGCATGGATGCCGCGGCCAAGCCCCCAGGGATGGGTTTACGGCGTCCCCCGCAACCGGACCCACCCCGCCCCCACAGCAAGCCAGCGTTTGACGTTGACGTTGACGTTGACGTTGCCGTTGACGTTGCCGTTGCTCTGGCCGTTGCGTCTGCGGGTGCCGGGCGGCAGCCCGGCCCAAGCCCCCCACCCACGCAGGTAGAATGCGCACATGGCTCTTTCCCTGCTCAAGTCCCTCAAGCCGGTCGCTGGCCGCGCTCTGCAGATCGCCCTGAACCGCGCGCTGGCGCTGGATCCGGATACCCGCCACGCACTGGCCAGCCTCGACGGTCGCCATATCGACCTGACCCTGGACGCGCCGCCGCTGGCAATGCGCATCAGCGTCGACGGTGATCAGTTGCGTGTCGGCCCGGTGGATGCGCAGGAAGCCGACCTGGCCGTGCGCAGCAGCCTGGCCGGCGTGCTGGCACAGCTGCCGCTGCTGGCGCGTGCCCGCCAGGGCGCTGACAACGGCAAGGGGCGCGTACGTGTGGCCGGCGATGCCGAGCTGGCGCGCCGCCTGCAGCAGCTGGCCAAGGGCTTCGATCCGGACTGGCAGCAGCCGTTCGTCAGCGTGTTCGGCGACGTGCTGGGCGTGCAGGTGGCCAACACCCTGCGCAGCGCCCTGCAGCATGCCCGCCAGGGGGCGATCGACCTCGCCCATAGCGCCGCTGAATTCATCACCGAGGAATCGCGCGACGTGGTGCCACGTGCCGAGCTGGATGCCTTCCACGATGACGTGGACGTGCTGCGCGACGATGTCGAGCGCCTCGGCGCACGCGTGCAGCGCCTGCGGGGTGCCGCATGAAGGCGCTGCTGCGGGCCAGCCGCATCGGCCGGGTGATCCTGCGTTACCGCCTCGACGACCTGCTGCAGGGCACCCCGGCCGAGCGCTGGCTGCGCCTGGCCAAGCCGTTCGTGCCGCGCGCCTCGGCCGCCATCGCGGCACAGTCGCGGGGGGCTCGCCTGCGCTTGGCGCTGCAGGACCTGGGGCCGATCTTCGTCAAGTTCGGGCAGATCCTGTCGACCCGCCGCGACCTGGTGCCGCCGGACGTGGCCAATGAGCTGACCCTGCTGCAGGACCGGGTCAAGCCCTTCGATGGCGAGACCGCACGCCGCATCGTGGAGGAAGCGCTGGGCCTGCCGGTCAGCGAAGCCTTCGCCAGTTTCGATACCGAGCCACTGGCCTCGGCGTCGATCGCGCAGGTGCACGCGGCCACCCTGGCCGACGGCCGCCAGGTGGTGGTCAAGGTGCTGCGCCCGGGCATCGAAAAGCAGATCGACGCCGACATCGCCCTGCTCAACTCGCTGGCGACGCTGGTCGAGCGCACCCATCCGCGCGCCGACAAGATCCGCCCGCGCGAAGTGGTGGCCGAGGTGGAGAACACCCTGGCCGCCGAGCTGGACCTGCAGCGCGAAGGCGCCAATGCCAGCGTGCTGCGCCGTTTCTGGGAGAACTCCGACGACCTGTACGTACCGGAAGTGATCTGGAGCCATACCGCCGAACGCGCGCTGACCCTGGAGCGGGTATGGGGCATTCCTTCCGACGACATCGCCGCGCTGGACAAGGCCGGCATCGACCGCAAGGCGCTGGCCGCCAAGGGCGTGCGGGTGTTCTACACCCAGGTGTTCCGCGACAACTTCTTCCATGCCGACGCGCACGCCGGCAACATCTGGGTCGACATCGATCCGATGCGCCGCGACAACCCGCGTTTCATCGCGCTGGACTTCGGCATCATGGGCCAGCTCTCGCAGGAAGATCAGTACTACCTGGCCGAGAATTTCATGGCCATCTTCAACCGCGACTACCGCCGCATCGCCGAACTGCACGTGCAGGCGCGCTGGATGCCCGACAACGTGCGCATCGATGATCTGGAAGCGGCAGTGCGTTCGGTGTGCGAGCCGTACTTCACCCGCCCGCTGTCGCAGATCTCGCTGGCCGAAGTGCTGATGAAGCTGTTCCGCGTGGCCCAGCGCTACCAGCTGACCCTGCAGCCGCAGTTGATCCTGCTGCAGAAGACCCTGCTCAACATCGAGGGCGTCGGCCGCCAGCTGGACCCGCAGATCGATATCTGGGCCGTGGCCAAGCCGGTGCTGGCGAAGATCCTGCGCGAGCGCTACAGCCCGCGCCGCGTGGTGCGTGAGATCGGCAAGCGCCTGCCGGAAATCATGACCCATGCGCCGGACATGCCGCGCCTGGTGCACGCCTGGCTGACCCAGCAGGTGGAAGGTCGCCATGAACTGGCGATGCGCTCGCGCGATCTGGTTGCGCTGGACGCCAGCGTGCAGCGCCTGCAGAAGCATGCGGTCGGTGCGATCACCGGCGTCGGCCTGCTGGCGATCGCCGCACTGATGTACGTGCTGCAGCCACCGGGCTGGTACTGGGGCGACGTGCCGGCGTGGAGCTGGGTGTCCGGTGCGGTGGGAGCGTTCGCACTGGTGCGTGCGTGGTGGCGATGATGGATGCGCTGAGCGCGCTCAAACAGGAGCTGGCGCAGTTCGGCAGCGACAACGATGCGTGCGAAACCGAGCGCGGTCGGCGCATGCTCAACATCACCGCCGACACCGGTGAACTGCTGTCGGTGCTGGTGCGTTTCGGCAACGCCCGCCGCGTGCTGGAGATCGGTACGTCCAACGGTTATTCCACGCTGTGGCTGGCCGAAGCGGCGGCCGCGATCGATGGCCAGGTGACCACGCTGGAGTTCGCTGCCGACAAGGTGGCGATGGCCCGCGCGAATTTCGCCCGCAGTGGATTGGGCGAGCGCATCAACCTGGTCCACGGTGATGCCGGGCAGTGGCTGGCGCAGGCCGAGCAGGGCTGCATCGACCTGCTGTTCTTGGATTCGGATCGCGGGCAGTACGCGGGCTGGTGGCCGCAGCTGCGTCGGGTACTGCGCCCCGGCGGCCTGCTGGTGGTCGACAACGCCACCTCGCATGCCGGTGAGATGGCGCCGCTGCGCGCCCTGCTGGCCGCCGATGCGGCGTTCACCACCAGCCTGGTGCCGGTGGGCAATGGCGAACTGCTGGCGCTGCGCAACACCTGACCGGGCATCACCCCGGTAGCGCGGGTCGCTGGCCTGGTGCGGTAGTGCCGGCCGCTGGCCGGCAACCGCAGTCATCGGGCGACCTCGACGTTGCCGGCCAGCGGCCGGCACTACCCTGTTCAGCGCGTCATCCGGATAATCGCGCGGTGAGTACCGAACCTGACACCCTCGCCGCGGTCGAGACTGAAACCGCGCCCCTGCAGCTGCTGCACCTGGATGAACGGCTGGCCGTGGTCAACAAGCCGGCCGGGCTGATGGTCCATGACAGCAAGCTGGCCCGTGGCGAAGATGATTTCCTCGCCGATCGCCTGCGCGAGCAGCTGGGCCGGCCGATCTTCCTGGTCCATCGCCTGGATCGCGCCACCAGCGGCTGCCTGTTGCTGGCCTTCGACCGTGATACGGCCAGTGCGCTGGGCAAGTCGTTGATGGGCGGCGAGGTGAGCAAGGATTACCTGGCCATCTGCCGCGGCTGGCCGGCCGAGGAGGCCTGGCAGGTCGACCACGATCTGGATGGCGGTCCCGGCAAGCCGGTGAAGAAGCCGGCGGTCACCGACTTCCAGCGCCTGGCTACCGGCGAACTGTCGGTGCCGGTGGGCGAGTTCACCAGCTCGCGCTATGCGCTGCTGCGCTGCCAGCCGCTGACCGGGCGCTTCCGGCAGATCCGCCGCCATCTCAAGCACCTGTCACATCACCTGATCGGCGATACCAGCCATGGTGATGGCCGGCACAACCGCAACTTCCGCATGCAGGGTGTGCACCGCATGCTGCTGCACGCCGAGCGCCTGCGCTTTCCGCATCCGGATGGCGGCACGGTGGACGTGCGCGCGCAGGTCGACGGTGAATTCCAGAAGGCGCTGGACCTGTTCGGCTGGCAGGTCCCGTAGCGGTAGCGCCGGGCCCTGCCCGGCGGCTTCTGCGATGAAACGGCCGCGCTTCGCGCTTGCCGGGCATGGCCCGGCGCTACCGCCTCACTTCTTTTCCGGCTCGTTGACGATCGCTTCCAGATCCTTCTGCAGATCGGCGAACAGCGGCTGCATGCGCGTCTGGATCGCCACCATCACGTTCTGCATCAGCGCCGGGGTCTTGTCGAGCAGGCTCTGGCCGGCCGGGCTCTCGTAGAACTCGGCCATGGCCAGCACGTCTTCCTTGCTGAAGGTCTTCTTGTACAGGTCCACGTACATCGGCCGCAGCTGCTGCCACGACAGTGCCTGGCGCAGGGTCTGGCTGGTACGGGCCTGGATGCGCTGCAGCTGTTCCTGCTGCTGGGCGTTGAGCTTGCGCTGTGCGGCGACCTGCTGGAACTGCTGCTGCTGCATCGCTTCGATCTGCGGCAGCATGGTGTCGATCATGCTCTGCGCACGCGAGGCCGACAGCAGGCGGTTGATGTCGCCATCGGTGGGGGCTGCGGCCAGCACCGGCGCGCTTGCTGCGGCCAGCACCAGCAGCAGGGTCGCGCGGCGCAACAGGGAGGGAACGAAGCGGATCATGCGGAGCGTCCTGCAGTACACGGGATGGCAAGCATACCCCCGGCAAAGGCGAAGGCGGCGTGTTCGGTGCCTGATCGGCGGCATACGGGGCGCGATGGCAGCCACGGCAACGCGGCTGCCGCTACAATGCGCGGATGGGCAGTGGACCGGTCATCATCAGCGCGCAGCTTGAAATCCCCGACGGCGAGATCGTCGAGCGTTTCGTGCGTGCCAGTGGTGCCGGCGGCCAGAACGTCAACAAGGTCTCCACCGCGGTGGAACTGCGTTTCGACGTGGCCGGCTCGCCCTCGTTGCCCGAGCCGCTGCGCGAGCGCCTGTTGGCGCGGCGCGACCGGCGCATGACCGGCGAAGGCGTGCTGGTCATCGACGCGCAACGTTTCCGCACCCAGGATCGCAATCGCGAGGATGCGCGCGAGCGGCTGGCGGCCTTCATCCAGGCCGGGCTGAGCGTGCCCAAACCACGCAAGGCCACCAAGCCGACCTTCGGGTCGAAACTGCGTCGTCTGGACGCCAAACGCGGGCGCGCGCAGATCAAGCGCGGGCGCTCATCACGTGACTGGGAGTGATTGCTTGAACAACCCGACGCCGTTGCTGCCGGCCATTCCGCCGAACATGCCGCAGGTCAAGCCCAACCGTTTCCTGCGCTGGCTGGCGCGCTGCACGCTGCGCATGGGCGGCTGGAAAGTGACCGGTACGCTGCCGAACGTTCCCAGGCTGGTCTTCATCATCGCTCCGCATTCGTCCAACTGGGACGGGCTGTGGGGCATGGCCGCCAAGATCGCACTGGGCATGAAAGTGAAGGTGCTGGGCAAGGCCTCGCTGTTCTGGTGGCCACTGGGCCCGCTGCTGCACAAGCTGGGCGTGATCCCGCTGGATCGCAGCTCGCCGCAGGGCACTGTCGGCCAGGCCGTGGACCTGCTGCGCAACAACGAGAAGATGTGGTTCGCCATCACCCCCGAGGGCACCCGCAAGGCCGTGAAGGACTGGAAGGCCGGCTTCCTGAAGATTGCGCGGATGGCCGACGTGCCGATCCTGGCCGCGTATTTCCACTACCCGGAAAAGACCATCGGCATCGGCCCGCTGTTCACGCCGACCGGCGATGATGCCGCTGACATGGCGACCATCCGCGAGTTCTACCGGCCCTGGATCGGCAAGACCCGCGGCACGGTCTGAGCCAGCCGCCGCCGGCAGCGTAGACGCCACGTCCGGCACATGCCGGGCGCCCGTGACAGGAGTAGGGTGGACGGCTGCCATCCCGTACCGTCTGCCCAAGGAGCGTTTTACATGTCGCGTACCGTAGTCCTGGCCGCCGCCATCAGCCTGGCGCTGGCGGCCTGTTCCGGCAAGGAGTCCACCCCCGTGTCCGAAGCCCAGAATGCACCGGCCCAGCAGCCGGCCGAAGCCTCCACCAATCCGCTGCTGACCGCCAGCAGCCTGCCGTTCCAGGCACCGCCGTTCGACAAGATCAAGGACAGCGATTATTTGCCGGCCTTCGAAGAAGGCATGCGCCAGCATCTGGCCGACGTGCGCAGGATCGCCGACAGCGCCGAGCCGGCCACCTTCGACAACACCATCGTGGCGATGGAGCGCAGCGGCGAGACCCTGACCCGCGTGTCGCGCATCTTCTTCGGCCTGGTCCAGGCCGACACCAACGATGCCCGCCAGAAGATCCAGGAAGAAGTGGCGCCGAAGCTGGCCGCGCACCAGGACGAGATCAACCTCGATCCGAAGCTGTTCGCGCGCGTGAAGTCGCTGTACGACCAGCGTGAGACGCTGGGCCTGGATCCGGTGCAGAAGCGCCTGGTCGAGCACTACTACGACGGCCTGGTGCGCGCCGGCGCGCAGCTGTCCGACGCCGACAAGGCGAGCCTGCGCAAGCTCAACGTGGAAGAAACCACGCTGTCCACCCAGTTCCACACCCGCCTGGTGGCTGCAACCGCCGCTGCTGCGGTCGTGGTGGACGACAAGGCCAAGCTGGCCGGCCTGGACGAGGGCGCGGTCAACAATGCCGCCGCCGCCGCCAAGGACCGCAAGCTGGAGGGCAAGTTCCTGCTGCCGCTGCAGAACACCACCCAGCAGCCGGTACTCGGTTCGCTGACCGACCGCGACCAGCGCGCCGCCGTGCTGAAGGCTTCGGAAACCCGTGCCGAGCGTGGCGATGCCAACGACACCCGGCAGACCGTGCAGCGCCTGGCCCAGCTGCGTGCGCAGAAGGCCAAGCTGCTTGGCTTTGACACCTTCGCCGACTACCAGCTGGGCGACCAGATGGCCAAGACCCCGGCGGCCGCACTGAAGCTGCTGACCGACACCGTGCCTGCCGCCACCGCCAAGGCGCGTGCCGAAGCCGGTGAGATCCAGAGGGTGATCGACGCCCAGAAGGGTGGTTTCCAGGTGGCCGCGTCGGATTGGGATTTCTACGCCGAGCAGGTGCGCAAGGCCAAGTACGATCTGGACGAGTCGCAGATCAAGCCGTACTTCGAGCTGGACAACGTGCTGCAGAACGGCGTCTTCTACGCCGCCACCCAGCTGTACGGCATCACCTTCAAGCCGCGCACCGACATTCCGACCTACAACCCGGACATGAAGGTGTACGAAGTGTTCGACAAGGACGGCACCTCGCTGGCCCTGTTCTACACCGACTACTTCAAGCGTGACAGCAAGTCCGGTGGCGCCTGGATGGACGTGTTCGTCGAACAGGACGGCCTGACCGGTGCCAAGCCGGTGGTCTACAACGTCTGCAACTTCACCAAGCCGGCCGCCGGCCAGCCTGCGCTGATCAGCTTCGATGACGTCACCACGATGTTCCATGAGTTCGGCCATGCACTGCATGGCATGTTCTCGAACGTGAAGTACCCGTCGATCGCCGGTACCGCCACCTCGCGCGATTTCGTCGAGTTCCCGTCGCAGTTCAACGAGCACTGGGCGCTGGACCCGAAGGTGTTCGCCAACTACGCCAAGCACTACAAGACCGGCGAAGCAATGCCGCAGGAACTGGTCGACAAGATCCTCAAGGCACGCAGCTTCAACCAGGGCTATGCGACCACCGAGTACCTGTCGGCGGCACTGCTCGACCTGGCCTGGCACACGCAGAAGGCCGATGCCCCGCTGCAGGACGTCGGCGCCTTCGAAGCCAGCGCACTGAAGAAGTTCAAGGTCGACCTGCCGCAGGTGCCGCCGCGTTACCGCACCACCTACTTCGACCACATCTGGGGTGGCGGTTACTCGGCCGGCTACTACGCCTACTTCTGGGCGGAAGTGCTGGACCATGACGCCTACCAGTGGTTCACCGAACACGGTGGCCTGACCGCCGCCAACGGCCAGGAATTCCGCGACAAGATCCTCTCGCGCGGCAACAGCGTGGAGCTGTCGACCCTGTACCGCGATTTCCGCGGCAAGGATCCGTCGGTGGAGCCGCTGCTGAAGTTCCGCGGCCTGAAGTAAGCGCGGACTGAAGTACGAAAGAAAAAACGGCGGGGGCAACCCCGCCGTTTTTCGTTGTGTCGCTCATCCACGCATGGCGTGGATCCATGTGTCGACCAAGTCGACACCCACCCAGAGCAGGCCATCCCATTCCGACAGGTCACGGAAATCTGTCGAAGGCGGGGCGGGTCCGGTTGCGGGGGCGTGAGCGCCATGGATGGCGCGACCGAGCTTACATGGACGTACTTGCAGCGTCCCCCGCAACCGGACCCACCCCGCCATCCCACGCAATGCCAGCCTCTGCTGTTGCTGCTGTTGTTGCTGTTGTTGTTGAGGTTGCCGGCCAGCGGCCGGCACTACCGGGTGCCGGGCGCAGCCCGGCCATCACGTCCCTACATGCACCCGGTTCGCCTGCTCGGCCAACCCCAGGTGATCCAGCGCGATATCCAGCGCCAGTACATAACTCTGCGCGCCGTACCCGGCGGCGATGCCCAAGCGCTGGCCAACACCGGCCGGCAGGCACGGCTCGGCCACGGCGCCATCGTCATGCACTTCCACGTACGCGTTGTGCAGGTAGGGCAGCAGCCGCTGCAGGCGCAGGCTGTCGGCACATGCGCCCGGATCCAGCAGCGTCACCTCGCCACGGCTGTGGTCGGCCACGCGCAGCGCGTCCAGCAGTTCCTGCTCCGAGCCGCAGGCGCGGATCGCCACGCTGGTGCCCGCATCGATCGCACGGTGCACCAGTGATTTCAGTACCGGCGCCGGCAGCGGCGCGGCGGTGCGGATCAACGCGCCCGCCGCTTCCGGGCCACGGATGATGAAGATCGACATGGCTCAGCCCTCCCGTGCCAGGCGACGGCTGACGATGGCCAATGACAGCGGATAACCCGCCTGCTGGCTGCGCTGGTCGACCACCACGGCGGCCGGGCCGTGCTGCAGGCGCAGGCGCGCTTCCAGACCGGGCTGGTGCGGCGACTGCAGTTCGATGTACTCCGCCGGCAGACCGTCCAGCGCCGCCTGCAGCGCACCGCCCTCGGCACACCATTGCGCCTCGTCGGCGACGCCGACATCAAGCAGCACCCAGTCCGCGGTGCGCGCCTGCGGCTGGCACAGACACTGGCGCACATCGGCCAGGCTGGCGCAGTCGGTGCACAGCACCGGATGGCCGGACAACTCGGCCGGCAGCAGCGGACGCGGCACCGACGGCGACGCATGCCGGATCACCAGGAGGGTCATACAACACCTTGCGCAAAGCGCCCTGCGGCGCGGTAGGCACACGATGCGCGTGGGGGCCGTAAAGGTGCGATGCCCAGTGCCCGGCCCGGGCGTAAAACCTTCATAACGACCGGCCGGAATGCACCCGGTGGCTGCCGACCGTTGATCGGCACGGGCATGGAGACCGGCATGATGCCCGGGAACCTCACGCCTGCCCTTGCGGTCTGACGCCCACCCACCACCCGGAGCCTGACATGGATGCTGTAGCCCGTCCGCCGTTTCCAGAACGCGCGCTCACCTGGCTGAAGAAAGAGGCACTGCCGCTGCTGGTGATGCTGGGCCTGCTCGCCGCCGCCCGCGACACCCTCGCCAACCACTACGTCGTGCCCAGCGGTTCGATGCAGCCGACGCTGCAACCGGGTGACCGGGTGGTGGTGGACATGCGCGCCTACGGCCTGCGCCTGCCGTTCACCAGCCAGGAGCTGCTGGCTACCGGCACGCCGCAGCGTGGTGAGGTGGCGGTGTTCGATTCGCCGGCCGATGGCACCCGCCTGATCAAGCGCGTCGCCGCCGTGGCCGGCGACCACGTGCAGCTGCGCGATGGCCACCTGAGCATCAACGGCCAGCCGCTGCAGATCGCCGACCTGGCCGACACCGAAGCTTTCGGTGAGCGCCGCGCCAGCCTCGATCTGGACAGCGGCGGTGGCCCGGACATCGCGGATCTGCAGGTGCCCGCCGGCAAGGTGCTGGTGCTGGGCGACCATCGTGGCAACAGCTTCGACGGTCGCTTCTTCGGCTTCGTCGATGCGGACAAGATCTATGGCCGCGCAGTGGCGGTGTACTACCGCCGCGGCGACGGCTTCGAGTGGCAGCGGCTGTAGGCTTATCGATATGCCAGAAGTATCAATCATGACCTATCAGGTTATGGATCGACTGGATGGACGGGCCTAGTCTGGGGCCCGTCCCCTCCAATCCGGCCGCCCCCACGGCCCACCGCTCCCATGACTGGCGATACCCCGGCGGCCCTCGCCGACCGTCCCCGTACTGACCACGCTCCCGTCGACACCCGCATCCAGCAGGGAACGCCGGCCTTCCGCCGCACCGCGCTGGCGCTGTTTCTGGCTGGCTTTTCGACCTTCGGCCTGCTGTACACGGTGCAGCCACTGCTGCCCGAGTTCAGTCGCCACTTCGGCGTGTCCGCTGCCGGCAGCGCGATGTCGCTGTCGCTGACCACCGGCACCCTGGCCGTGGCCATGCTGCTGGCGGGCCTGCTGTCCGATGCGGTCGGCCGGCGCCCGCTGATGATCGTTGCGTTGTTGGCCTCGGCCACGCTGTCGCTGTGCACCGCACTGGTCGACGACTGGGCCACGCTGCTGGTGCTGCGCACCTTGCTGGGGCTGGCGTTGAGCGGCGTGCCAGCGGTGGCGATGACCTACCTGGTGGAAGAGATGGACAGCCGCGCGCTGGGCCTGGCGATGGGCCTGTACATCGGCGGCAACGCCATCGGTGGCATGAGCGGGCGCCTGCTGGCCGGCATCATCGCCGACCACTGGGGCTGGCGCTGGGGCATCGGCGTGGTCTCGATCATCGCCATGGCCAGCACCGTGCTGCTGTGGCTGCAGCTGCCGCCGTCGCGTCACTTCCAGGCCAGTCGCAGTGGCCTGCGCCAGCTGCCCGCGCGCTGGCGCACGCTGTTCGCCGATCCCGGCCTGCCGTGGCTGTTCGCCACCTCGTTCGTGCTGATGGGTGTGTTCGTCACCCTCTACAACTACCTCGGCTACCACCTGCTGGCGCCGCCGTACCACCTCAGCCAGACCGTGGTCGGGTTGATCTTCAGCGTGTATCTGGTCGGCACCTTCAGTTCGGCGTGGATGGGCCAGCAGGCCACGCGCCATGGGCGCGGTCGCATCCTGGCGATCTCCTTCGGCCTGATCGCCGTCGGCATCGTACTGCTGGCGATGCCGTGGCTGCCGGCGATGGCAGTGGGCATCGCGCTGGTGACCTTCGGTTTCTTCGGTGGCCATTCGGTGGCCAGCAGCTGGGTCGGCAGCCGTGCCGGCTCCATGCGTGCGGAAGCGTCGGCGCTGTACCTGTTTGCCTACTACCTGGGCTCGAGCGTGCTGGGCGGCGTGGGGGGGCTGGCCTATGCCGCGTGGGACTGGCTGGGCGTGTGCGCATTCGCCGCGCTGCTGACCCTGATCGGCGGTGGCATCGTGTGGGCGCTGCAGCAGCGCGCGCCGCAGCCGGTGACCGCCTGACGCCCGCCGGGCATGGCCCGGCGCTACCTGGGTAGGCCAGCGGTAGCGCCGGGCCGTGCCCGGCGAGCGCGCAGCGCGGCCCATCACCCCTCCGCAAACGCCTCGCGCAGCAGCCCGGCGAAATTGCGGATCAACGGTGTCACCCCCTCGCGGCGCCACGCCAACTGCACTTCCGAATGCGCGCCGGCATCGGCCAGCGGCACGAAGCGCGCACCTTCCACCCGGATGTGATCGCACGAGGAAGGCAGGATCGCCGCACCCAGTCCCGCAGCGGCCAGGCTGATCAGCGTTGACGCCTCACCGGCTTCCTGCACGATGCGCGGGGTGAAACCCGCTGCCGCGCACAGCGCGATCATGTGGTCATGGATGCCCGCCCCGGCGCTGCGGCGGAACGCCACGAACGGTTCCTGCGCCAGATAACGCAACGCCAGCGTCCCGCCTTTCGACAGTCGACGCAGGGCAGGGTGGTCGGCATGCACGATCAACGCCAGCGGGTCGACGAACAGGCTGTGCGCCACCAGCTCGGCCGGCAGCGTGCGCTTGCGGATGATGCCCACATCCAGGCTGCCATCGAGCAGCGCATCGATCTGCTGCAGGGTGTTCATCTCGCTCAGCTGCAGCCGCACCTGCGGATACTGCTGGCGGTACTGCAGGATCGAACGCGGAATCTGTGGTGACAACGGCGTGGCCCGGGTCAGGCCGATACGCAGCTCACCCTGCTCGCCACGCTGCGCGCGCTGCACTTCATCCACCGCAGATTCCACCTGCTGCACGATGCCGCGCGCACGTTCCTGCAGCAGTTCCCCCGCAGCGGTCAGCTGCACACGCCGATGGCTGCGCACGAACAGGCGCGCACCGATCAGTTCCTCCAGCTGCCGGATCTGCTGGCTGAGCGGCGGCTGCGACATTCCCAACCGCTCGGCCGCCTGGCCGAAGTGCAGGGTATCGGCAACGGCGAGGAAGTAGCGCAGGTGGCGAAGTTCGATGGACATGGATGCAGTCTATCCAGCCCGACGCCGGGAATCGTCATCCACGCATGGCGTGGATCAACCGTGTCGACCAAGGTCGACACCCACCAAGAGCAGGCCATGCCGTTCCGACAGATCGCGGAAATCTGTCAGAGGTGGGGCGGTGTGGGTGGGCAGGACCGTTGGCGCCATGGATGGCGCCATCGAGCCCCCAAGGACGGGTTTACGGCGTGTCCTGCCCACCCACACCGCCCCGCCATCCCACGGAATCCCCACTGTTGCCTTTGACGTTGCCGTTGCCGTCGCCTCTGCCGTTGCCGTTGATTCGGCAGGTGCAGGGCGCAGCCCTGCCGACAACCCCTCACCGCTCCGAATGCCCGCTCTGGTCGTAATCGCGCGGGCTGAACAACTCTGGCTGGATCAGCTCGATGAATGCCCGCGCCTGCGCCGACAGCGCCTTGCCGCGCCGCACGATCACCCCGTAACTGCGCTCCGGGAACCAGCGCTTCATCGACCGTGCGGCCAACCGTTCGCGGTCGGCATCGTTCAGGCACAGCGCCGGCACGATGGAAATACCCATGCCCATCGCCACGTACTGCTTGATCACCTCCCAGCCGCCCACCTCCAGCGCAACGGTGTAGGCGATGCGGTGGCGCTGGAACACCTGGTCCACCAGCCGGTAGGTGATCTGCCGTTTCGGCGGCAGCACCAGCGGGTATCGTGCGATGTCGGCCAGTTCCAGCTCGCCACCGCTGGCCAGCGGATGGTCATGCGGGGCGATCAGCACCTGTTCGAAACGGTAGGCCGGCGCATAGCTGAGGTCAGCCGGTACATCGGTCATCGAGCCGATCGCCAGGTCGGCGGCATCCTCGCGCAGCAGGTCGGTGCCGTCGGCGCTGATGGCGTTGTGCAGGGTCAAGCGTACGTCGGGGTAATGCTGGCGGAAGCGTTCGACGATCTTCGGCAGCAGGTACAGGATGGTGGAACTGTTGGCAGCGATGTTCAGCTCGCCCGCGTCCAGCCCGCGCACCTTGTCGCGGAAGCGCGCTTCCAGACCGTCCAGGCTTTCCACCAGCGGCTGCGCCATTTCATACAGCAGCTGGCCCTCGCGGCTGGGTACCAGGCGCCGGCCGCTGCGCTCGAACAGCGGTACTCCCAGCTCACGCTCCAGCGCCTGCAACTGCAGGCTGATGGCCGGTTGGCTGACGAAAAGTGCCTCAGCCGCCCGTGAGACCGAGCCCAGGCGCACCGTCTGGCAGAACGCGCGCAGCGGCTTCAGCCGATCAGATTTGTAGGAAAAACGGGGACTTGGCGAGGTGCGTGTGGTCATGGCGTCACAAGTATTAGCACAACTTATGTAAAGCATTGCAAAAACTGTTTTGCCAAATACAGGCTGCGGCCGCACGGTGGAGTCGTTCCCCCATGCTGGAGTCCTGCCATGTCCGCCGTCGCTTCCGCTGTTCCCTCCACCGCCGCCAAGGCCACGCCGGGCATCGCCCTGGCGACCCAGGTGGCGGGCCAGGCCACCGTGCTGCCGGCGCCATTGCTGGCCCTGCTGGTGTCCCTGCACCGGGCAGTGGAACCCGGCCGGCAGGCGCGGCTGCAGGCCCGTCGCGAGCGCCAGGCATTCTTCGACCAAGGCGGCCTGCCGGACTTCCGCCAGGACACCACCGCGATCCGCAGCGGGGACTGGACCGTGGCGCCGCTGCCGGCCGCGCTGCAGGACCGTCGCGTCGAGATCACCGGCCCGACCGACCCGAAGATGGTCATCAACGCGCTGAACTCCGGCGCCAAGGTGTTCATGGCCGACTTCGAGGATTCGACCTCGCCGACCTGGCGCAACCTGCTGGCCGGCCAGCAGTCGCTGGCCGCTGCGGTGCGCGGCGACCTGCAGTACACCGCACCCAATGGCAAGCACTACGCGCTGCGCCCCCATGAGGAGCAGGCGGTGCTGATCGTGCGCCCGCGCGGCTGGCACCTGGACGAAAAGCATGTGCGCGTGGATGGCCAGTTCCTCGCCGGCGGCCTGTTCGATGCGGCGGTCTTTGCCTTCCACAATGCGCGCGCGCTGCAGTCCAGGGACCGTGGTCCGTACTTCTACCTGCCCAAGCTGCAGAGCATGGAAGAGGCAGCGCTGTGGGAGACCGCGCTGTCGCACATCGAAGGCATGCTCGGCCTGCCGCACGGGCAGATCAAGGTGACCGTGCTGATCGAAACGCTGCCGGCAGTGTTCGAGATGGATGAGATCCTGCACGCCCTGCGCGATCGCATCGTCGGCCTCAACTGCGGGCGCTGGGATTACATCTTCTCGTACCTGAAGACCTTCCGCCGCCACGCTGACCGCGTGCTGCCCGAGCGTGGCCAGGTGACCATGACCCAGCCGTTCCTGAAGGCGTATTCGGAACTGCTGATCCAGACCTGCCATCGCCGCGGTGCACACGCGATGGGCGGCATGGCCGCGCAGATTCCGATCAACAACGATGCCGCCGCCAACGAGCAGGCGATGGCGCGGGTGCGTGCCGACAAGCTGCGCGAAGTGAGCGCTGGCCACGATGGCACATGGGTCGCCCATCCGGCGCTGATTCCGGTGGCGATGGCGATCTTCGACGAGCACATGCCCACGCCCAACCAGCACCACGTGCTGCGCCAGGATGTGCGCGTGGGTCGCGATGAACTGATCGCGCGGCCGCCGGGCACGATCACCCGCGCTGGCTTCGAAGGCAATGTCGAAGTCTGCGTGCGTTACCTGGCCGCATGGCTGGATGGCAACGGCTGCGTGCCGATCCACCACCTGATGGAGGACGCGGCCACTGCCGAGATCAGTCGCAGCCAGCTGTGGCAGTGGCTGCATACCCCGGGCCAGCAGCTGGACGACGGCACTGCCATCGATCTGGCGCTGCTCGATACCACCCTGGCGCAGCTGCCGGCGCGCCTCGGCGACACCTCGGCGCTGCCCGGTGGCGACCGCATCGAAGAAGCCATCACCCTGCTGGCCGAGTTGAGCCGCAGCAACGAACTGACCGACTTCCTGACCCTGCCGGCGTACGCGCGCATCGACTGACCGCTGCATGCCGGTTTTCCCGCCGCTTCCTTCCCCGCTGCATCCGCACGAACCGAACTGGAGATAGACATGAGCACGCTGCCCACTGCCGAACAGATCCAGCACGACTGGGACACCAATCCGCGCTGGGAAGGCATCCAGCGCAACTACAGCGCCGCCGACGTGGTGCGCCTGCGTGGCACCGTCCATATCGAGCATTCGCTGGCCCGGCTGGGCGCGGAAAAGCTGTGGAAGTCGCTGCATGAGCGCGACTTCGTCAACGCGCTCGGCGCGCTGACCGGCAACCAGGCCATGCAGCAGGTGAAGGCTGGGCTGAAGGCGATCTACCTGTCCGGCTGGCAGGTGGCGGCCGATGCCAACCTGGCCGGGCAGATGTACCCGGACCAGTCGTTGTACCCGGCCGATTCGGTGCCGGCGGTGGTCAAGCGCATCAACAACACGCTGCTGCGTGCCGACCAGCTGCACCACGCCGAAGGCAAGGATGACATCGACTTCCTGCAGCCGATCGTGGCCGACGCCGAAGCCGGTTTCGGCGGCGTGCTCAACGCCTTCGAACTGATGAAGGCGATGATCGAAGCCGGTGCTGCCGGCGTGCATTTCGAAGACCAGCTGGCCTCGGTGAAGAAGTGCGGGCACATGGGTGGCAAGGTGCTGGTGCCGACCCGCGAGGCGATCGAGAAGCTCAACGCCGCGCGCCTGGCCGCCGACGTGCTGGGCGTGCCGACCCTGCTGGTGGCGCGTACCGACGCCGAGGCCGCTGATCTGCTGACCAGCGACATCGATGGCAACGACAAGCCGTTCGCCACCGGCGAGCGCACCGTGGAGGGCTTCTACAAGACCCGCAACGGCCTGGACCAGGCCATCAGCCGCGGCCTTGCCTACGCACCGTATGCAGACCTGGTGTGGTGCGAGACCGGCAAGCCGGACCTGGAATTCGCGCGGAAGTTCGCCGAGGCGATCCATGCGAAGTTCCCCGGCAAGCTGCTGGCCTACAACTGCTCGCCCAGCTTCAACTGGAAGAAGAACCTGGACGACGCCACCATTGCCAGGTTCCAGAAGGAGCTGGGCAGCTACGGCTACAAGTTCCAGTTCATCACCCTGGCCGGTTTCCACGCGCTGAACTACGGCATGTTCAATCTGGCCCACGGCTATGCGCGTCGTCAGATGAGCGCCTTCGTGGAGCTGCAGGAGGCCGAGTTCGAAGCGGCCGAGCGCGGCTTCACCGCAGTCAAGCACCAGCGCGAGGTCGGCACCGGCTACTTCGATGCGGTGACCCAGGCGATCCAGCAGGGGCAGTCCTCGACCACCGCGCTGACCGGTTCGACCGAGGAAGAGCAGTTCCATGGCGAGCGCAGCGAACGGGCTGCGTGATCCGGTCGTGCCGGCCGCTGGCCGGCAACCCTTTGTGTTCCCGCCGTCCTTGATGCTGTCGGCCAGCGGCCGGCACGACCAAGGCTCGGGCTGATCAGGGTGGCCAGGGAAGGGCCAGACGACGCCGGCAGATCGGGGGATCTGCCGGCGTCGTTGTATCTGCGGCTGCTGCGACAATCGGCGTCGCGGTCACTGCAAGCTGTTGATATTCTTTGTCTTCTCCCCGCGCTCAACGGGTATGAACAGGCAACCCTGCGGCATGCAGGGCGGGGCAACGCATCTTCACAAAACTGAGAAGCGGCGCACAGTTTGATTCACTGATATGCTCCGCGGCTCACCAGGGGACGCTGGCGGCGGGTGCAGGGAATGACCGGCAGGGGTGCGGCCGAGAACATCGACACGACAACCGGTATCGCCAAGGTGGCGATGGCCGAGATCGTGCATGCGCTGCTTTCCGACGAAGAGGTCGCCCTGTTTGCCCGGTTTGCCCAGCCCTGCCGGCTGCAGGCGGGCCAGTGGCTGTTCCACCGCGGCCATCGCGGCGAGTGCATGTACATCATCCTGGAAGGCCTGATCGAGCTGGATTTCGGCGAGGACCTGGTGCTCAAGACACTCGGCCGGCATGAGTTCTTCGGTGAGCTCGGCCTGTTGATGGGCGACCATCCGCGCAGCGCCAGCGCGCGGGTGATGGCCGACTGCCACGTGCTGGAACTGGGACCGGCTGATTTCCATCGCCTGGTCGAGTCCGACCCGGGGCTGGTGGCCTACTTCCTGCGGCGCACGATCCTGCGTGTGCTGACCAACGAGCAGGCCCTCATCAGCCAGCTGCGGCGGCGCAACCATGACCTGGAAGCCGCGCTGGACAACCTGTACATCACCACCCACCAGCTGACCCACACGCGTGAGCTGGTGCGCACCGACGAACTGACCGGCCTGCACAACCGCCGCGGCCTGGCCCTGTACCTGCAGGAATGCCGCACGCAGGAAGAGGGGCCGCCGCAGGCGCTGCTGCTGATCGACTGTGATCGCTTCAAGCAGATCAACGACCGCCACGGCCACCAGGCCGGCGACCGGGTGCTGCAGAGCATGGGCAACATCCTGCGCTCGATGGCCGGCGAACATGACCTGGCCTGCCGCCTGGGCGGCGACGAGTTCTGCCTGATCCTGCGCCGGGCCAATGTCGAGATCGTGCAGCACGCGGCTGAATTCATCCTCAGCGCGGTGCACGGCCTGCTCGAGCGGAGCCATGGCACCCCGCACGTCAGCCTGGCCAGCATCGGTGCCAGCCTGCTGGCCCCTGACGCGGACTGGAGCGAGTGGTACGCTCGCGCCGATCGTGCGCTGTACCAAGCCAAGCGCGCAGGCGGCAACTGCCTGCGGTGGACCGATGGTCCGGATGGACACTGAGCGGAGATCCTGGCGATGAATGGCGACAACGGAACGTCGGCCCCGCATAACGCCCAGCTGCGGGCGCTGCTGTTCACCGACCTGTGTGATTCGCTGCAACTGGTGGAGCGTATCGGCGACGCTGCCGCAGCCACCCTGTTCCAGGAGCACGACCGTCTGGTGCTGGTATTGCAGCATCGCTGGAATGGGCAGTTGATCGACCGTTCCGACGGTCTGTTCCTGCTGTTCGAACGCCCGGTGGATGCGCTCGGGTTTGCACTGGATTACCAGCGCGACCTGCAGGCACTGGGCGAACAACGCAGGGTCGAGCTGCGCGCACGAGCGGGCCTGCATGTGGGTGATGTGCTGACCTGGGAAAACAGTCCCGAAGCGGTCAAGGTCGGCGCCAAGTCGATGGAAGTCGAAGGCCTGGCCAAGCCGATGGCAGCGCGCCTGATGACCCTGGCGCGCCCAGGCCAGATCCTGATGTCGGCAGTTGCCGAGTCACTGACCCGACGTGCCACGGATGCCTTGGGCGAGCGTGGCCAACGCTTGCTATGGAAGTCGCACGGGCGTTGGCGGTTCAAGGGCATGCCGACCGTCCAGGAAGTGATTGAAGTTGGCGAGATCGGCTTTGCTCCGCTGCGCCCGCCGCGCGCCAACGCCAAGGCGCGGCGTGATCTGCCGTTGTGGCGGCAGCCGGTGGTATTGCTGGCGGAGAGCCTGATCCTGGCGTCTGTGGTGGTGGGTGGTTGGTTTCTGTTGCGCCCGGAGCCGGCCATCGCATTCTCAGAACGCGATTGGGTGGTGCTGGCCGACCTTGAGAATTTCACCGGCGAGCCGGTGTTCGATGAATCGACACGCCACGCGATACTGATCGCGCTGGAACAGTCGCGCTACGTGAATGTGCTGTCCGAAGGCAAGATCCGCGAAAGCCTGGAAATGGCGCGCTTGTCCGGCGATACCCGCTTGAACCGCGGTGCAGCCATCGATGTGGCCATGCGCGAAGGCGCACGAGCGGTCCTGCTGCCGACCGTACGCCCCAAGGCAGGGGGCTATCAGCTGGGAATCGATGTGGTGGCGCCCGGCAGCGGGCAGGTGGTGCGCAGCTTCACCGTCGCCGCTGACGGCCCTGACCAGATGATGTTCGCGGTCGACGATGTCGTCGGTCGTCTGCGCCGCGGTCTTGGCGAATCGGTGGCCAGCCTGGAACAGTCCCTGCCGCTGCCGAAGGCTTCCACCCGCGACCTGCGCGCCCTGCGCGCCTATGCCCTGGCCGAGAATGCCCTGGGCCAGCGCCGCTTCGAGGAAGCACGCAATCTCTACCAGGCGGCGATCGACATCGATCCCGGTTTCGCGCTGGCCTACATGGGCGTAGCCAAGCTGCTGGCCCGCACCGAAGAGGGGCGGCAGGCCCGCGAGGCGATGCAGCATGCGCTCGCCCAGCAGGAACGCCTGCCACCGCGCGAGCGCCTGTACCTGAAGGCTTGGCAGGAAGAACTGGAACCGGGCGGCTGGGCCCTGGAGCAATGGCGGACGCTGGCCAAGGTCTATCCCGATTCCTTCGCCGGGCTGTCCAATACGTCCTGGCTTCTGTTGCAGGACAATCGTTTCAGCGAAGCCGAATCCTACGCACATGCGGCGTCCGTACCGCAGGATCCGCTGCGGCTGTATCCGATGGTGCAGTTGGCACGCATCCAGATCGCCCACAACCAACCGCAGCTGGCCGCCGAAACGCTGATGCAGGCACAAGGGCTGCGCGGCCGCGATGATCCCGATGACACCGGCGTCGATGTATTTGTGGCGCAGCGCCGTTACGTACAAGCCGGCCAGCTGCTTGTGAAGCTGCGCACCGGAGATGCGCTGGCGCAGCGGATGCGGCTGCGTGCACAGCTGCTGCTGGCTGCCGACCAAGGTGATTGCGCGTCGATGCAGGCGGCCGTGCGCGCGGACGCACCGGCACCTGAGCTTGCGGACATGCAGGTACAGCAGCGATTGCAGCACGCCAGCGTGACCACGTTGTGCGCGGCGGGCGACAAAGCCGAACTGCAGGCCATCGCAGCGCAGCTGCAGCCGCTGCTGGAAGATCGCGACGATCCCATGCAGCAGGCCCGCAGCCTGCAGTGGCTGGCCCTTGTCTATCTGGCTCAGCGGCAGGGACAGACCGATGTTGCCGAAGCCTGGCTGCATGCCAACGAGGCGCTGCTGCGCGCTCAGCGCAGCCCGATGGTCGGTAAATGGATGCGCGTGGTTGCTGCGATGGGCGAACTGCAGGGGCAACGGCCGGACGCCGCACGCGCGCTGATCGAGCCGATGCTGGATGGCAGCGAACCGGTGCAGGCACACGTGGTGCTGCTGCATGCGTTACGTGCGCAGCGCGATGACGCCGGCGTGCGCCGCGAGCAGGAATGGCTGGCCCGTCACCGTGGTCAGGCCATTGCTGAGGTCACGGCGATGCAGGTCTGGCAGCCGCTGAACGTGCACGATGTATCGACCTGGGCCGCACCGTCCAAAGCGGTCGGCGCGCCCTGAGGCAGTAATCAGCCGCCGATGCGCTCGTCGACTTTGCCGGCTTCGAAGCAGAACACCACATTCATCGCGGTCAGCGAGCTGGCCAGGTGCTTCTGCAGGCCGTCACGAACGCGGGTGAGTTCTTCCACCGAGGCGAGCGAGTCGATCTTCATGCAGTCCTTCTCACCCAAGGCGGCGTCCAGGCCGATGCTGGAGAGGGCCTGAGACGGTGATTCGGCGAAGCGTTCGCGGAACGCGGCATCGTTGATGAGGTTGTCCAGCAGTACGCCGGCGTCTTCAGCGGAAAGGCGGGGGTCGGTAGCCATGTCGATCATCCAGAGTTGAACCTACGTTATCGGCCACCAGCGCCCGGCATTTAGGGGGACGTGTGCATTGCACAGAAGCGCCTCCACAGTACCGCGGCGGGTGTGGGCAACCCGCATACTACGGTTTCCACTGGTGGATGATGAAAGATGCAGATCCGACGTTGCGCTATCGTGATGTTTGAACCCCGCAGCGAGGTCTCGCTGGATCTCTCCCTGCTGCTGCAGGGCCAGGCGGGACTGGTAACGCGCATGCATTGGCAGGCCCTTGCCGCCCATCTGGACGCGCCCGTGGAGGTGAGCATCGAGGAAATCGATGTGCTGGGCCGCATCGAGCCGGATCGTTGGGTGGAACCTGCAGAGGTCGGCCTCGAAGGCGCCGCGCTGGCACGCCTGCTGGAGATCGGTCTGGTGATCAGCCAAGAGCCAGGTGAGGCTTCGCATCGTGACCGCGACCAGCGCGTGCGCGACGCCAACTGGTGGCCGCTGTCGGCGTTGCAGCACCGGATGGGACGCTGGGGCGGCATCAACAGCGCGCGTGAGATGCGTGAACACAAGCTGGTCACGGCGCAGGATCTGCATGCCAGGTTCGGTGCACCGCCCGCCGCAGTGGATGCGCCCGATACCGCCCCCTTGATGTTGCCCGATACACCTGACGATGCGCGCGACGAGCTGCTGCGAAAGCGTGCAACCTGCCGAAACTTCGACGCGCAGCGCACGTTGGCGCTGCCGCTGTTGGCGCAGGTACTCAAGCGGACCGTGCAGGCACACGCCGCATTGCGGCCGGGGGATGGCATGGAGTTCCTGAAGAAGAACATTCCTTCCGGCGGCGGCCTGCATCCGTTGGAAACCTATGTGGTCGCCCTGGCTGTCGACGGTCTTGCGCCGGGCGTCTATCACTACCATCCGCTGGAACACGCGTTGCGACCGGTCGCCGTTGCCACCGACGACCTGCGCACCTTGATGCTGGGTTTTGTTTCCGGGCAGGACTGGTTCGCCGACGCCCCGCTGCACCTCATCCAGGTGGCACGCTTCCCACGCAGCTTCTGGAAATACCGCCACCATCCAAAGGCCTACCGGGCGGTGCTGATTGATGCGGGGCACCTGTCGCAACAATGGATGCTGTCAGCCACCGAGCTTGGACTGGCCGCTTATGTGACCGCGGCGATCAACGAGATCGACGTGGAGAAGGCGCTGGGGCTGGATGGCATCGATGCCAGCCCGGTGATGATATGCGGCCTGGGGTGGCGCGCGGACGCGCAGGTCACCAGTGAATTCGACCCGCTGCAGCAGGTCTGGCGCGGGAATCCGGCTCTGCAACCTTGACCTCGTGGCAGCAGGTAGGCCGGGCAACGCCCGGCCCACCCCCATCACGCTGCTTCGAAATCCACCAGCACCGCGCCGTCGCCCACCTGGTCGCCGGCCTTGGCCCGATAGCCCTTCACCGTGCCATCGGCCGGTGCCTGCAGGGTGTGCTCCATCTTCATCGCTTCCAGCACCACCAGCGGCGTGCCGCGCTTGACCTGCGTGCCCGCCGCCACCAGTGTTGCGACGATCCTGCCGGGCATCGGTGCCAGCAGGCTGCCGGCATCGGCGCTGGCCTGCTCGGATTCACCCACCGGGTCGTGCAGGGTGAAGCGGTGCTGGCCATCGCTGGCGAACAGATACAGCTGATCGCCGTCGCGCTGCAGCTGCAGCCGCCAACGACGCTCGTCCATCTGCACCGACAGGGTCTGGCCATCGGCATGGCCGACCACCTGTTTCGGCGCTGCGTCACCGCACTGCACGCGCCAGCCATCGGCAGTGGTCCACACCTTCAGCGTGTGTGTCCGCTCTCCCTGCTGCAGCGGCACCATGCGCGCGGCAGGCACGCCCAGCCGCCAGCCATCCTGTGCCTGCCACGGTGAATGCGGGTCGCGTGCATCGGCGGCAGCGGCAGGTGTGCTTGCCACCGCAGCGATCGCTGCCAGTTCCCACAGCGCCTGCTCACCGTCACCGGTGACCGCCAGTGCGGCCTGCTCGCGTTCGATCAGCGCGGTATCCAGCTTGGCGTTGGCGAACGAGTCGGTCTGCACCAGGCGCCGCAGGAAACCGGCATTGGTGGTCACGCCCACCACCTGGCAGTCGGCCAGGGCCTGGCGCATGCGCCGCAGCGCGGCGTCGCGGTCCACGTCCCAGACGATCAGCTTGGCGATCATCGGGTCGTAGTACGGGGTGATGCTGTCGCCTTCTTCCACACCGGTGTCCACCCGCACGTTGGCCGATGGGGTCGGCAGGCGCAGGCGGCGCAGGGTGCCGGTGGAGGGCAGGAAGCCGCGGTCGGCATCTTCGGCATACAGGCGCGCTTCGAGAGCGTGGCCGTGGATGGCCAGTTCGTCCTGGCGCTTGGGCAGCGGCTGGCCAGCGGCCACGCGCAGCTGCCACTCCACCAGGTCGGTGCCGGTGATGAACTCGGTGACCGGGTGTTCAACCTGCAGGCGGGTGTTCATTTCCATGAAGTAGAAATCGCCGTCCGGGCCGGCGATGAACTCCACCGTGCCGGCACCGACGTAGCCCACTGCGCGCGCGGCATCAACGGCGGCCTTGCCCATCGCGGCGCGGCGGTCGGCGCTCATGCCCGGGGCCGGTGCTTCTTCCAGCACCTTCTGGTGGCGTCGCTGCACCGAGCAGTCGCGCTCGAACAGATACACCGCCTCGCCATGGCCGCCGCCGAATAGCTGGATTTCGATATGGCGCGGGCGCTCGACATACTTCTCGACGAGCACGTGGTCGTTGCCGAACGCCGAGGCCGCCTCGCGCTGGCAGCTGGCCAGCGCATCGACGAAGTCCTCGCTGCGCTCGACCTTGCGCATGCCCTTGCCGCCGCCGCCGGCACTGGCCTTGATCAGCACCGGATAGCCGATGCCGTCGGCCTGGGTACGCAGGAAGTCCGGCGCCTGCTGGTCGCCGTGGTAGCCCGGCGTCAACGGCACGCCGGCCTTGGCCATCAGTGCCTTGGCTGCACTCTTGTCGCCCATCGCGCGGATCGCACTGGCCGGCGGGCCGATGAAGGCGATGCCGGCCGCCACGCAGGCGTCGGCGAAGTCGGCGTTCTCGGACAGGAAGCCGTAGCCGGGATGGATGGCCTGCGCGCCGCTGCGGCGTGCGGCGTCGAGGATGGCATCGTTGCGCAGGTAGCTCTCGCGCGCGGCCGCCGGGCCGATGTGGATGGCTTCGTCGGCCAGCCGCACGTGGCGCGCATTGCGGTCGGCATCGGAATACACCGCCACGGTGGCGATGCCGAGGCGGCGGCAGGTGGCGATGACGCGGCAGGCGATCTCGCCGCGGTTGGCGATCAGGACTTTGCTGAACATGGCAACAGACTCGGTCATGGCACAGGTCACATGCGGAACACGCCGAAGCGCGTCTGCTGCGGGGGAGCGTTGAGGCTGGCCGACAGGGCCAGGGCCAGTACCCGGCGGGTATCGACCGGATCGATCACGCCGTCGTCCCACAGGCGCGCACTGGCGTAGTACGGGTGGCCCTGCTGCTCGAACTGGTCGCGGATCGGTGCCTTGAACGCATCCTCTTCCTCGCCCGGCCACTGCCCGCCCTTGGCTTTAATGCCATCACGCTTGACCGTGGCCAGCACGCTGGCGGCCTGTTCGCCGCCCATCACGCCGATGCGTGCGTTCGGCCACATCCACAGGAAATTGGGCGAGTACGCACGGCCGCACATGCCGTAGTTGCCGGCACCGAACGAACCGCCGATCACCACGGTGAACTTGGGTACCTTGGCGCAGGCCACCGCCATCACCAGCTTGGCCCCGTCCTTGGCGATGCCACCCTGTTCGTATTTGCGGCCGACCATGAAGCCGGTGATGTTCTGCAGGAACACCAGCGGAATGTTGCGCTGGGTGCACAGCTCGATGAAGTGCGCGCCCTTCAGCGCGGACTCGGAGAACAGGATGCCGTTGTTGGCGATGATGCCGACCGGATAGCCGTGCAGATGGGCGAAGCCGGTGACCAGCGTTGCGCCATAGCGCGGCTTGAACTCGTCAAAGCGCGAGCCGTCGACCAGTCGCGCGATCACTTCGCGCACATCGTAGGGCTTGCGCGTATCGGCCGGGATCACCCCGTACAGTTCGTGCGCGGGCAGCAGCGGTTCTTCCACCGGCTGCAGCGCCATCGCGGCTTCGGGCTTGCGCCAGTTGAGCTGGGCGATGATCGCGCGCACCCGTGCCAACGCCTGCAGGTCGTTGTCGGCCATGTGGTCGGCCACACCGGAAATGCGCGTGTGCACGTCGGCACCGCCCAGTTCTTCGGCCGTCACCACTTCACCGGTGGCCGCCTTCACCAGCGGCGGGCCGCCGAGGAAGATGGTGCCCTGCTCGCGCACGATCACCGTCTCGTCGCTCATCGCCGGCACGTAGGCACCACCGGCGGTGCAGCTGCCCATCACGCAGGCGATCTGCGGGATGCCCTGCGCGGAGAGATTGGCCTGGTTGTAGAAGATGCGGCCGAAATGGTCGCGGTCCGGGAACACCTCGTCCTGCAGCGGCAGGAAGGCGCCACCGGAATCGACCAGGTAGATGCACGGCAGGTGGTTCTGCTCGGCGATCTCCTGCGCGCGCAGGTGTTTCTTCACTGTCACCGGGTAATAGGTGCCGCCCTTGACCGTGGCATCGTTGGCCACGATCACGCACTCCACGCCGCTCACCCGGCCGATGCCTGCGACCACGCCGGCGGCGGGCACGGCATCGTCATACATGCCGTGCGCGGCTAGCGGTGCGATCTCCAGGAACGCGCTGCCCGGGTCGAGCAGCGCATCGATGCGGTCACGCACCAGCAGCTTGCCGCGTGCGGTGTGCTTGGCCCGCGCCGCCTCGCTTCCACCCAGGGCGGTGCGGGCGAGGGTGGCGTGCAGGTCGTCGACTACGGCCTGCATCGCCGCGCGGTTGCTTTCAAACGTTTCGCTGCCCGGTTGCAGCTGGCTGCCTAGGATGCTCATGGGGTGCCTTACAGGGTGCGCTGGAACAGTTCGCGGCCGATCAGCATGCGGCGGATCTCCGAGGTGCCGGCGCCGATTTCATACAGCTTGGCGTCGCGCCACAAGCGGCCGGTCGGGTATTCATTGATGTAGCCGTTGCCGCCGAGGATCTGGATCGCCTGGCCGGTCAGCCACGTGGCCTTCTCGGCGGCGTACAGGATCGCGCCGGCCGCATCCTGGCGGGTGGTACGGCCCTGGTCGCAGGCGCGCGCCACGGCATACACATAGGCGCGGCAGGCACCCAGGCCCACGTACATGTCGGCGATCTTGGCCTGGATCAGCTGGAAGCTGCCGATCGGCTCACCGAACTGGTGGCGTTCGTGCACGTACGGCATGACCACGTCCATGGCTGCAGCCATCAGGCCCAGCGGGCCGCCGGACAGCACCACGCGCTCGTAGTCCAGGCCGGACATCAGCACGCGCACGCCGCCGCCAACCGCGCCCAGCACGTTTTCTTCGGGAATCTCGCAGTCCTGGAACACCAGTTCGCAGGTGGGCGAGGAGCGCATGCCCAGCTTGTCCAGCTTCTGCGCGGTGGAGAAGCCCTTCATGCCCTTCTCGACCAGGAACGCGGTGATGCCCTTGGCGCCGGCTTCGACATCGGTCTTGGCGTACACCACCAGCACGTCGGCGTCGGGGCCGTTGGTGATCCACATCTTGTTGCCGTTGAGCACGTAGCGGTCGCCGCGCTTGTCCGCGCGCAGCTTCATCGACACCACGTCCGAACCCGCACCCGGTTCGCTCATCGCCAGCGCGCCGACCTTGGCGCCGCTGCACAGGTCCGGCAGGAAGCGCTGCTTCTGCGCTTCGGTGCCGTTCTTGCGCAACTGGTTCACGCACAGGTTCGAGTGCGCGCCGTAGGACAGGGCGATGCCGCCGGAGGCGCGGGAGATTTCTTCCATCGCCACCACGTGGGCCAGGTAGCCCATGCCGGTGCCGCCGTATTCTTCTTCCACGGTCAGGCCCAGCAGGCCCTGTTCGCCCAACTTGGGCCATAGTGCCAACGGGAACTGGTTGGTTGCATCGGCCTCGGCCGCGAGCGGCGCGATCTCGGCAGCGGCAAAATGGGCCACGCTCTGGCGCAGCAGGTCGATATCTTCGCCGAGGTCGAAGTTCAGGGATGGGACGTGCATTGCGATGGCTCCACGAGGGAAGGTGGGGAATGGACGCACCCGGAAGGGGAAGCGGGCGGCTGTTCACAGCAGCGGCCCGCGCGGGCGATTGGACCCCAGCGTAGCGGGGTTCGGGTAAGAAGTGAATACAAATTCAAAAATTGAAACCAGACTCAGAACATGGCCTACAAACGCTCAGCATTGATGGAAGAACGCCTGGCCGGGGCCCGTGAACGGATCCTGCTGGCCACCCGCGAACTGGTCGCCACCGGCGGCTGGCGCAACGCGCCGGTAACCGCCGTGGCCACCCAGGCCGGGGTCTCCACCGGCCTGATCTACCGCCACTTCCCGTCCAAGGCCGAGCTGTTCGTGGAAGTGCTCAACGCTGCCGTGGCCCATGAGGTGGCGATCATGGAGCGCATCGCCAGTGCGCCGCAGCCGGCCAGCGTGCGCCTGCGCCAGGCCATCACCGCCTTCGTGCGCCGTGCCCTGGCCGGCCCGGGCCTGGCCCATGCCTTCATCGTCGAACCGGTGGACCCGGACGTGGAAGCCGAGCGCATGCGCGGCCGCCGTGCCTTCGGTGACGTGTTCCTGCGCCTGGTGGAAGAGGGCGTGGCGGCCGGTGAACTGCCGGCACAGGACGCGCACGCTGCCGCCGCCTGCCTGGTGGGTGCCTTCACCGAAGCGATGGTGGGCCCGACCGCACCCAGCCGCGAAGCGCACCGCGACGAAGACGCGCTGGTCCAGGCCATCTGCAGTTTCTGCCTGCGGGCTGTTGGCGCAGGGTGATGCCGCCGTTGCGGGTGCCGGGCGGCTTCTGCCGCGCTTCGCGCTCGCCGGGCGCGGTCCGGCGCCACCCGCACGCGGCCACGGCCGCATGCTGCGCCGCACCAGCTGTGATGCCTGTTGTCGTGCGCGGCGTGCGTTCTATACTCGGCCCATCACGCAGTCGCTCAGCCGTGGTCCAACGACTATCAGCCAGGGGTAACGAAGAGTGCGGAATTACGATCTGGAGTTCCTGAAACGCTTCTCCATGGTGATCGCGCTGTTGATGGCCATCACCCTCGGTCTGATCCTGCTGGCCGCGTTCATCCACACCCGGATTCCGCCCGAGGTGTCGCCCACCGCCGCCAAACGCACTGAACAGCGCATCTCGCCCACTGGCGCGGTATACGCCGGCAGCACCGGCGCCGCCGCGCAGGCCGCGGCCAAGGCCGCAGCGCTGGCCAAGGCCGCCTCGCAGGTGGCCTACGGCGGTACCAAGGACGGCAAGGTGATCTTCGACAACCTGTGCACCGCCTGCCATACCACCGGCGTGGGCATGGCGCCGACGCTGGACCACTCGCACTGGGACAAGCGCCTGGCGCAGGGCAAGGACACCCTCTACAAGCACGCCATCGAGGGCTACACCGGCCCCGACGGCGGCATCATGCCGCCCAAGGGCGGCAACCCGGCGCTCACCGAGGAGCAGATCCACGCCACCGTGGACTGGATGCTGGGCAATCTGAAATAGCGGACGCCGCCGCGTCCGCTGGTAGTGCCGGCCGCTGGCCGGCAGCCTCATGATCTTTGGTAGTGTCGGCCGCTGGCCGGCAGCCTCATGATCTTTGGTAGTGTCGGCCGCTGGCCGGCAGCCTCATGATCTTTGGTAGTGCCGGCCGCTGGCCGGCAACCTCATGATCTTTGGTAGTGCCGGCCGCTGGCCGGCAACCACGCATCGCATGAAGGTCATGAGGTTGCCGGCCAGCGGCCGGCACTACCCCGGCTTTGCCCACCAAGGCCGGAACCCGCTGCGCAGGCGGGGTTTCGCATTTCGGGGTTAGTCTGTGCGCCTCTTCCGTGGAGTCGTCTGTCGATGCGTCGCCGTTCCCTCGCCCTTGCCCTGTCCCTGCTGATGCCGGCATCCGCTTTCGCCCAGGCCCAGCCACAGGTTGCGCCGACCTCGGCGCCTGCGCCACGCAGCCCAGCCGCTGTCACCCTGGCCGCCGCGCCGGCCGACTGGCGTGCACTGGATGGGCAGCACGTGCGCATCGCCGCGCCGCTCACCGTGGCCGGCACCGATGGCGTGGAACGCTTCGGCCAGCTCACCGTCGCCTTCGATGGCCGCCTGTGGCAGCCGACCGAAGTGGCCGCGCCCGGCAGTGCCGGGATCGAACAGGTGATGGCCGACAACCAGCGCCGCCGCCTGCTGCTGGACGATGGCAGCGATGCGCGTGATCCGGCCAGCGTCGCCTACCTGCCGGGCAACCCGGTGCTGCGTACCGGCATGCAGCTGCGCAACGTGGAAGGCACCGTGCGCGTGGACGCGCAGGGCCGGCCCAGCCTGCAGGTGGATGGTGTATTGAAGCTGCCGGACCTGCAGCGCCCGGCCGTGCCGAGCGTACCCGGCCGCCTGCACATCGCTGCGTTCAACCTGGAGAATTTCTTCAATGGTGATGGCAAGGGCGGTGGGTTCCCGACCCTGCGCGGCGCGCGCACGCTGGACGAGCACAAGGCGCAGGTCGGCAAGCTGGTCGCCACCGTCAACGCGCTGGGCGCCGACATCGCCGCGCTGATGGAACTGGAGAACGACGGTTACGGCCCGCAGTCGGCCATCGCCGAACTGGTGGATGCGCTCAATGCCGGCCTCGCCGCAGACAAACAGTGGGCGTTTGTCGATGCCGGCCAAGGCCCCGGCAGCAATCCGATCCGCGTCGGCATCATCTACCGCAAGAGTGAATTCAAGCCGCTCGGCACGCCGCTGACCAAGCTCGACGGCCCCTTCGTCGAACACAGCCGTGCGCCGCTGGCACAGGCCTTCCAGGGCAAGGGCGGGCCGTTCATGGTGGTTGCCAACCACTTCAAGTCCAAGGGCTGCCGCGATGCCAGCGGCGCCGACGCCGACCGCAATGACGGGCAGGGCTGCTGGAACGCCACCCGCGTGGAATCGGCCCGGCAGCTCAACTCCTGGGTGCAGGCCGAAGCCGCGCGCCTGAAGGTGAAGGACGTGGTGCTGATGGGCGATTTCAACGCCTACGCCATGGAGGATCCGATCCGCACCCTGCACGACCTCGGCTGGCAGGATGCCTTCAAGGTGGCCAAGGTCGAACAGCCCTACAGCTACGTCTACAACGGCTACACCGGCCGCCTCGATCACGCGCTGCTCAGCCCGACCATGGCCAAGCGCCTCGCCGGCGCCGCCGAGTGGCACAGCAATGCCGACGAGCAGGACGCCAGCGGTTACCAGGGCCGCAACGTGCAGGGCCCATGGCGCAGCTCCGACCACGACCCGCTGCTGCTGGGCTTCGATCGCTGAGTGGGTGCCCGGCCGGCCCTGTGCGGACCGGCCGGACGGCCTGCTGCTCATCGCCAGTAGTAGCGCTCGATGCGGAAGGTTGCACGGCAGCCGTTGTCGACCCATATCGTGCCGCGGTCCACGCCCCAGTCGCGTCCCTGCAGGCAGGAGGCACGTGACTCGCGGTTGATCAGGTACACGCTGTCCTTCTGTGAGACCTGTACATGGCAATGCGCGCGACGCTGGTCGCGGCTGCTGCAGCTCACCACTTCCGAGCTTGCATCGCCGCGATGGGTCTGTACGGGGGGCGGATAGGCGGGATGGCGCGGATAGGCTGGTTCATGTGATGGATAGCCGATGCCGCCGCTGAAATCGGGATAGCCTCCGATGCTGCTGCAACCGGTCAGGGTGGCGGTCAGCAGCATGAAAGCGCACACGTGTTTCATCACCGTCTCTCCAGATGCAGGTCCGTTCGAGTCTAGGCAGCGGAGTGCCCATCACGGCGGAACGGCACTGTGAGCGGCGTCAACGTATCAATCGAAATGCGCAGCAGGATCGGAATCTTCTGCACCGGCTATCGGCAACGGCGCGAACTGTGCGCATCAACCCAGCGCGATCAGGGTGATCGCGACTACCGCCAGCGCCAGTCCGAGGCGGTTCCACCGGCTCATAGGCTCGCCGAAGGCGAATACGCCAACCAGCGCACCCAGCACCACCACGCCGATGTTCATGCCGGCGAACACGGTGGCCGGGCTGTCCGGCATCGACTGGTGCGCATGCACATAGAAAAGAATGTTGCCGCCGTTGAGCAGGCCCAGCAGTGCACCCGCACCCAGGTTGCGCCAGGCCAGGCGGCTGGGCCCACTGAAATGCCGCCACAACTGCAGCGCCAGCATCAGCACGAAGGCCAGGCTGAAACTGGCCAGCACCGCCGCCATCGACGGCGTGCCCGACAGCGCCACCTGCTTGAGCAGCACGTCGACCACCGCGAACCCGGCCCATACACCCAGCAGCCAGCCCCAGCCGCCGGCGGAAGCGGCCACTGCCGGGCCGCGCGGACGCAGGCTGATGGCCACCATCGCCAGCAGGCCCAGGCCCAGCCCGACCAGCTTCCACGGCGTTGCGGTCTGCCCGAAGAACAGGAACGCCGCCGCCAGCGACAGCAGCAGCGACAAGCGCTGCGCCACGTCACTGCGGACGATGCCGGCCACCGCCACCGCGCGGCCCAGCACCAGGAAGATCGAGGGCAGCACCACCGCCAGCGCCAGCAATGACAGCCACGGCGCATGCGGTCCGCGCAGTGCGTCCAGTGGCGGCTGCAGCACCACCGCCGTCATCGTCGCCGCCACCAGGTAGTTCCAGGTCACCATCTGCGCAACGTCCAGCTGGCGACGGCCAGCCAGCTTCAACAACACCGAAACCAGCACACTGCAGATCACGGCCAGGGACAGGTAGAGCATGGGGCGGGCACAGGGCAGCGGCGGGGGACGCTATCATGGTGCCATGCACACGCCCTCGTTCCCCGTCGCCCCCGGCGAAACCGCCTGCATTGCACTGGAGGGCCCGGTTGGCCCGCTGGAAGTGCTCGTCGACCTGCCCAAGGCCGATGTGCCGGTGCAGCCGATCGTGGCCATCATCTGCCATCCGCTGTCCACCGAAGGCGGCACCCTGCACAACAAGGTGGTCACCATGACCGCCACCACCCTGCGCGAGCTGGGCATTGCCACGGTGCGCTTCAACTTCCGCAGCGTCGGCGGCTCTGCCGGTGAATTCGACCATGGCGTGGGCGAGCAGGAGGACCTCAAGGCCGTCACCGCCTGGGTGCGCCAGCAGCGCCCGGACGACCGCCTGTGGCTGGCCGGTTTCAGCTTCGGCGCATTCGTTTCGCTGAAGGCTGCCGCCGAACTGCAGCCCGAAGCGCTGATCTCGATCGCGCCGCCGGCGGGCCGTTGGGACTTCGATGGCATCACGCCGCCGGCCCGCTGGCTGGTGATCCAGGGCGAGCAGGATGAAATCGTCGACCCGCAGGCCGTGTACCAGTGGCTGGACACCCTCGATGCCCCGCATGAACTGGTGCGCATGCCCGAAACCAGCCACTTCTTCCACCGCAAGCTGATCGACCTGCGCGGCGCGCTCACCCACGGCGTCAAGCATTGGCTGGGCACGGCGGCATGAGCGAGGTGGAACTGACCCCGACGCAGCGTTATGCGGCCGGGGTGGAACGCGGCGATTGGCAGAACGACCCGGCCCAGCATGCGGCCCTGGCCGAGCTGGACCGGATCCATCTGGCCCTGGTGGACAGCGCCGAGGACGGCTGGCTGGACCGCTTGTCCTCGTTCTGGAAGAAGCCCGAGCCGGTCAAGGGCCTGTACTTCTGGGGCGGCGTCGGCCGCGGCAAGACCTTCCTGGTCGACCTGTTCTACGACGGACTGCCGATCAAGCAGAAGTACCGCACCCACTTCCATCGGTTCATGCGCAGCGTGCATGAGCGCCTGCGCGAGCACCAGGGCCAGAGCGACCCGCTGGCGAAGATCGCCCAGGAATGGCGCAGCAACCTGCGCGTGCTGGTGCTGGACGAATTCTTCGTCACCGACATCGGCGATGCCATGCTGCTGGCGCGCCTGCTGGAGCGGATGTTCGCCGAGGGCGTGACCCTGGTCACCACCTCCAACACGGCGGTGGAAAACCTGTACCTCAACGGCCTGCAGCGCGAGAGCTTCATGCCGGCCATCGGCCTGCTGCAGCGCTACTGCGTGGAGCTGTACGCCGAAGGCACCGAGGACTACCGCATGCGCGCGCTGACCCGTTCGCCGGTGTACCGCGCGCCGCTGGCCGCCGACAGTGACACCTGGCTGGCCACGCGCTGGGGCGAGCTGAGCGGCGGCCAGCCGGCCAAGGCGGGCAACATCGAAATCGAGAGCCGCAAGATTCCGGTTCGCGCGCGCGGCAAGAGCATTGCCTGGTTCGACTTCGCCGCCCTGTGCGAAGGCCCGCGCGGGCCGTCGGACTACATCGAGATCGCGCACGAGTTCAACACCGTGCTGCTGGGGGGCATTCCGGCCTTCGATCGCCTGAACGAGGACGCCGCGCGCCGCTTCGTCAACCTGATCGACGAGCTGTACGACCGCCACGTCAACCTGGTCTGCACCGCCAGCACCTCGCCGGTCGAGCTGTACACCGGTACCCGGCTGCAGGGCGCGTTCGAGCGTACGGCCTCGCGCCTGATCGAAATGCAGAGCGCCGAGTACCTGGGTACCCCGCACCGGGCGTGACAACCGGGGCGGATGCCGGCCGCTGGCCTGCATCCGCCTGGTGCTTCCGCAGGTCATGGGCTGCCGGCCAGCGGCCGGCACTACCTGATGCTGCCCCGTCCACCGGCTGCCCACTGTCTGCCCACCACCTATCCACAGACTTGTCCCTCGCCTGCGTGGTCCTGTCATGTGAAGCTGTCATCGTTCCGCTGGTGGGGCGCTGATTGCCACCGCGATGACGTGTTTCGGGCTTGACTGCGCAGCCCGTTCCAGCAGGTCCAAAGCGTCCAAACCGGGCGCCGATGGCACGATCCTTGCGGCGCAAGGGATTGCCGAATTTCACTACATTTGGCGTTGACGGACCCCACTACCCCCACTATCTTGTGGCTGTCGGTTGCGGCGACCCCCAGGTCGCCAAGTCCACGGACAGGATCGTACGGCCCCCCGGCCGCCCCGATCCGCGTCCACGCAGGTACCGCCAGCAACCGTCAGCAGTAGCGGCAGGCGCAGGGTCTCAATTCCTGCGACACCGGTCTGCCACCCTGGACTGTCACGTCCCGGGCCGCGTCACCCGATGCTCCGAGCCACCATCCATCACGCCAAGAGGACACACGCCGTGACCACCGAGACCAGCGCCACCATCGAGAAGGAAAGCGAATTCCTGTTGACGTCGCCGCCGACGTCCAACGCGATGAGTGTGACCAAGCGCAATGGCACGACCGAGCTGGTGGATCTGAACAAGATCGTCCGCGCGGTGCAGCGTTCCTCCGAGGGCCTGCACGCCGTCGATCCGATGCGTGTGGCCACCCGCACCATTTCCGGCCTGTACAACGGCGCCACCACCCAGGAGCTGGACGAACTGTCCATCCGCACCGCGGCGCTGCTGATCGGCGAAGAACCCGAATACGGCCGCCTGGCCGCGCGCCTGCTGGCCAACTTCATCGCCAAGGAAGTGTCCAACCAGGAAATCCACGCGTTCTCGCAGTCGGTGGGGCGTGGCCACGAAGTGGGCCTGATCAACGACCGCCTGCTGAACTTCGTGCAGACCAACGCACGCAAGCTCAACGATGCCATCGATATCTCGCTGGACCTGAACTTCGATTACTTCGGCCTGCGTACCCTGTACGACCGCTACCTGCTGCGCCACCCGCACACCCGCAAGGTGATCGAGACCCCGCAGCAGTTCTTCCTGCGCATCGCCAGCGCGCTGAGCGAGGATGTGCCGGAAACCCTGGCGCTGTACAAGCGCATGGGCAACCTGGACTACCTGCCGTCCAGCCCGACCCTGTTCAACTCCGGCACCACCCACGAGCAGCTGTCCTCGTGCTTCCTGCTGGACTCGCCGCAGGATTCGCTGGAATCGATCTACGCCAAGTACGGCGACATCGCCCAGCTGTCGAAGTTCTCCGGCGGCATCGGCGTCAGCTACACCCGCGTGCGTTCGCGCGGCTCGCTCATCAAGTCCACCAACGGCCATTCCAACGGCATCGTGCCGTGGCTGAAGACCATGGATTCGTCGGTGGCTGCGGTGAACCAGGGTGGCAAGCGCAAGGGCGCGGCCTGTGTGTACCTGGAAACCTGGCACGCCGACATCGAGGACTTCCTCGAGCTGCGTGACAACACCGGCGACGAATCGCGCCGTGCGCACAACCTGAACCTGGCCAACTGGATCCCGGACCTGTTCATGAAGCGCGTGGAGGCCGACCAGGAATGGTCGCTGTTCGATCCGCGCGTGGTGCCCGAGTTCACCGACCTGTTCGGCGAAGCCTTCGAGGCCGCCTACCTGCAGGCCGAAGCACAGGGCAAGGCCAACCGCACCATCTCCGCGCGCAAGCTGTACTCGCGGATGATGCGCACCCTGGCCGAGACCGGCAACGGCTGGATGACCTTCAAGGACAAGTGCAACCGCGCCAGCAACCAGACCCTGCGCGCCGGCAACGTGATCCACCTGTCCAACCTGTGCACCGAGATCCTGGAAGTCACCTCGGCTGAAGAAACCGCGGTGTGCAACCTGGGTTCGATCAACCTGGGCAACCACTTCGACGGCAACGGCGAGTTCGATTTCGACAAGCTGGCCGACACCGTGCGCCTGGCCGTGCGCCAGCTGGACCGCGTGATCGACCTGAACTTCTACCCGATCGAATCGGCGCGCCGCGGCAACCTGCGCTGGCGTCCGGTCGGCCTGGGCTGCATGGGCCTGCAGGACGTGTTCTTCCGCAAGCGCCTGCCGTTCGATAGCGCCGAAGCCCGCGCGCTGTCGAAGAAGATTGCCGAGACCATCTACTTCCACGCGCTGGAAACCTCGGTCGAACTGGCCCAGGAACGCGGCAAGCACCCGTCCTTCGCCGACACCCGTGCGGCCAGCGGCGAGCTGCAGTTCGACGCCTGGAACGTGGTGCCGGAAGATGCCGCGCGCTGGGATGCCCTGCGTGAACGCATCAAGGAACACGGCCTGCGCAACTCGCTGATGATCGCGATCGCCCCGACCGCCACCATCGCCTCCATCGCCGGCTGCTACGAGTGCGTGGAACCGCAGGTGTCCAACCTGTTCAAGCGCGAGACCCTGTCCGGTGACTTCCTGCAGGTGAACCGCTATCTGGTGAACGAGCTGAAGAAGCTGGGCCACTGGACTCCGGAAATGCGCGATGCAATCAAGCTGGCCGACGGTTCGATCCAGGCCATCACCCAGATTCCGGAAACGCTGCGCCACGTCTACCGCACCGCATGGGAACTGCCGATGCGTTCGCTGATCGACATGGCCGCCGACCGTGGTGCCTTCATCGACCAGTCCGCCTCGCTCAACCTGTTCATGGAAAGCCCGAGCATCGGCGCGATGTCCTCCATGTACATGTACGCCTGGAAGCAGGGCATCAAGACCACCTACTACCTGCGTTCGCGTCCTGCCACCAAGATCGCCAAGACCACTGTCAGCCACACGGCCAGCGCTGCGCCGGAAAAGGTGTTCAGCCCGGAGGAGGCCATCGCCTGCTCGCTGGAGAACCCGGAAGCCTGCGAAGCCTGCCAGTAACACCGCGGTGGATTAACGCGCGGTGGGTGCCGACCGTTGGTCGGCACTGCTGATCGACTACGGAAACAACAAGGTAGCGCCGGGCCATGCCCGGCGTTTTGACCCGAGAAGACAAGGAAACACCCATGGCCGACAAGCCCAAGCAGATGCTGCTCGATCCCGGTTTTGAACTGACCCTGCGCCCGATGCGCTACCCGCAGTTCTATGACATGTACCGGAATGCGATCAAGAACACCTGGACGGTGGAAGAGATCAACTTCCAGATCGACATAAGCGACCTGCACAGCAAGATGTCGCCGGGCGAGCGCCACCTGATCCACCGCCTGGTCGCCTTCTTCGCCACCGGCGATTCGATCGTGTCCAACAACCTGGTGCTGAACCTGTACCAGCATTTGAACGCGCCCGAAGCGCGCATGTACCTGTCGCGCCAGCTGTATGAAGAAGCGCTGCACGTGCAGTTCTACCTGACCCTGCTGGACAACTACCTGCCGGATCCGGACGAGCGCGTCAAAGCCTTCGCCGCGGTGGAGAACATCGACTCGATCAAGAAGAAGGCCGATTTCTGCTTCAAGTGGATCGATTCGATCCAGGACCTGAAGCGCATCGAGACCCGCGAAGAGCGTCGTCAGTTCCTGCTCAACCAGATCTGCTTCGCGGCGTGCATCGAAGGCCTGTTCTTCTTCGCCGCCTTCGCCTACGTGTACTATTTCCGTTCGCGCGGCCTGCTCAACGGCCTGGCTTCGGGCACCAACTGGGTGTTCCGCGACGAAAGCGCGCACATGGAGTTCGCCTTCGAGTGCGTGGACGTGATCCGCGAGGAAGAGCCGGACCTGTTCGACGACAAGATGAAGCAGGATGTCTATGACATGCTGGCCGAGGCCATCGAGTGCGAAGTGCAGTTCGCCGAGGATGTGCTGTCCGGTGGCGTGGCTGGCATTTCCACCCGTGACATGCGCCAGTACCTGCAGCACTGCGCCGACAACCATTTCCATCGCCTGGGCATGGAGCGCAAGTACAACGTGCGCAACCCGCTGAGCTTCATGGAACTACAGGACGTGCAGGAACTGACCAACTTCTTCGAACGCCGCGCCTCGGCCTACCAGGTGGGCGTGAAGGGTGAAGTAGCCTTCGACATGAACTTCTGATCGATCTGGTCAGGTCTGTCGCGAAAAGCCCCGGCCAACGCCGGGGTTTTTCGTTTTTACGGTAGCGCCGGGCCACGCCCGGCGAGCGCGCAGCGCGGAAGGTTTTTTCATGGTGCCGCGCGCATTCCGCGGGGCATGGCTCGGCGCTACCGCCGCCCATCCACCGCCATGCGCACGGCCAGGCCGGCCAGCACCGTGCCCATGAACCACCGTTGCACCGCCTGCCAGGTGGGGCGGGCGGCGAGGAAGCCGGCGATGCTGCCGGCCATTATCGCGATCACCGCATTCACGCTCACGCTGACCAGCAGCTGGGTGGAGCCCAGCACCAGCGACTGCATCAGCACGCTGCCCTCGCTGTCCGGGTGCAGGAACTGCGGCAGCAGGGACAGGTACATCACCGCGACCTTGGGGTTCAGCACGTTGGTCAGGAAACCCATCGCGAACAGCTTGCGTGGGCCGTCCACCGGCAGGTCACGCACCGCGAACGGCGAGCGGCCGCCGGGCTTCAGTGCCTGCCAGGCCAGGTACAGCAGGTACAGCGCGCCGCCGATGCGCAGCGCGTCGTAGGCAAACGGCACGGTCATCAGCAGCGCGGTGATGCCCAGCGCCGCGCACAGCATGTAGAACACGAAGCCCAGCGCCACCCCGCCCAGCGAGATCAGCCCGGCCATGCGGCCCTGGCAGATCGAGCGGGAGATCACGTAGATCATGTTCGGCCCGGGCGTCAGCACCATGGCCAGCGAGACAAGGGCGAAGGCCAGCAGGTCGGACGTGGCGGGCATGGTGGGTTCACGCAGTGGGGGGTGCCGAAGTGTAGCGCCGCCTGCACACCACCTGCCTTAAAATCCGTCTCACCCCACACCCGAACCGCCCCCATGACCCCCATCCCCGAGACCGTGCCGCCGACCGAAGTGCGCATGGCCGAAATCGTCTTTCCCAACCACACCAACCACATGGGCACCCTGTTCGGTGGCCAGGCCCTGGCATGGATGGACAAGGCCGCCTTCCTCGCCGCCGCCCGCTATTCGCGCCGCACCGTGGTGACCGCGCGCAGCGACCAGGTCGATTTCAAGCTGCCGATCCGCATCGGCCAGATGGTGGAAACGATCGGCCGCATCGTCGAGGTCGGCCGCAGCTCGATGAAGGTCGAGGTGGAGCTGATCGCCGAGGACCTGCACAGCGGCGAGCGCAAGCTGTGCACCCGTGGCCACTTCGTGATGATCGCCCTGGGCGACGATGGCCACCCGGTGACCGTGCCGCAGCTGCCCGGCGCGCCGGCGGCCTGAGCCGATGCTTGCGGGGGCGCCGGTGCGCCCCCATCTGGCTGCCATGACCCCGCCGCTCACCGACTTCATCGACCGCGCCCAGCGCCTGTTCGTGCTGACCGGCGCCGGCTGCAGCACCGCCTCGGGCATCCCCGATTACCGCGATGCCGATGGCCAGTGGAAGCGCACGCCGCCGGTGACCTACCAGGCCTTCATGGGCGAGGCCGCCACCCGCCAGCGCTACTGGGCGCGCAGCCTGCTGGGCTGGCCGCGCTTCGGCCAGGCCCGGCCCAACGGCACCCACCAGGCGCTGGCCGCACTGGAGGACAGCGGCAAGCTGCAGGTGCTGCTGACCCAGAACGTGGATGGCCTGCACCAGCGCGCGGGCAGCCAGAACGTGATCGACCTGCATGGCCGCCTGGACCTGGTGCGCTGCATGGGCTGCGAACGCCGCAGCGAGCGTGAGGCGTTCCAGCGGCGGCTGCTGCAGGCCAACCCCGGCTGGGAACTGCTGCAGGCCGGTATCGCGCCCGACGGTGACGCCGATCTGGAAACCGACTTCTCCGCATTTGCGGTGCCCGACTGCCCGCACTGCGGTGGCCTGCTGAAGCCGGACGTAGTGTTCTTCGGCGAAAACGTGCCGCGTGAACGCGTGGCTGCGGTGCATGAGCACCTGCAGCAGGCGGATGCAGTACTGGTGGTGGGTTCCTCGCTGATGGTCTATTCCGGCTTCCGCTTCGTGCAGGCCGCGGCCAAGGCGGGTCTGCCGGTGGCCGCGCTGAACCGTGGCCGCACCCGTGCCGACGACCTGCTGCAGTTCAAGGACGAGCGCGACTGCGCCGAGGCGCTGGCCGGGTTCGTCATCGGGTAGCGCCGGGCCATGCCCGGCGGAAACGGGCTGCCGCGCTGTGCGCTCGCCGGGCGTGGCCCGGCGTTACCCACAACGCGCCCCCACGAAACAGCGATCCACCCACACGGTTGATCTATCGGCCGCACAGCGGTGCAATACGCACCCCCTTTGGTACACCCCCACTGCCGTGAGCCAGCTGTTTTCGCCGATCTCCTTCGGCCCCCTGACCCTGTCCAACCGCATCGTCGTCGCGCCGATGTGCCAGTACTCCGCCGAAGACGGCCGCGCCAGCGACTGGCATGCCATGCATCTGGGCAACCTGGCGCAGTCCGGCGCGGGCCTGCTGATCCTGGAGGCCACCGCGGTCGAAGCGCGCGGCCGCATCAGCTGGGCCGATCTTGGCCTGTGGGACGACGGCACCGAAGCGGCCCTGGCGCAGGTGCTGGCCAGCGTGCGCCGCTGGTCGCCGATGCCGCTGGGCGTGCAGCTGGGCCATGCGGGCCGCAAGGCGTCGGTGAATCGTCCCTGGGACGGCGGTGGCCAGCTGCCGGCCGATGATGCCCGCGGCTGGGCGACCGTGGCCCCCTCGCCGCTGCCGTTCCATGCCGCCGATCCGGCACCGCAGGAACTGGACGAGGCCGGTATCGCCGAAGTCGTTGCCGCTTTCGCCGCCAGTGCGGTGCGCGCCGAGCGCCTGGGCTTCGAGCTGATCGAGATCCACGCCGCGCACGGTTATCTGCTGCATCAGTTCCTGTCGCCGCTGAGCAACCGCCGCACCGATGGCTACGGCGGCTCGCTGCCGAACCGCCTGCGGATGCTGGTGGAAGTGTTCGACGCGGTGCGTGCCGCAGTGTCGGACAAGGTCGCCGTAGGCGTGCGCATCTCCGCCAGCGACTGGGTCGAGGGGGGTTGGGACATCGTGCAGAGCGAGGCGCTGGCACAGGTGCTGGACGCGCGCGGCTGCAATTTCCTGCATGTGTCCAGCGGCGGCCTGCACGAGCGCCAGAAGATCAGTGTCGGCCCGGGCTACCAGGTGCCGTTCGCGGCGGCGATCAAGGCCAAGAAGGTGCGCATGCCGGTGATCGCGGTGGGCATGATCACCGAGCCGGAGCAGGCCGAATCGATCCTGCGCCACAACCAGGCCGATGCCATCGCACTGGCCCGCGGCATCCTGTACGACCCGCGCTGGCCGTGGCACGCCGCTGCTGCACTGGGCGACAGCGTGGTGCCGGCACCGCAGTACCTGCGCTGCGAACCGCGCGACGCACGCGGCGTGTTTAGCCCGCGCTGAGCACTACACCTGCCAGGCCGGCGGCAGGCCGGCCTGCAGGTGCTCGAACAGCGCGCGGATCTTGGCGGTGAAATCGCGGCGGTCGCTCACGCAGAAGTAGACGTCCATCGGCTCCGGCTGCCAGTCGGTGCCGCAACCGAACACGCACTGCAGGCGACCATCGCGCAGGTAGGGCTCGGCCACGAACGCCGCCAGCCGGGTGATGCCGGCACCGGCGGCGGCCAGCTCGGCCAGCGCGTCGATGTCATCGCAGACCATGCTCGGCGGCAGCGCGGCATCCACCCGCTCGCCGTTCTTCAGCAGGCCCCAGCGCAGTGGCCGGCCATCGGTGGGAAAGCGATGCAGCAGGCCGCGATGGGCAGCCAGCTGCGCCGGTTGCAGCGGCGTGCCGTGCGCCTGCAGGTACGCCGGCGAGGCGCAGAACACGAACGGGATGCGCGCCAGTGGACGTGCCACCAGCCCGTCCTCCAGCTGCGCGCCGATGCGGATGCTGGCATCCACCGCCTCGGCACCGTGCTGCACGGCGCGATCAGTCAGGCGCAGCTCCAGCTGCAGCTGCGGGTAGCGCTGCTGCAGCGAGGGCAGCAGCGGTGCCAGCACGTGCCGGCCGAACGCGCTGCTGCTGGCGATGCGCAGGGGCCCGGCCGGCTCCACGTCGCCGGCGGTCACCATCGCCTGCGCGCGCGCCAGGTCGGCTTCGATATGCCGCACCTGCGCGAGGTACACCGTGCCGGCCTCGCTCAGCGCCAGCTGACGCGTGCTGCGGTTCAGCAGGCGGACGCCCAGATGGGCTTCCAGCCGGTTGATGTTCTGGCCCACGGCGGTGGCGCTGATGCCAAGGGTGCGCGCCGCAGCGGCAATGCTGCCGGTCTCTGCGGTGCGGGTGAAGCTGCGGATGAGCTGCAACAGGTTCATGACCGCCCAGCTTGCCATGCGGAAGGCCAAGTATCGCTTGGGTCTGTCCCAAGCAGTCGGTTGCATCGGTGACCGTTGTCCTTCGCGCGGCCGCGCTGCTCTACACTTCGGCGATGCGCCCCGATTCCATCCTCACTCTCTCCTGTCCCGACCGTACCGGCATCGTCTACCGCGTGTCGGGCCTGTTGTTCGACCACGGCTGCAACATCCTCGACGCCCAGCAGTTCGGCGACGAGGAGAGCGGTCGCTTCTTCCTGCGCGTGCACTTCGACCGCGATGCGGGTCTGCCGCTGGACACCGTGCACGCCGCGATGGCCGCACTGGCCGCAGACTTCGGCATGGACTGGCAGCTGCATGATGGCCGCCGCCGGCCGCGCCTGCTGGTGCTGGTCAGCAAGCAGGGCCATTGCCTGAACGATCTGCTGTTCCGTGCGCACAGCGGCCAGTTGAAGGTGGACATCGCTGCGGTGGCCTCCAACCATGCCGACTTCGCAGCACTGGCAGCGTCCTACCAGGTCCCGTTCCAGCACCTGCCGGTGAACGCCGACACGCGCGCGGCGCAGGAACAGCAGATCATCGATCTGGTCGAGCGCGAGCGCATCGACCTGGTGGTGCTGGCGCGCTACATGCAGATTCTCTCGCCCACGCTGTGCCGTGCGCTGGCGGGCAGGGCGATCAACATCCACCACAGCTTCCTGCCCAGCTTCAAGGGCGCGCAGCCGTACCATCAGGCGCACGCGCGCGGGGTCAAGATCATCGGCGCCACCGCGCACTACGTCACCGAAGACCTGGACGAAGGCCCCATCATCGAACAGGACGTGGCCCGCGTGGACCACGCGATGACCCCGCGCGAGCTGGTGCGGCTGGGCAGCGATACCGAATCGCAGGTGCTGGCGCGGGCGGTACGCCGGCATGTGGAGCACCGCATCCTGCTCAACGGGCACCGCACGGTAGTGTTCAGGTAACGGCCGCGTCGCCCGCTCGCCGGGCATGGCCCGGCGCTACCAGGATCGGACGACGGGTAGCGCCGGGCCATGCCCGGCGGAAGCGGGTCAGAGGATCGCGATCCTCGCCTTCGCCAGGGCTTCGCGCACCATGCCGTCATTGGCCTCGGTCACCGGGCGGGTCAGCTCCCACAGGAATTTCACCCGGAAGCCCGACTTCACCGCGTCCTGTGCGCTCCACAGCACGCAGTAGTCGCGGGCCAGCCCGCATACGTGCAGCTCGCGGATGCCGCGTTCGTGCAGCCAGCCGGCCAGCCCGGTGGCCGGGCGCGTGCCGTCGGGGCCGTGGTTCTCGCGGAAGGCACTGTAGGAATCCACCTGCTGGCGGCTGCCCTTGCGCAGGATCAGGTCGGCCACGGTCCAGTCCACGCCGGGGTGCAGGGCGGCGCCGGTGCTGCCCTGCACGCAGTGGTCCGGCCACAGGGTCTGCGGCTGTGCATGCAGCAGGATGGCTTCAAAAGGCAGATGGCCCGGGTGCTGGCTGGCGAACGAGGCGTGGTTGGCCGGGTGCCAGTCCTGGGTGGCCACCACGGTGCGGTAGCGGCGCTCGGCCAGCAGCGCGTTGATCGGTGCCACCAGCGCATCGCCCTGTTCGCAGGCAAGAGCGCCACCGGGCATGAAGTCCGGCTGCAGGTCGATCACCAGCAGGGCGACATCAGCGGGCAGGGCGGTCATGGCAGGTCCGGTACAACGCAGGAGGGGCGACCAGCGTGGCCGCCCCTCGCGTGCACGTCAATCGCCGCTGGCGGTGTCGTTGTCCTGCCCGTAATACAGCAGACCGATCCTGATGCGCTCGCGGCCGTTCTCGCGACGATGGCGGTTGGCATCGCGCAGCGAGTAGACGCAGCCACAGTACTCCTGCTGGTAGAACTGCTCGCGTTTGCTGATCTCGACCATGCGGCTGGCACCGCCGCCCTTGCGCCAGTTGTAGTCCCAGTACTGCAGGCCTTCGTAGCGCGAGGCGGCGCGCCCACCGCAGTCGTTGATCTGCGCCATGTTCTTCCAGCGCGAGATGCCCAGCGAGGAGCTGATGGTGTCGTAGCCGTGCTCGTGCGCGTACAGCGCGGTGCGCTCGAAGCGCATGTCGAAGCACATGGTGCAGCGGATGCCACGCTCGGGTTCGTTCTCCATGCCACGTGCACGGCTGAACCAGTTGTCGGTGTCGTAGTCGCAGTCGATGAAGGGGATGCCGTGCTGTTCGGCGAAGCGGATGTTCTCCTGCTTGCGCAGCTCGTATTCCTTCACCGGATGGATGTTGGGGTTGTAGAAGAAGATCGCGTAGTCGATCCCGGAGGCGGTGATCGCCTCCATCACTTCGCCCGAGCAGGGCGCACAGCACGAGTGCAGCAACAGGCGCTGGCCGTTGTCGGGAAGGGTCAGGGTGGGGCGTTGGAGCTCGGTCATCGTCGGGTGCATCGGGGCGTGGGCAGCAGGTCTGGACGGGAACCGTGAACAGGACGCGCGCGGCCACACCGCCTGCACGCGCAGCACGACGACGGCCCCGGCAACCTCCCCGCGGAGATTCCAGGTCGAGTCAGGGGACTTTCGTGTCCCCCGGCCGGGGCCGGTATTCGGGCTGATGGACACGGGCCGGCTGGCCCACCTGATACCTGCCGCTTCCCAGGCGCGTGCCCAGTGCTGTTGGCAGGATTCGTTTCCATTCACCGCTGCGGGGCAGCTCCGGAATGGGCGCGCGAAGCGCCTTCACCGGATTCCCGTTCAAATCCCTGCCGCCATCGAAGCCACGGCAGGGATACCTTCGGCGGGCCCACGGTGGACGCGTTGGCGGCAATGGTCAAGGGCCGATGAAAACGCAGGGCTGTGGCGCGTTTCTCAGGCTGTGAGAGTGCCTCTTGCCATACTGGGCACCGACAGACGGGAGGTGGCTTGTGGCGGCGAAGTACTGCGATCTGGTCATGAAAGGCGGCATCACCAGCGGTATCGTGTATCCCAACGCGGTGCTCGCACTGGCCCGCGAATACCGCTTCAAGAGCATCGGTGGCACCTCGGCCGGCGCGATCGCCGCTGCCGTGGCGGCCGCTGCGGCATACGGTGACAGGCGCCAGCAACGGGGTGAACAGCTGCCTGGCGACGCCGGCTATGGCGGCCTGTCGGCGGTGTCGGCGCAGCTGTCGCGGCGCGGTTTCATCTACAGACTGTTCCAGCCCGCCGCCGGCGCGCGCGCTGCGTATCGGCTGCTGGTGGTGCTGACCGGCAACGCCGGCTGGCCACGCAAGCTGCTGTGCCTGGCCATCGCGGTGTTCCAGATCGCGCCGCTGGAAGTGCTGGTGTCGCTGGCACTGCTGCTCGGCCTGGGCTGGTGGGGCGGTGGCTGGAGCGGCGTGGCCGCGACCCTGCTGCCGTCGCTGCTGTGCGCCTACGGCGCGGGCGTGGCCGCCGCTGCGCTGCGCGTGGCCCGGGTGGCGCGGCGCAACCTGCTGGGCCTGTGCAGCGGGCTGAGCCGGAATGCAGGCAGGCCGGCGCTGACCGAGTGGCTGCATGAAAGCCTGCAACAGCTGTCGGGCAAGCCGATGGATGCACCGCTGACCTTCGCCGACCTGCATGACGCGCCGCGCTATGCAGGCGAACCGGACAGCCCGCATGCGATCACCCTGCAGATGATCACCACCTGCGTATCGCATAACGAACCGCGCACGCTGCCGTTGGGTGGGGCGCAGTTCTGGTTCCTGCGCGAGGAGTTCGAGCAGCTGTTCCCGGCCAGTGTGGTGCAGTGGATGGTCGACCGTGCCGGCCCACCGCGCGAGGTTGAAGGCCGCAACTACTACCACCTGCCGCAGGGTGCGTCGCTGCCGGTACTGGTGGCCACGCGCATGAGCCTCAGCTTCCCGCTGCTGATCAGCGCGGTGCCGCTGCATGAGCCCTCGCGTCGCGAACGTCGCTGCGAGCCGACGTCGACGGCTGCAGATGAGGGCGGGCAGAACGTGGCCGACAGCATGGAAGGGCTGACAAGTGCCGGCCAGTCCTGCGGCCCCGTCATCACCGCCTTCCGCATCTGCTGGTTTTCCGATGGCGGCATCAGCAGCAATTTCCCCATCCACCTGTTCGACGCGGCGATGCCGCGCTGGCCGACCTTTGCCATCAACCTGGTCTATCCGCAACGCCCCGAACCGGTGGAGCGCGAGGGCGACAGCCGCCAGGCGCTGGAACGCTCGGTGTTCCTGCCCACCGAGAACCGGCATGGATGGCAGCGGCATTACCAGTCCATCGCCACGCCGCTGGCGGCCGGTGAGCTGGGCCGCTTCCTGTTCGCGGTGGTGGCCACCATGCAGAACTGGCGCGACCTGCTGCAGGCGCGTGCGCCGGGGTATCGCGACCGCATCGTGCATGTGAGCCTGCAGGGCGACGAGGGTGGCATGAACCTGGACATGCCGCAGGAGGTACTGACCCGCATCGCCGACAAGGGCAGCCTGGCCGGTACGCGCTTCTGTTCGTTCTCGTTCGAGAACCATTACTGGATCCGTTGGCGCAACCTGGCCTCGGCTTACCAGCGCTACACGCTGGAAATAGCGCGCACCGATGATCCGGCGCAGCAGGTGCTGGCCTATCGCGCGGCCTATGCGATGGTGGCCACCGGCACGCCGCCGCCGCCGTCGTACAAACTGGGTTCGGAAGACAAGCGTCGTGGGTCGCAGCAGCTGTGGGCGCAGATGGTGGAGCAGGGGCGCAGCTGGGAAGACCTAGGCCCGGACCTGACCGATGGCGCACCACGCCCGCTGCCGCAGATGAAGGTCACGCCGATCTACTGACCGTGGTGGATACAATCGCTGCCCCCCACTGCAAGGAACGCCCCATGTCCGCCCGTCAGCAACTGCTGGACCTGCTTGAACGACTCGACGCCCGTGATCCGGAGCACCTGCCGGTGGTGCCGCTGGCCGCGTATTTCGAAGGCAATGATTTCGAAGAATGCATCGCACCGAACCAGTGGGGCTACGGCCGCCCGCCGATTGCCGAGCTGTACGCACGACTGGCCGTGATTGCCGAAAAGCCCGAAGTGGAAGGTGTCTACGTGGGCCTGCACCAGGACTGGGGCAGTGCGCTGGAAGACGACAGCGAATGGCCTGCCGCAGAGAACGTGCACGTGCTGACCCGCGTCGACGCCGCAACCGTGGAAGGCTGGCTGCAGGGTTTGGAATGTGACGGCGTCGGCGAAGGCTGGCCGTACGGCCAACACATCGACGCACCCATGCCCTCGGAAGGCCACCGCGTACTGACCGTGTTCTGGGACTAGTAGAGCCACGCCGCGCGTGGATGCATTTCGCGCACGGCCAGAGCGTGCCAACCAAGGTTGGCACCTACCAGAGCGGATATCCAGATGGGGTCAGAGCCCGTTGCGTCGCAACGGGCTCTGACCCCGGTGCCGACCAACCGGTCGGCACCCACCATCAGCAGCAGGTTCCAATAGTCGCGGGAACCTGTCGAAGGCGGGGTGGGTTCGGTTGCGGGGGCGTGAGCCGCATGGATGCGGCGACCGAGCTTACATGGACGTACTTGCAGCGTCCCCCGCAATCGGACCCACCCCGCCATCCCACGGAATGCCCGCTGTTGCTTTTGCTGTTGCCTTGGATTGAAGCAGGTGCAGGGCGCAGCCCTGCCGAACCAACCCTACCGCCCCGGCAACTGGGTAAACGCGCGCTGCATGCAGTCCTCGCGCGGGCACACCCGGCAGCCCGGCCCGATCGACACCGAATTGCCCGGGCTCTGCACGTCCAACCCCAGCGAATACACCAGCCGATCGGCATGCTGCAGATCACACCCCAGTGCCACCGCGAAGGTCTTGCGTGGCTGGCCGTGGCCCACCGGGCCGCTGCTGACCTGCCGTGCCAGCCAGAAATGGCGGCGGCCATCGGGCATGCGCGCGGTCTGGGTGAGGATGCGTCCGGGCTGGTTGAAGGCCTCGTAGACGATCCACAAAGGGCAGGAACCGCCCACCTGCGAGAAGTGGAAGTCGGTGGCCGAGTGGCGCTTGGACACGTTGCCGGCGCGGTCCACGCGGATGAAGAAGAACGGCAGCCCCGGCGCACTGCGGCGTGCCAGCGTACTCAAACGATGGCAGACCGCCTCGAATCCCACGCCGAACTGGTGCGCCAGCAGCTCGATGTCATAGCCGCTGGCCTCGGCCGCGCGCAGGAAACGCATGTACGGCATCACCAGCGCACCGGCGAAATAGTTGGACAGGCCGATCCGCGCCTGCGCGATGCGGGCCTCGTCGGTGAAGCCGGTGCGCGCGATCACCGCATCGATCTGCGGCAGGTAGCCACGCAGCGCCAGCTCAACGGCCATCTGGAACGCCTGCTGGCCCGGTTCCAGGTAGTCGGGCAGCCACAGCGTGCGGCTGCCGGCATCGTACTGGCGCTTCTCGCGCCCGGCCTGCAACGCAGCCACTTCCACCAGCACCCCGTGGCGGTCGGCCAGCAGCTGGCGCAGCCGTGGCGCCACGTGTCCCGGCGCCAGCCCCCATTCGGCGAACAACTGCTCGGCCAGTTCGTCCAGCTCGGGGATGTGGTTGTGCATGCGGTTGAAGAACTCGCGCACCTGGTCGCCGGCCGGCAACGTGCTGCCCGCGCCCGGCTCGCCCAACTGGAATTCCAGCGCGGCGGCATGCTCGCGCAATGCCAGGTGGCGGCGGTGCAGGTCCAGCAGCGCGCGGCTGACCTGCGGCAGGTTGCCGGCCAGCGCGCGAAGTTCGGTGGCGCTGACGTCAGCCAGGCCCAGATCGCGCAGGGTCTCGCCCAGCGACTCCTGCAGCGCGGCGGGCTCATCGTCGTCGAACAGGGTGGAAACATCGCCCAACACCTCACCCAGCTTCTTCTGCACCGCAGGCGTCAGCGGGCGCTTGTTGCGCTCGATCTGGTTCAGGTAGCTGGCCGACAGCCCCAGGGCGCGGGCAAGGTCGGCCTGGCTGTAGCCGCGCTGCTCGCGCAGGCGGAGCAGTCGCAGGCCGAGCTGGCGCTGGGGGGCTGAATGATTCACAAGATTAACAGGAATCGTGGCGGGCATTGGCCAGATTAAGCGGATTAAGGCCGGAAATCGAGGCGTGGCCTGTGAATAATGCCAAGCATCTTTCGCACCCCGTGGATTGTCGTCATGACTGTTGCAGCGCCCCGTATCCGCATGCTGATCGATGGCCAGTTCGTTGAATCGGCCACCTCCCACTGGCAGGACGTGATCAACCCGGCCACCCAGGACGTGCTGGCCCAGGTGCCGTTCGCCACCACGGGTGAAGTCGATGCCGCCGTGGCTGCCGCCAAGGAAGCCTTCAAGACCTGGCGCAAGACCCCGATCGGTACCCGCGCGCGCATCTTCCTGAAGTACCAGCAGCTGATCCGCGAAAACATGAGCGAGCTGGCGCACATCCTCACCGCCGAACAGGGCAAGACCCTGCCGGACGCCGAAGGCGATGTGTTCCGCGGCCTGGAAGTGGTCGAGCACGCGGCCGCCATCGGCAACCTGCAGCTGGGCGAACTGGCCAACAACGTGGCCAACGGCGTGGACACCTACTCGATCATGCAGCCGCTGGGCGTGTGCGCAGGCATCACCCCGTTCAACTTCCCGGCGATGATCCCGCTGTGGATGTTCCCGATGGCCATTGCCACCGGCAACACCTTCATCCTCAAGCCGTCCGAGCAGGATCCGATGGTCACCATGCGCCTGGTCGAACTGGCGCTGGAAGCGGGCATTCCCAAGGGCGTGCTGAACGTGGTCCACGGTGGCGAAGAAGTGGTCAACGCCATCTGCGACCACCCGGACATCAAGGCGGTGTCGTTCGTCGGTTCCACCCGCGTCGGTACCCACGTGTACAACCGCGCATCGCTGGCCGGCAAGCGCGTGCAGTGCATGATGGGCGCCAAGAACCACGCCGTGGTGCTGCCGGACGCCAACAAGGAGCAGACCCTCAATGCGATGGTCGGCGCGGCCTTCGGTGCGGCGGGCCAGCGCTGCATGGCCGCCTCCACCCTGGTGCTGGTCGGTGAAGCGCGCGGTTGGGTGCAGGACCTGGTCGATAAGGCCAAGACCCTGAAGGTCAGCGCCGGCACCGTCGCCGGCACCGACGTCGGCCCGGTCATTTCCTGCAGCGCGCGTGAGCGTGTCGAAGGCCTGATCGCGTCGGGCGTGGAGCAGGGCGCCAAGCTGGTGCTCGATGGCCGCAAGCCGCAGGTCGATGGCTTCGAGAAGGGCAACTTCGTCGGCCCGACCATCTTTGCCGGTGTCACCACCGACATGCGCATCTACCAGGAAGAAATCTTCGGGCCGGTGCTGGTCATCCTCGAAGCGGAAACGCTGGATGAGGCCATCGCCATGGTCAACAGCAACCCGAACGGCAACGGCACCGCGCTGTTCACCCAGTCCGGCGCCGCAGCACGCCGCTTCCAGGAAGACATTGACGTCGGCCAGGTCGGCATCAACGTGCCGATTCCGGTGCCGGTGCCACTGTTCTCGTTCACCGGTTCGCGCGCCTCCAAGCTGGGCGATCTGGGTCCGTACGGCAAGCAGGTGGTGCTGTTCTACACGCAGACCAAGACCGTCACCGCGCGCTGGTTCGATGACGAGACGCTGAGCCACGGCGTCAACACCACGATCAGCCTGAAGTAACCGCAGGGAGCAGCCATGAGCCACTCGATGACGACGGAACAGGAAGAAGCGCAGCAGGCGTACCGCGAAGCGGCGCGTGACTTCGCACAGGCCGAACTGGCGCCGCACGCCGCGCGATGGGATGCGGAGGGCATCTTTCCGCGCGAGGCGATCGCCAAGGCCGGTGAACTGGGCTTCTGCGGTCTGTACATGGACCCGGAAGTGGGCGGCAGCGGCCTGAGCCGACTGGACGCCGCCGTCGTCATCGAGGAGCTCGCCAACGTCGACCCGTCGACTGCGGCCTATATCAGCATCCACAACATGGCTTCGTGGATGGTCTCCACGTGGGGCCAGCCGGCGCTGCGCGACGCGTGGGGCAATGACCTGTCTTCTGGCAGCAGACTGGCCTCGTACTGCTTGACCGAGCCGGGCGCCGGTTCGGACGCGGCCTCGCTGAAGACCACCGCCGTGCGCGATGGCGACTTCTACGTGTTGAATGGCGCCAAGGCCTTCATTTCCGGCGCCGGTGCCACCGAGCTGCTGGTGGTGATGGCACGTACCGGCGGTGCCGGTGCAGGCGGGGTCAGCGCGATCGCGGTGCCGGCTGAACTGCCGGGCATCAGCTATGGCCGCAAGGAAGAGAAGATGGGCTGGAACAGCCAGCCCACCCGTGGCATCACCTTCGAAAACGTCCGCGTACCGGTCAGCCACCTTCTGGGAGAGGAAGGCGGCGGCTTCAAGCTGGCGATGAAGGGGCTCGATGGTGGCCGCATCAACATCGCCGCGTGCTCGCTGGGTGCTGCGCAGGGCGCGCTGGATGCCGCACGCCGCTACATGGGCGAGCGCCGCCAGTTCGGCAAGGCGTTGTCCGAATTCCAGGCGCTGCAGTTCAAGCTGGCCGACATGGTCACCCAGCTGGTTGCCGCGCGGCAGATGGTGCATACCGCTGCGCGCAAGCTCGATGCCGGTGCCAGCGATGCCAACGTGTGGTGCGCGATGGCCAAGCGTTTTGCCACCGATGCCGGCTTCAACATCTGCAACGAAGCCCTGCAGATCCACGGCGGCTACGGCTACATCCGTGAATATCCGATCGAGCGCCTGCTGCGCGACAGCCGCGTGCACCAGATCCTGGAAGGCACCAACGAGATCATGCGGGTGATCGTTGCCCGTCACCTGCTCAACACCGAAGAGGAACTGCGATGAAGGATTGGCGTACCCAGGAGCACGTGGGCCTGAAGGTCGAGGCCGATGGCCACACCGCCGTGGTCACCCTGCACAACCCGCCGGCGCATACCTGGACCGTGCACAGCCTGTCGGCGCTGCGCGACCTGGTGGGCGCGCTCAATGCAGACCGCGACATCTACGCGCTGGTGATCACCGGCGACGGCGAGAAGTTCTTCTCCGCCGGTGCCGACCTCAACCAGTTCGCCTCCGGCGACAAGGCTGCCGCACGCGAAGCAGCACGCCGTTTCGGCGAAGCCTTCGAAGCGCTGTCCGGTTTCCGTGGCGTGTCGATCGCTGCGATCAACGGCTATGCCATGGGTGGCGGCCTGGAATGCGCGCTGGCCTGCGACCTGCGCATCATCGAAGACCATGCCCAAGTTGCGCTGCCGGAGGCCACCGTCGGCCTGCTGCCGTGCGCCGGTGGCACCCAGAACCTGCCGCGCCTGGTCGGCGAGGGTTGGGCCAAGCGCATGATCCTGCTCGGCGAGCGCATCAACGCCGAAACCGCCGTGCGGATTGGCCTTGCCGAGGAAAAGGTCGGCAAGGGCGAAGCCAAGGTGCTGGCACTGGAATGGGCGAAGAAGGCCGGCAAGCAGAGCCCGACCAGCATTGCCGCCTGCAAGACGTTGGTGCAGTCCACGCGCACCGGCACCCATGCGTCGGCGCTGGTGGCCGAGCGCGAGGCCTTCGTCGATCTGTTCGACACCGCCGACCAGGTCGAGGGCGTGAGTGCCTTCCTTGAAAAGCGCGCCGCGCAGTGGAAAAACGCATGACCACCGACACCGTTGCCGAGCAAGCACCGGTGCTGTTCGAAGAGCGCGTGGCCGGTAACGGCACGCGCATCGGCATCGCCACGCTGAACGCCCCGCGCACGCTCAATGGTTTCTCGCTGCCGATGGCGCACCTGCTGTTGCAGCAGTTGAACGCCTGGGCCGACGATGATGCCATCGCCATGGTGGTGCTGCAGGGCGCCGGTGAGAAGGCGTTCTGCGCCGGCGGTGACCTGCACAGCCTGTACCAGAGCATGCGTGCCTACCGCGACGCCGGCCAAAGCGATATCCGCGGGAACGACTACGCCGCCGAGTTCTTCGACGTCGAGTACCGCGTCGACTACCTGATCCATACCTACGCCAAGCCGATCCTGTGCTGGGGCCACGGCATCGTGATGGGCGGCGGCATCGGCCTGATGTCCGGCGCCAGCCATCGCGTTGTCAGCGAGCGCTCCAAGCTGGCCTTCCCGGAAATCACCGTGGGCCTGTTCCCTGACGTGGGTGGCAGCTGGCTGCTGCCGCGCGTGCCGGGCAACGGTGGCCTGTTCCTTGCCCTGACCGGTGCGCTGCTCAACCCGGGCGATGCGATCTATGCCGGCCTGGCTGACGTGCATGTGGCCGAGGAACGCCGCAGTGCGGTGTTCGACGCGCTGCTGCAGGTCGCGTGGTCGACCGATGCCGCACGCAACCACGAGCGCCTGTCACAGCTGCTGCTGTCGTTTGCCAGCGATGCGGCTACCGGCCCGCTGCTGGCCAACGCTACGCAGGTCGATGCGCTGTGCGCAGGCGATGATCTGGCCGCCATCGTCGAACGCATCAGCACCCTGCAGACCGATGACGCGTGGCTGCAGGCCGCACAGAAGACCCTTGCCGCCGGTGCGCCGGGTTCGGCACGGCTGGCCTTCGAACTGCAGCGCCGCAGCGCTGGCCAGGATCTGGCCAGCGTGTACCGGCTGGAATACATCACCGCCCTGCATTGCGCTGCGCATGGTGATTTTGCTGAAGGCATCCGCGCGCTGCTGATCGACAAGGACCGCAATCCCTCGTGGAACCCGGCCACGCTGGCCGAGGCCGACCGCGCATGGGCCGATACGTTCTTCGCTTCTCCCTGGGCCGATGCCGCACATCCGCTGGCCGACCTGGGTACCCCTGTCGCTGAAAGGAGCCTTGCATGAGCCGCGTTGCATTCATTGGTTTGGGCAACATGGGTGGCCCGATGGCCGCCAATCTGGTCAAGAACGGCCACACCGTACGTGTGTTCGATCTGGTGCCTGCCGCGGTGCAGGCGGCGGTCGACGCGGGTGCCAGCGCGGCGGCATCGGCACGCGAGACCCTGGCCGAGGCCGAGGTGGTGATCTCGATGCTGCCGGCCAGCCGCCACGTTGAAGGCGTGTACTTGGGGGATGACGGCATCCTTGCCGCGATTCCCGCCGGTGCGCTGGTCATCGACTGCAGCACGATTGCCCCGGCCAGTGCGCGCAAGGTATCCGAAGCGGCCGCCGCACGTGGCCTGCAGATGATCGACGCGCCGGTGTCTGGTGGCACTGCCGGCGCACAGGCCGGCACGCTGACCTTCATCGTCGGTGGCGAAGAGGACGCGCTTGAACGCGCCCGCCCGGTGCTGCAGGCGATGGGCAGGAACATCTTCCATGTGGGCGCCAGTGGCGCCGGCCAGGTCGCCAAGCTGTGCAACAACATGGCGCTGGGCGTGATCATGGCCGTCACCGGCGAAGCCATCGCCCTGGGCGTGGCGCACGGGCTGGACCCGAAAGTGCTGTCGCAGATGATGGCGGTCAGCACCGGCCGCAGCTGGGCCACCGAAGTGTGCAACCCGTGGCCGGGCGTGCTGGAAAACGCGCCGGCGTCGCGCGGTTACAGCGGCGGCTTCGGCAGCGATCTGATGCTGAAGGACATGGGCCTGGCGGTGGAGGCGGCGATGAGCGTCGGCGCCTCGATCCCGCTGGGCGAAGTGGCCCGCAACCTGTACTCGATGAACCACCAGGCCGGCCGCGGCAAGTTGGATTTCTCCAGCGTCGTGCAGCTCATCACCAGCGACCGGTAACTGGTCGCCGGTCCGCGCATTCCACGTTATCCCCGCGCCGTTGGCGCACCCCCTTGAACAACAAGGGGGCTCTCCTCCAGAAGGATGGATGCGCGCCGACCGTGTAGTGCCGAGCCCATGCTCGGCACTACAGAAAGCGAATGCGTCCCCGGCCACGTGCCGGGGCCCACCCGAGGTGGGATGGGCGGATGCCCGGTTGCGACCGGCATCCGCCCATTTTTTTGCCCAGCCGCTTGGTAGTGCCGGCCGCTGGCCGGCATCACCGCATCAGGCAACGATCAGCGTCACGTCGATGTTGCCGCGGGTTGCGTTGGAGTACGGGCAGACGATGTGCGCCTTCTGCACCAGTTCTTCCACCTGCTCGCGCGGCACGCCCGGCACGTTGATGGTCAGCTCGGCTTCGATGCCGAAACCGGTCGGGATCTGGCCGATGCCAACCTTGCCGGTCACGGTGGTGTCGGCCGGCAGCGCGACCTTGGCCTGGCCGGCGACGAATTTCAGTGCGCCCAGGAAGCAGGCCGAATAGCCGGCAGCAAACAGCTGTTCCGGGTTGGTGCCGGGGCCGCCAGCGCCGCCCAGCTCGCGCGGGGTCGACAGCTGGATGTCCAGCACGTTGTCGGACGAGACGGAACGGCCTTCACGGCCGCCGGTGGAGGTGGCCTGGGCGGTGTACAGAACCTTTTCGATGGACATCGGGATGCTCCTGGTCAGTGGGTGGGTAGTGCGTTGGAGCCTACTTTGCCCGGATCCTGCACACGTTTGGTTGCAAAAAATCCGAAAAACTTGATTGATCGTCCTATCAGCCTAGATCGTCCATTCCCGGTCGGTAGTGAACATGATGGTCAGCCAGCGGTCCGGCGACGATTCGCCCAGCGCATCGCCGATCTCGTCACGCAGGTGATCCCATTCCAGCAGGGGCCGCGGCGGGTCGTCCTCGCGCACCACGAAGAACAGCTCGATCTGCTCGCCCCGGCCCACCTGCGCCACGTAGCTGCGGTGTTCGACGAAGCCATGCTTTGCAACGATTGCCCGCGCCACCGCATCCACATGCGCCTGCAGCTCGGGCGGGGTGACCAGCAGGATCCCGGCCAGCGCGCGCCGCACCGTGCCCAATGGCGCGATCATCACCAGCACGCAGACGAAGGCGAGGATGGCCGGATCGATGTACGGCCCCACCCAGGCCCATGAGGTGCCGTGGACCAGTAAGCCGCCGAGGAAGGCCGCCAGGTAGCAGGCCGACATGCTCGCGGCGATCACCCAGTTCTTCGCATCCAGCGCGATGAACTCCGAGCCGATGCGCCGGTTGGCACGCAGCACGAACCAGGCCAGCGCGCTTTCGGCCACGATCGACAGTGCCGCAAAGATGATCGCAGGGCCAAGTGCGATCTGCCGCCCACCTGACATCAGTGCATCGACTGCATTGACCAGGGCATACAGCGCTGCGCCGATCATCAGCGTACCGCTCACTCCCAGCACGATCGGTTCCAGGTGCCAGAAGCCCATGGTGAAGCGTTGGTTGAGGCGTGACTGCAACGCATCGGTCTGGGTGGACAGTGCGATCAACCGTGCAACCAGCAGCGACAGCCACGTCATCACCACGTCGATCAGGCCGTAGATGCCATCGAAGATGATCAGCGATGAATTGGCCAGCAGGCCAAACACCACTGCGGCAGCCGCCAGCAGCAGCGAAGCGGCAATGGACAGCCGCAGCACACCCTGCTCGGTTGCCGGGTTGAAGAAGTGCGGTCGGTCAGTGGTCATGCCGCGATTGTAGAGCGCAGCCATGCTCCGCTGCTTCCAGAAGGCGCCTTCGCTACCCCGGCGGCGGATGTTCCCGTAGACTGCGGCCCTTCCACGCTCCCCCGACGACGCACTGCAGTGATCACGCCACCCTGACCCTTGCCGCCTCTCGGCAGCCGGCCCAACCGGCGCAGGAACCCGCGTCTTTCCACTGCAGCGCCACGTGGCCTCGCCCGCGTGTGCGCGGAGTTTTCCCATGCAAACGTCTTACCCCCTGCGCCAGCAATGGCTCGGCAACCTCCGTGGTGATCTGCTGTCCGGCACCGTCGTCGCCCTGGCGCTGATTCCCGAAGCCATCGCGTTCTCGCTGATCGCCGGCGTCGACCCCAAGGTCGGCCTGTACGCTGCATTCTCCATTGCCGTCATCACTGCGATTGCAGGCGGCCGCCCTGGCATGATCTCTGCCGCCACCGGCGCGATGGCGCTGGTGATGGTCGACCTGGTCAAGGACCACGGCCTGCAGTACCTGTTTGCCGCCAGCATCCTGGCCGGCCTGCTGCAGGTGCTGGCCGGCGTGTTCAAGCTGGGCTCGCTGATGCGCTTCGTCTCGCGCTCGGTCATCACCGGCTTCGTCAACGCGTTGGCGATCCTGATCTTCCTGGCGCAGATGCCCGAGCTGATCGGCCGCGGCCCCACCGTGTACGTGCTGTGCGGCGCCGCGCTGGCAATCATCTACCTGCTGCCGCGCATCACCCGTGCCGTGCCGTCGCCGCTGGTGGCGATCATCGTGCTCACCGCCGTGGTCATCGGCTTCGGCATCGATGTGCGCAGCGTGGGCGACATGGGCCAGCTGCCCGACAGCCTGCCGCACTTTTTCATCCCTGAGGTGCCCTTCACCTGGGAAACGCTGCGCATCCTGTTGCCGGTGTCGGCCACGCTGGCGGTGGTCGGCCTGCTCGAATCGATGATGACCCTGCAGATTGTCGAGGACATCACCGGGACGCCCAGTGAGCGCAACCGTGAATGCGTCGGCCAGGGCCTGGCCAACACGGTCACCGGTTTCCTCGGTGGCATGGCCGGCTGCGCGATGATCGGCCAGTCGGTGATCAACGTGACCTCCGGTGGGCGAGGCCGCCTGTCCTGCCTGGTGGCCGGTGTGCTGCTGCTGGTGCTGGTGGTGTACGGCAGCGATCTGGTGCGGCAGATTCCGATGGCGGCGCTGGTGGCGGTGATGATCATGGTCAGCATCGGTACCTTCAGCTGGCGCTCGCTGCGCGACCTGCGCACGCATCCACGCAGCTCGTCGGCGGTGATGCTGTTGACCGTGGTGGTTACCGTGGCCACCCACGACCTGGCCAAGGGCGTGCTCAGTGGCGTGCTGTTGTCGGCGCTGTTCTTCGCGCGCAAGGTCGGGCACATGCTGGATGTGCAGCGGGAAGATACGGGCGATGCGCAGGTCTACCGCGTGCGCGGCCAGGTATTCTTCGCCTCCGCCGGGCAGCTGGGTGCGGCATTTGATTACCAGCACGTAGCAGCGAAGGTGCAGATTGATCTACGCGACGCCCATCTGTGGGACCTGACCGCCGTGGCCGCGCTGGAGCGGGCGCAGGAAAAGCTGGCCGCGCACGGCGCCGAGGTGACGGTGGTGGGCATCAATGCGGCCAGCCAGACGTTGATCGAGCAGGTGGGTGGCAAGGGCGGGGGGCATTGAGGCTGCCGCGTGTAGAACTGCAACTTTCCTGATGGAGCGATGTCCTTGACCCGCAGATGCTGGCCGTGTGCATTGGCGCATACCATCAAGGAACGAACAGTGGCAGCATGCAACAAAGAATCTCTTCTCCTCGTACTTCTGCTGGCCCTCGGCTTGGCCGCAATGCCGGAAGTTGCCGGTGCTGGGCCTTCGGCGGCGTTCGTCGAGCGCGTGTCACATCATCCGGCGGGCACACACGAAGCTGCGGCGATCATCCGTTGGCTGGACGGCCTGCCCGACGCCGACCGTCGGGTGATGGAGCCGGGAACCCTGACCGTGCGCCAGCGCCGGGTCGGAAACGGCGCCCTGGCTCGAGCGGCCGCGATGCCTCCCGTCCCGCTGCCTGCGTCGGGTGCGCCCGGCGAGAGAATCACCATTACCAACCAATTGCCTGGCGGCTTCATCGAGACTTGGACTTTTCAGTGGGTGTCGGGGAGCGGCGGCGGTGGCTGGAAGCAGACAGACTATGAGATGCATGCCCCGGTGGTTGAACCCGAACGCCCGCAGGAGCTTTGAAGGTAGGTAGTCAGTTGGCACGGAGAGGAGGCAGTCCTATCCGGGCCAGCGCGGGCGCATTCAGCCGAGCGGTGTAAACTATTGATCTCACTGGCAATGCCAGTCTCCACGATCAACCGCCCGATGACGTCCGCCACCGCCCGTTACGCTGATTCCCTGCGCCTGTCCGTCGCCCCCATGATGGACTGGACGGACCGCCATTGCCGGGTGTTCCACCGCCTGCTGGCGCCGGGTGCGCGGCTGTACACCGAAATGGTGCACGCCAATGCGGTCATCCATGGCGATCGCCAGCGCCTGCTCGGTTTCGATGCCAGCGAACAGCCGCTGGCACTGCAGCTCGGTGGCAGCGATCCGGCCCTGCTGGCGCAGGCCGCGCGCATCGCCGCCGACTGGGGCTACGACGAGGTCAACCTCAACTGCGGCTGCCCGTCCGACCGCGTGCAGGCCGGGCGTTTCGGTGCCTGCCTGATGCGCGAGCCGGTGCTGGTGGCCGAATGCGTGTCGGCCATGGTCGAGGCGGTGGACATCCCGGTAACGGTGAAATGCCGCCTGGGCGTGGACGAGGACGACAACTACGAGGTATTCGCCAGTTTCGTCGACCGCCAGGTCAAGGCCGGCGCCGCGATGGTGGTGGTGCACGCCCGTAACGCCTGGCTGAAGGGCCTGTCGCCGAAGGAGAACCGCGAGGTTCCGCCGTTGAAGTACGACTGGGCCTACCGGCTGAAGCAGGAGCGCCCGGCACTGCCGGTAGTGCTCAATGGTGGCCTGGCCAGCATCGAGGCGGTGCAGGCGCAGGCCGCGCACGTCGATGGCGTGATGCTGGGCCGCGCGGCCTACCACGACCCTTACCTGCTGCATCAGCTGGAAGCGCTGCAGACCGGTGCGACGCTGCGTCCGCGCGGCGAGCTGCTGCGCGCCCTGCGCCCGTACATCGAAGCCCGCCTGGGCGAGGGCCTGGCCCTCAAGCACATCACCCGCCACATCCTCGGCCTGTTCCACGGACAGCCCGGTGGCCGCGCATTCCGCCAAGTGCTGAGCGAGGGCGCCCATCGCCCCGGTGCCGACTGGGCGCTGGTCGAGCAGGCGCTGGCAGTCACCGAACGCGAAGCCGACCGCGCCGCTGCGTGACGTCAGTCACATTCCTGACTTGACAAGGGCAGCCGTTTCGTCCCGAATGTTCACTTAGCTGAACAACGGTCTGGAGCATCTGGAAAAGTTCAGACCGGATTCACTGCCCGAAACCAAGAATTTGCAAAAGATTTGTAAAGATTTGTAAAACGCCGGGTTCCATTCCGGTGCCCGGATTTACGACTTTTGAACGAATCGCCGTGCTCGGCTAGGATCGCATCGATGTCTTCCGCTCCCTTCCACCGCTGTATTGCCCTGGCCACCTGCGTGGTCCTGGCGGCTGCCCCGCTGTCTTCGGCGCTGGCGCAGGACCCGCAGCGGGAACAGGGGCGCGCAGAAATGATGGAGCGTGGAGGCCGTGGCGCCGGCAACGAGCGCTCGCTGTCCGATGCCGTGCGCCGCGTGCAGCGCACCACCGGTGGCCACATCCTGGGCGCCGAGCGTGTGCCGTTCGATGGTCGTGACATCAACCGGGTCAAATACATGGACGACCGCGGTCGGGTCCGCTACATGGACGACCCCGCCCCGGCACGTTCACAGCCGCGCACGCCGCGGTCGGATATGTCATCACTACGCGGCGATAACCCCTGAACAGGGATAGTTGTCGCTATCAACCCGTACCCACAGGCCTCCGGGCCGCACCCAGCACACTAGGGAGAGTTCATGCGTATCCTTCTGGTCGAAGACGAAGCCCCGCTGCGTGAGACCCTGGCAGCCCGGCTCAAGCGCGAAGGTTTTGCCGTCGATGCAGCGCAGGACGGCGAAGAAGGCCTGTACATGGGCCGCGAAGTGCCGTTCGACGTCGGCATCATCGACCTCGGCCTGCCCAAGATGTCGGGCATGGAGCTGATCAAGGCCCTGCGCGACGAAGGCAAGAAGTTCCCGGTGCTGATCCTGACCGCGCGTTCGAGCTGGCAGGACAAGGTCGAGGGCCTGAAGCAGGGCGCCGACGATTACCTGGTCAAGCCGTTCCATGTGGAAGAGTTGCTGGCCCGCGTCAACGCGCTGCTGCGCCGCGCCGCCGGCTGGAGCAAGCCGACCCTGGAATGCGGCCCGGTGGCCCTGGATCTGGCAGCGCAGACCGTCAGCGTGGCCGGCAGCAATGTCGACCTCACCAGCTACGAGTACAAGGTGCTGGAGTACCTGATGATGCATGCCGGTGAACTGGTCTCCAAGGCCGACCTCACCGAGCACATCTACCAGCAGGACTTCGATCGTGACTCGAACGTGCTGGAAGTGTTCATCGGCCGCCTGCGCAAGAAGCTGGACCCGGATGGCGAACTGAAGCCGATCGAGACCGTGCGCGGTCGTGGCTACCGTTTCGCGATTCCGCGCAACGAGGGCTGAGGCCTTCAGCAGGCGATAAACGATGTCCGGCCGTCTGTGGTTCTTCCGACGCTGGCGGCCGCGCTCTCTGCAGGCGCGCCAGATGTTCGCCGCGTCCGTGGGCCTGGTCGCGTTCCTGGCCCTGGCCGGTTACGCGCTTGATGCCGCCTTCGCCGATACGGCGAAGGCGAACCTGCGCGAGCGCCTGAAGAACTACGCCACCGCCTATGCGGCCGGCATCGACTTCACCCGCGACCGCTCGCTGTACATCCGCGAGCAGCCGCCGGATCCGCGTTTCGACGTGCCTGGCAGCGGCCTGTACCTGCAGGTCGTCATGCCCGACGGCAAGGGCAATTCGATGTCCGCCGAAGGCCCGATGCTGCCCACCGTCGGCGGTGGCCTGCTGGCCCCGCGCCAGGAAGTGTTCGAAGGCCCGCTGCCGATGATCCAGATCGACGGCAGCCAAGGCTCGGTGTATCGCTATGGCCTGGGCCTGGTGTGGGATGCCGACGCCGACCCGGCCACCGAATTCCCATACACCATCTACGTGATGGAAGACTCGCGCGCGCTGGGTGCGCAGCTGCGCGTGTTCCGCAGCCGGGTCTGGTTCTACCTGGGCGGCATCGGCCTGATCCTGCTGCTGCTGCAGACGGTCATCCTGCAGTGGAGCCTGCGCCCGTTGCGGCGGGTGATCACCGAACTGACCAAGGTCCAGCGCGGCGAGACCGAGCGCATGAGCGAGCGCCACCCGCGCGAGCTGGAGCCGTTGACCGACAGCATCAATGCCTTCATCGAGGGCGAGCGTGAGAACCTGGAACGCCAGCGCAATACCCTGGCCGACCTGGCGCACAGCCTGAAGACGCCGATTGCGGTGCTGCGTACGCAGATGGACAGCGGCGCCGGCGATGGCGCCCTGCGCGAAGAGCTGGACGTGCAGCTGCAGCGCATGAACAACCTGGTGTCCTACCAGCTGGCACGCGCGGCCTCGTCGGGCCACAAGCTGTTCTCGGCACCGCTGCCGATCGAATCCAACGCCGAGGAAATCGTGCGTGGCCTGGAAAAGGTCTATGCGTCCAAGGGCGTGCTGTGCGAATTCGACATCGACCCGGCCGCGCGCTTCCACGGCGAACCGGGTGACCTGCAGGAACTGCTGGGCAACCTGCTGGAGAACGCATTCAAGTGGGCCAAGCGGCGCGTGCTGCTGACCGCGCAACCGTTGCCGGCGCCGAATGCGCGTCGCGCCGGCCTGCTGCTGGCGGTGGATGACGATGGCCCGGGCATTGCTCCGGAGGACATCGGCAAGGTGCTGCAGCGTGGCGTGCGCGGCGATGAGCGCGTACAGGGCCACGGCATCGGCCTGTCGATCGTGCAGGACCTGATCAAGGATTACCGCGGCGAGCTGCAGGTGTCCCGTTCCAGCGAACTGGGCGGCGCCCGTTTCGAAGTGCGGCTGCCGCCAGGGCCGTAACGATCCGCTGCAACCCGATCCGCCGGGCACGGCCCGGCGCTACCGGTCTACGTACACCCTCGGGTAGCGCCGGGCCATGCCCGGCGGACGGATGAATCACCCGACCATTGCCGGCGGCTCACCATAGAACCGCCGCAGATGCGCAGCCACCTCCGGCAACGCTTCGGCCAGCAGGTCCGGCGCAGAGAAGTGGTACTCGCTGGCCACCGCGAAGAACTCTTCCGGCGCCTCGGCCGCATACGGATCGATCAGTGTTTCCACGCCGGCATCCACCTGCGCACAGAACGCGTCGTACGATCTCTGGAAGTCGGCAGCCCACTCGCGTTGCCACGCACGCGGCAACGGCGGCGTGCCGTCCATCGCGCCGTCGAGCGCATCCAGCTTGTGCACCATTTCATGCACGGCCACGCAGTAACCCTCATGCGGTGCCGCCAGGTCGGCCTGCACATCGGCCCACGAAAGAATCAACGGACCGTTGTCCCACGACTCGCCAATCAGCTCGTCATCCCACTCGTGCAGTACGCCGGCAGCGTCCATATGGCTGCGATGCACGCGGAACGCATCGGGGTAGACGATCAGCTGCGACCAGCCTTCCAGCCCCACCTCGCCGAACTCCAGCAGCGGCAGGCAGCACAGCGCGGCCAGCAGCACGCCATCGGCCGGCTGCAGCTGCAGGTCACCGATCGGGGAAATGGTCTTCTCATGCAGGAAGCGCGTGGTCAGCGCGCGCAGGCGTGCATGCCGTTCGTCGTCCAGGCCGCGCAACCACGCTGCGCGGTGGCAGGCATCGTTCCAGTGTGCGTCTTCGATCGGTCGCGGCGCGGGCCGCAACCACTGCAGCAACGACTTGATCAGCGGAACATACCCGGAAGGTAGCTGTGCCACTTCGGCGCCCGGATGCGCTGCAGTACATCGTCGTCGCCGCCACCGCCGCTGCTGGTCGCGGCGGCCGGACGTACCGGTGCCGGCTTGGCGGCCGTCGCTGTCGGCGCGTTGGTCGGTGTGCGCTGCGAGGCTGCATCGCTGGCCGAATAGACGCAGGCGCCACGGCTGTCATCAAGCGCTGCTGTGGCAGATGCCGCGAAGGGCATCGTCAGCAGGATCAGGCAATGGGCATAACGGCGCATTGACGACATCCACGTTAAGGGAAGGTGAGTTCCCGATTCTAGCCCGAACCCGGCGCCAGATTGGAAGCCCGCTGGAACCGGGGCCGGCGGGCGCCGCTGGCGGGTTTCCCGCATAATTCCGTCCTGACCTTGTGGAAGCTGCCGTGGACGATCGCCAATTGCTGGCCAAACTCGCTGCCGGTCGCCTGTCCGGCGACGCCCTGGCCCGTGAGCTGGGCCAGACCCGGGCCGCCATTTGGAAGCGAATTCAAGGGCTTAGGGCCGCCGGCGTCGAGGTTGAAGGGCGCGCAGGCGAAGGCTACGGGCTGACCCGGCCGGTCGACCTGCTGGACGCCGGGGCCATCCGCGCCGGCCTGCCCAAGGAGGCCGCAGCACTGCTGCACGACCTGCAGGTGGCCTGGACGGTGGACTCCACCAACGCCGAATTGCTGCGCTGCAGCGCGCCCCAGCGCGGTGTCAGCGTCCTGTTGGCCGAGCGCCAGACCGGCGGCCGTGGCCGTCGCGGGCGCACCTGGGCGTCGCCGCTGGCCGCGCATGTGTATCTGTCGGTGCTGCGCCTGTTCGAGGGGGGCCTCGGCCGCTTGGCCGGGCTGAGCTTGGTGGCCGGCGTCGCCGTGGCCGAAGCCCTGCACGACCTGGGCTATACGCAGGCGCAGCTGAAGTGGCCGAACGATGTGCTGGTCGATGGCCGCAAGCTGGTGGGCCTGCTGGCCGAGGGTGGTGGCGAATACGCCGGCCCGGCGCGTGCAGTGATCGGCATCGGCATCAACGTGCACATGCCGCCGGCCTTCGCCGAACAGATCACCCAGCCGTGGGTGGACCTGGACACACTGGCCGGCGCATCGGTGGATCGCAACACGGTGGTGGCCGCGGTGCTGGCACGGCTGCTGCCGGCGCTGGAGGAATTCGACCGGGAAGGGCTGGCGCCGTTCCTGCCGCGTTACGCAGCGTTCGACATGCTGGCCGGGCGCGAAGTGCGCGTGCAGCTGGATGGCGAATGGCAGCACGGTACCGCGCTCGGTCTGGCTGACGATGGCGCGCTGCGCGTGCGCATCGATGGCCGCGAGCGCCTGCTGCATGCCGGCGAAGTCAGTGTGAGAAGAGCATGAGCGACTGGTTGTTCGATCTGGGCAATTCGCGCTTCAAGTTCGCGCCGTTGCAGGGTGACCGTGCCGGTGATGTGCAGGCCTGGGCGCATGGCGCCGAAGGCATGGCCGGGCAACCGCCGCACAGCCTGCCCAGTGGCGGCACCGCGTTTGTGGCTAGCGTTGCCGCGCCGTCGCTGACCAGCGCGATGCTGGATCAGCTGCAGCGCCGCTTCGAGCACGTGCATGTGGTGCGTACCAGCGCCCAGTGTGCGGGTGTACGCATTGCCTACGCCAAGCCGGAAAAATTCGGTGTCGACCGTTTCCTGGCGCTGCTGGCTGCCGCCAAGGCGCAGCGGCCGGTGCTGGTGGTCGGTGTCGGCACCGCGTTGACCATCGACCTGCTGGATGCCAACGGCCAGCATCACGGTGGACGCATTTCCGCCTCGCCGACCACCATGCGCGAGGCGCTGCACGCGCGCGCGGTGCAGCTGCCGGCCAGCGGCGGTGACTACAGCGAATTCGCCAACGACACCGCCGATGCGCTGGCCTCCGGCTGCGATGGTGCCGCCGTGGCGCTGGTTGAACGCAGCGCCCGCCAGGCACAGGCGCTGTTGGGCGTCATGCCGTCGCTGCTGGTGCATGGCGGTGGTGCACCCGCGCTGATGCCGCTGCTGGACGGCGCCGACTACCACCCCTCGCTGGTGCTGGATGGCCTCGCCCGCTGGGCGGTGCACCAGCCCGCAGGCTAGTATCGGCGCATGCTGACCCGTGCCCTGATCGTCGTGCTGGCGATCCTCAATCTTGGTGTTGCCACCTGGTGGCTGTTGCGCGATGAACCCGCGCGGGCGCCGTTGCCACCGCCCCCGACCGGCGTGGCCGAGCTGCGCTGGTTGCCCGGTGGCACCGATGCGGCCGTGGCCGCGCAGGCCTCGGCAGCGGCCCCCACTGAAGCACTGGTGGAGCGTGAGGCGGCGCCGGCTACCGCAGTGACCGCTGCACCTGCGCCGGCAGCGGCGTTGCCTCCGGCACCCAGCAAGCCCGCCGAACCAGTGAAGGCGCCTGAGCCGCTGGCCGCCGTCGCCAAGCCAGCGCCGGAACCGGTGGCTGAGAAACCCGCAGCCCCGGCCGTACCGCCGCGTTGCCTGGCGCTGGGCCCGTTCGCCGACCGCGCCGCTGCCAGCGCTGCGCAGAGCCGTGCGGGCAACCTGTTGAGCCAGGTGCGCCTGCGCGAGCAGCCCGCCGCCAGCGGCAGCGCCCGTTACCGCGTGCTGCTGCCTGCCGCCGCCAGCCGCGATGACGCACAGGCCACGGTCAAGCGCATCGTCGCTGCCGGGCTGAGCGACTACTACATCATCAGCCAGGGCGACGAGACCAACGCCATTGCGCTGGGCCAGTACCGCAACCGCGAGGGCGCCGAACGGCGCATGGCTGCGGTACAGGCCGCCGGCTTCCAGCCGCGCCTGGTGGCCAGTGGTGATGCCGGCCAATGGTGGCTGGAAGGGCAGCTGGCCACCGGCAGCGAACCGGCCCAGGCACAGCAGCGCAGTGGCGCCGCGCAGCAACGGTCGCTGGAATGCACGCGACTGCGCTAGAATTCCCAAACCACGGCGCTGCCGTCGGCGTTTCACCCCGTGCCGCTTTAGCTCAGTTGGTAGAGCAACTGTCTTGTAAACAGTAGGTCATCCGTTCGATTCGGATAAGCGGCACCACTTCGGAAGCGCCGAAACCCTTTGAAAACAGGGGTTTCAACGAAGAAGGCCAGCGCGGTGCGCTGGCCTTCTTGCGTCTACCGGGAAAATTGCCGGGAAAATTAGCGGCTCTTTTTTGGTTTCACGGCCGCTTTCACCACCGGTACGGAATGGTCGTACAGCTGCCGCATGGCCTCGGTCACGTGGCCGCCAGCGCTCTTGTCCTCGCTGTCGGTGATGCCCCGATGTTTCAAGCCATGGAGCGCGAATCGCTGGTCCTTCTCTATCACGTCCTCCGCAACCGCGCGGCGGACCAGGCGTTGCCAGGCGCTGTCGAGGGCCGATTTCGTGAGCGGGGTGCCGGACTCCGAAACCAGAAGGCGTCGTTGCTCAGGTTTGATCGGTACCGGCCGCCCATGGATCCGCATCCGTTCGTCCCGGTAGGACTGTAGCCACTTCACGGCCGCGCGCAGATCTTTGGTCCACAGCGTCACGTTGTCACGCGAACCCTTTCGGCGATTGCTGCGAATGCCCTCCGTCTGCAGATGGGCGTCGGTGAGAGTGTTCACCTCAATGCCGCGTAGGCGGACCGCATAGGCCAGCGACATTACTGCAGGGAGATAGGGCGGACAGCTGCCAGCGGTATGCGCTTGCCGGCTGGCGCGTGCGCGGGCGAATCGCAGCACCGCGTCAAACGAATCGTGGTCAGGCATGCGGGCGTCGCGCTTCTCACGAACCTTGCGGATACCGTCGGCGGGATTGGTAGAGCAGTGGCCGTGTCGGATACCCCACGCAAAGAGGCGTCGTAGATAACTGGCGACGCGGTTCGCCGCTGCCGGGGTCGCTGGGATCCCCGGCAGCTTTCCGCAGGCCGGTCGGCCGGTAGCCAGCGTCTCCACTACGCGCTGCAGTACCGGCACCGATAGATGCTCTACGCGCTGTTGGCCGAGCATGCGGCCATCGCGCAACAGATATCCGCATGCTTTCGTTGCGCAGTAGTCGTAACCCTCCCTCGACTTGGCGGAGAGGTCTAGATACTCGCTGGACTTCTTGAAAATCCCGGTCAGGTGATCGAGCGAACCACATCACCTTCGGCATGGCCTACGTTGAGCGCCGCCGCGCCATGTCGGGCGCCAATCACTCTCTGGCCGTGCCGCTGGCGAAGTACGTGCGTCGGGGGGTGGAACCGGGCGAGTTCTTCCAGATCCGCGCCGGCCATATCGAGCATGAGTTCGCTCGCGGCGATGTCCTCCAGCTGCGCGAGGCCGATGTTGACCAGGAGATTTACGGGCTACCGGAATGGATGCCGGCTGTTCAGTCGGCCCTGGTGAACGAATCGGCGACGCTGTTCCGCCGGAAGTACTACAACAACGGTTCGCACGCCGGGTTCATCTTGTACCTGACCGACTTGCTGACCGAGAAGGATGATGTGGACGGCATCCGAAACGCGCTTCGCGAGTCGCGCGGACCGGGCAATTTCCGCAACCTGTTCCTGCACTCGCCGGGCGGGAGCAAGGACGGGTTGAAACTGATTCCCGTCAGCGAGGTTGCTGCGAAGGATGAGTTCACCGGCATCAAGAGCGTGACTCGTGACGACATGCTGGCGTCCCTTCGGACACCGCCGCAGCTGCTGGGCATCGTGCCGCAGAACAGCGGTGGCTTTGGCTCGATCCGCGAGGCGGCGACCGTGTGGACTGCGATGGAACTGTCGCCCCTGCAGACGCGGCTGACCGCGCTCAACGAATGGCTCGGCGATGAGGTGATCCGCTTCAACCCCTTCGATCTGGGAGTGGCAGCATGATGACCAGCCGCCAAAACCTGCGCTGCGGCGCCTGTGCCCGCCTGCTGGCCAAGGCCGCAGGCGACTATGACCTACAGATGAAATGCCCCCGTTGTGGGGATATGAACCACATGAAGGCCCAGAGCCTCTCCACGGATCGCCGCGAGCGACACCACGAAGAAGGCTCTACCCATGAAGAACGAACTGATCCACGGCGATGCCCTGACCGTCCTGCCGACCCTGCCGGCCAACAGCTTCGACGCTCTCATCACTGACCCCCCGTATGCCAGCGGCGGCGTCCATGCCTCTGCTCGCCAGCGCAGCCCTAACGAGAAGTACATGCAGAGCAGCGGGCCGTACCTGCATGCTGACTTCCCCAGCGACGAACGCGATCAGCGCTCGCACCTGGCACGGATGCAGCTGTGGCTGGCGCAGTGCAACCGCGTCCTGCGGGACGGCGCCCCTGTGCTGCTGTTCACCGACTGGCGACAGCTGCCGCTGACCACCGACGCGCTGCAGTGCGCCGGCTTCACCTGGCGCGGTGTGGCGGTGTGGGACAAGACGGGTGGCGTGCGACCGCAGCGTGGCCGATTCTCCAACCAGGCCGAGTACGTGGTGTGGGGCAGCAAGGGCGGTATGCCGTTGGACCGGGCAGCGCCAACGCTGCCGGGTGTCTTCCGCGAGGCGGTGCGCAAGTCGGACAAGCACCACCTGACCGGGAAGCCGACCGACCTCATGCGTCAGCTGGTGCGGATCTGCGAGCAGGGCGGGCGCATCCTCGATCCGTTCGCCGGCTCCGGCACCACGCTGGTAGCCGCGGATGCTGAGGGCTACAGCTGGACCGGCATCGAAATGACCGGCCACTACTCCGACGTGGCGCGGTCCCGACTGCCCAGCCTGTAACGAGCTTCGCGACGTGAAAAGCCGCCTAAGGGCGGCTTTTCTTTGGCCCGATTGCCCGAGTTGCTAGCCGGGCAGCTGTTTCCGCCCCACGCCCCAGCGTTGGGGTAGCACAAGCAGAGGACGCTCAAGTTGAGCATGCACAACGTAGCCTGCGACGCAGCAAGCGAATGTGCTTACCACCACGAAGGCCAGGTGCCCGGCCCAACCCGGCGCCGGCGAAACCATTGCCCAAGCGCGCCCCATGGCGGATATGACAAAGATGTGGGTCAAGTACAGCGAGTAGGAAGAGTCGCCCAACAGGGTGAGCCAGCGTGGCGCCCGGAACCTGCCGTTTGCTTCCCACACAACCGCGCCAGCCAGCAGGAGCACAGCAGCGCTGCCAAAGCACGCGACCCGGGTGCTGACCGCCATAGTTGCTGGTCCGGCCTCGGGTAGGGCTACGGCAGCAGCCACCGCGACTGCAGTACCCGCGACGATCAACGGCAGCGCGAGCTTCGCCGGAATGTGACGCCAGTAGATACCGAGCATGGCGCCTGCGATGAATTCATAGGTCAGCGGGTTGGTTACGAGGACGTGGGCGGGCGTCATAGGTCCTGGCGGCAACCACGGCGCAACGCCGATGGAAGTTGCCCAAAGCAACAGAAAAACGGGCACGAAGCGCTCGGGTACGAATGCGATGACTCCGGCGAACACCAGATAGAAGTACGCCTCATGCACCAGCGTCCAACCCACCGTCAGCACGGGCAACTGGGCGTGAGGAATCAGCAGGTAGGAAGCTAGGACGCTCTGACCGGCGTACGAGCTGTTCACCATTGAGGGAACCACTGCCATCAGCACCACCACCAGGGTGGTGAAGATCCAATACATCGGCAGCACACGCCACGCACGCTTGACCAGGAACTGCGCACTCGCGCCCGCCTTCGAATAGCGACCGGCGGCGATTGTGGTCATCACAAAGCCAGACACCACGAAGAACAGGTCGACGCCTGCATCGGCATACCTGGCGACAGCGTCAAGCAGCGCCGGCCCTTGGAGGTACTTCATCTCCACACCGCGTAGGTGAAAGAGGACGACCGCTAGCGCCGCCAGTCCGCGCAGGCACTGTAGTGAGTCCATTCGCTGCTGCGTGCCCATGTCTTCGTGCTCCATGTGGGGGCCGCATCCTACCGCATGCGCAAGGGTGGCGGCTGGGCGATGCCTCGGGGTCAGGTCTCTATTCCTGTCCGACCGTTGCTGTCTTGGCGGCAACGGTTGCTGGTCGTTGCGCGGTCGACCCTGGCGGCTTCCCATACGGCGGCGCGGTCATCCGTACTGTCTGCATGCTGGCGCGCGCACTCGTCTCCCCGCCACGCCTGCGCACTTCATGGGATGTTTTTCCTGCACCCCCTGCAGCAGCCCCCCGGCGAGGCCCTGTATGGCTTTCTCTGGGGTATCCGCGTACCTGCCGGCCCTGCGGTTCCCTGCGCAGACGGGAGCGTTTCTTGCCGGTCTGGGGCGCTCACAGGGGGCGCGGCCGAAGGGCCAATTTTTGAGGTGACCACGGGAAGGAGGTAACCAGGTAACTGGACCCCGGATGCGCGGTCTAAAGCATTGATCTGCAATAGAAAAATAGAGTTACCTTCCGAGGTGATCTGAGGTAATTTTCCGATCCCTACAAAGTAATGTCATTGATTTATAAGGATTTTTCTTGCGTTCAATGTTACCTCTGGAAAAGGTAATCAGGTTACTCAAAGGTTACCCAAGTGTTACCTTCATATAGAACATATAAATATTTGATTTCATTGATAAATTATGGGTCGGTTTCGGGCTGATTACCTTTGTTACCCGTTTCCCGTGGCCACCTCAAAAATTGCACCTTATCGCGCGTAGGGCGCCATAAGCATCGCGCCGCCGCACCAGCTCACGCCTGCAGACTGCGCCCTTGTCGCAGCCTTTGCGACGGCCAGCCGTATCCTGCCGCCCATGCCTCTCCCCGCCGACTTCTACTGGACGACACGCTCTGCCAGCTGGCCAAGTGATCCGCTGACCGTGATCGCTGGCGATGGGGTGTGGGTGAACCATGGATCTTTCTTCCCGTCCACGTCGCTCACCGACCACTCGTAGTACCCGGCCATCGGCACCAGGCACCGGCGGACCTTGAACGCCGCGCGGAATGCCGGCTTGGTGGCCACCGTCTCGATGCGGGCGTTGATGGTGGATCCCTGCAGACCCTTGGCCTTTGCCCAAAAAGGCAGCAGGCCCCACGTGAGCCGCGACACCTGCCGGCCTGATCCCCGATCGAGGAAGACCGACGCACGCTGGGTGGGGGCAAGGTTGTAGCTGGGTGGCATCTCGGCCAACGCCGGCGCGAGGTCGACCAGCGACGGCAGGCCGAAGTCGAGGATGGGACGTTGGGCGAATCGGCCGCACATAAGGTGAGCCTGTCACTTGCGGCGTCTGCGTCACGTATATTCGCGGGAAGGGCACAAGCGTGGGCAGCAGCCGAGGTACGCAGGGTGGGAAACCTAAGACTCAAGGAGTGGCGACGGTTGGATTACTACGATCCCAAACCGGTGTTGATCCAACTACGGGCTATGGAAACCAGTGGTGTGCTCGATGGCCTGCCAGCAAAGGTAAAGCATCTCCGAACGAGAGAGCTCAAGCCATACTTGGAACGACGGCAATGTGCGATTTTCGCCTTCCTTATGGGGCAGGTCACACGGTCGCTGGTTGCGGTTGCCTATTCTGAAAAGTCTGACTACGACGCCGTGATGCGATGGCGTTCTGGTGACGAGGTGCGATACAGCCCTGTCCAGATGAAGGAGCTTCCCCCAGAAATGGGAGCGGGCATCAAGAGCCTGCAGCAACAGATCGATAGCCTCAAGATCAGATATCCAAGATCCGACGACCTCACGGTAGCAATACACCTCAATCGCAACATGCGCGTGCAGGTCAGTGAGTTGGATCTATCGGGCCTGAGCTTGGGAGGCCTGTGGCTCTTCGGGGCAGAAGACGAGGGTGCCACCCGATGGCGGGTCGTCGGCGATCTTCTATCCCCGAACGCAGATACCGCCGTGTACGAGTATCCGTGCGGATAGACGCGCAAGCTATCAGCCAGACAGAGGCGCATCAGGAAGGCTCGCCGCTGCTCCCCTAGGACGCAGATGGAGCCTTCATCTGAGGGACGAGGTTGACGCGTGCAAGGTGATGCCGCACGTGGTCCCTATGTTCGTTCACCAACCAGTGGATATGGACGTCAGAAATCCCGACCAGATGAAGCAGGAGAAGGTGGTAAAGGTGACCTAGAGCAATCGAGAACGCTACGTATCCCTCAATCACATCCGAGTATGTCCCTGGGGTACGTTCACCACCATAGTGAGATAGATCGTTGCGCAAGTCTGCGCACTTTTCCGAAAATTCGCGCAGCTTTTCGTTATCGAAGCCCAGGCCAATGCTCAGCAGAAGTTGCTCGATTCTCTCCGCGAGGCTCGCTTCAACATTTTTGAACTTTCCAAGTGCATATCTCTTGTCGCTTGCATTTGCCCACTCCACTCGTGATAGGACGGAAATGATCCTCTCAACCTTGAGTCGGAGCTTCTCATTCGATTCGACGTCGCCGTCGTATAGCCGTCGATGCAGCGACTCGAGGCCCCACACCAAGTTGGCGAACTTGTGTTCGATGTACATAGGCCGAGGGCGGCGCATGCCAAGGAACAGATGCAGACCTGGACCCAGCTCTCGCCGACGCTCGAACCAACGATTTACCACCGCACCGAAATCTTCTCCCAGGCGAGTCAAGCTTAGCCAGCATTGGTGCCTGTTGAAAACGGCACTGTTCTGGTTCGCCCTTGCGTAATAGATGCGGACTAGGCCATCGAGTGATGCACTCTTCGCTATCGGCCAGGGCAGCGACCGCGAACTGTTACTCAAAAGCAGGATGAGGTCTTCAAATCCCCGGAAGTAATCAAGGATCTGGTCGAGGCTAGCGTGTGCAGACAAGCAGAGCACTAGCTGCGACTTCAAGGAGACATCAACTGACGTACTGTCGTAAGAGGGAAGGTAGCCACCAAAGTCAGTTTGAAAGGTCAGCTGGCCAAAGGACGTTTCGTAGACTCGGTCGCAGTCGCGGGCCAACCGCAGAGAAAGCAGGTGGCGCTGACCGTCGTCGCCCACAGGCCGTTCTCCGCTCACAGTCCCTGGGTAAGCCCAAGCCTCAAATCCCTCAAGAGGCATCATGAGTTCAGTGAATTGACTCACGGTGATGGGATGCTTAGACACCAAGACGGCGGTGGCACGCATGACCTGAGAAGATATCTGGTCGGTGTAGTGCATCTTGATGGGACGGGCGCCGGTAAGCAAAACGTGCTCGCCAGTCCCCTTTAGAAGTCCTCGAATGGTGCGTGGACCGACCTCCTCTATCCCAAGGCAGATGCCGTCTTCGCCATCGTCTAAAAGAACTCCAATCAAGTCGAGCGTGATCTGCCCATCATCGGCTACTTCCAACAAGCCCGCGACGCATCCCTCCTGAGGAGGCAAAGACGTCGGCACTTGATCATCATCGCCCAGCCAAAACAGCCCGCCATCCCGAAGAACATCCATTTTTTGTTCCTACTTCAAGCCCTTCTGCGTCCGTGAATCGAGGCGGTAGAGAGCGGTAAAATTGCTGGGAATGATCAAGTGTAACAAGTGTTTCACGCGCCCGGACGGTAAAAATGACCCATCTAACCGACTGATTTCAAAGCTAAGTCTATCTATCTTGTAAACAGTAGGTCATCCGTTCGATTCGGATAAGCGGCACCACTTCGGAAGCGCCGAAACCCATTGAAAACAGGGGTTTCAACGAAGAAGGCCAGCGCGGTGCGCTGGCCTTCTTGCGTCTACCGGGAAAATTGCCGGGAAAATTAGCGGCGCTTTTTTGGTTTCACGGCCGCTTTGACCACCGGAACGGAGTGGTCGTACAGCTGACGCATGGCCTCCGTTACGCGGCCACCAGCACCCTTGTCTTCGCTGTCGGTGATTCCCAGATGTTTCAGGCCGTGGAGCGCAAAGCGTTGATCCTTCTCGATCACTCCCTCAGCAATCGCACGGCGGACCATGCGTTGCCAAGCGCTGTCGAGAGCAGATTTCGTGAGCGGGGTGCCGGACTCCGAAACCAGCAGGCGTCGCTGCTCCGGTTTGATCGGTATGGGTCGGCCGTGGGCCTGCATCCGTTCGTCCCGATAGCCCTGCAGCCACGTCACAGCCGCGCGTAATTCCTTGGTCCACAGGGCCACGTTGTCGCGCGACCCCTTACGCCGGTTGCTACGGATGCCCTCATGCTGCAGGTGGGCGTCGGTGAGAGTGTCCACCTCAATGCCGCGCAAGCGAACCGCGTAGGCCAGCACCATCACTGCAGGGAGATACGGGGGGCAGCTGCCTGCGGTACCTGACCGACTTGCTGACCGAGAAGGATGATGTGGACGGCATCCGAAACGCGCTTCGCGAGTCGCGCGGACCGGGCAATTTCCGCAACCTGTTCCTGCACTCGCCGGGCGGGAGCAAGGACGGGTTGAAACTGATTCCCGTCAGCGAGGTTGCTGCGAAGGATGAGTTCACCGGCATCAAGAGCGTGACCCGTGACGACATGCTGGCGTCCCTTCGGACACCGCCGCAGCTGCTGGGCATCGTGCCGCAGAACAGCGGTGGCTTTGGCTCGATCCGCGAGGCGGCGACCGTGTGGACTGCGATGGAGCTATCGCCGCTGCAGACGCGGCTGACCGCGCTCAATGAGTGGCTGGGCGATGAAGTAATCCGATTCAATCCCTTCGAGTTGGGGCCGACTACCTGAGCCTTATGCGACGCAGCTCACATCGGCAGCGGGCGCTGACCGTCAGTCGGATTCGTGTATGCCTGCCAGCGGCTCTGAAACGCGGTAATCAATCCGTGGAGCTTGGCCGCAGTTGGCTCCAGCTCCTCCCTGGGGCGGTGCTGGGCGGACACGATCAGTCCCGTCATACCGACTGCGCGACGACGTTGGCAAGATCACGGTCTGCCAGGTCTGAGCCAGTTATATCTATCGAAGATTCGCTATTTCTCTTTGAATCTGCTGGCACCTCAGCAGCATCAGCTCGCCACTCCTTGATCCTATTTGAATGATCCCGTTCTCCAAGAAGGGATAAGTTTCTAGGCGGACCCGATACGCCGATTGCGAGGAATCGACTACCGCATGATCGTCTGAGGCGAGGGGAGCTCCCGGTAAGCTCTCTTCCATGACGATGCCATTGATTTCAAGTTGCGCGCAGAGCCCCGCGTAGTAGGCGCTTCTTTCGTCCAAAGCTCGCGGATGTCCTGTTGAGTGGCCTAGTGCATGAAGGGTCTCGTGAGCAACCAGATCAACCAAATTGGCGAAGGTCTTGTCTCGATCCGCGTGGACCGGTACGGCGAGTGCCAGAGTTCTGCCGGTTGAATACCAGCCGAAAGATCTTGCCCGCACGGTTGTCGCGATACCTTCAGGCGCTAGAAGGATTCGATATTTGTTGGAACTGGCCGGTATCCAAGATTCGGCGAACCTTGCCGCCGCATCGACCCGCGTGCAGAGCTTCTGGACGTCGATTGACGGCTCATCTGTGAGCCTCAAGGTAATTTCTCGCTCAGTACCTGTGCATTGAACGGTTCGCGGGGAGCTAGTGGCGTGTCGGCCGGGGACAATGGACCGAGTATAGAAATAGCGGAATGGCCCTAGGGGTATGGAAACAACTTCGGTGTATCCAGTGGGTGGCAACCCTTTGGGCAGGTGTCCATTGGCTGCGCAGCCAGAAAGGCAGGCGGCGCAAAAATAGAATAGAAGGCGTGCGACCTGATGCATCTCATCCCAACATGAAAGCGGGCGCGATACGCGCCCGCTCAAGGCGACGGATACTACATTTCCATGCAAAGATGTGGCGAGGGATGATTAACACAGTCGCGCCCTTCGAACTCCAGATAGTAACTCGCCTTGGTGACGCCCTCTTGCTTAGCTTGGCCGGCTATTACCTGCAGGCCACTCCCATAGGCAGAGTCGAATGGTACGAGATCGTAGGACAAGGAGTCCCCATTGCCAACATTGGCATAGATCCACGCATTCACAGCGTTTGGATCCGCAACTCGGATCACTGTCCCTGTTCGCACCCATGAGAACGTTTGCGATGCACTGATTGCACCGGTTGCCGAATTCTTCACACGAAGGACGGCACTGCCAGCTGATGGATAGGGAATCGTGGAGCCAGAAGTATCCAACTCGAACGTTGCCGCATCAGGAAGCACATCTAGAGTGGACAAAAGAGAGTTGTAGAGTGACTTTTTGCCGTCGCCGCCACCCTCCCAGATCACCTCCACGCCAGCCTTGCACTCACCGCCCCCGGCTTGCTTTCCACTGCATTCGCCATAGGCCCTTACACTTTTCATGGCGCATCCGCTCAAGATCAGCGCCGAGCTCAGTGCCATTGCAGAAAGGGCTAAAACCTTCGAAATTTTCACGACCATGCTAGATCTCTCCGTAGTCTAGGGATTCGCGCAATTATCGTGACGGAATCGACGCCGTCTTCACATATCTAACACGATGGTGAGCGGATGGCTGTGATGAATATCTCGTTTAGCATTGGCGATTGTATATGCAGTGTCTGAACGACTTAGTACGTGACGCGGGCTAGCGCTAATGTCTCGACTCCCAGCGAGTGGGCCAGGCCGGGGGCCATCCTCGAGGGCCCGTTGTGTGCGTTTTCCACGCGCCGTGGTCCACGGTGCCGCTCACGCGCTGGAAGGCCACCGGGAAAAATTGTCTCGCTCCCTAGCAACCGCCTGAGTTTCACGAACGCTGACCGGGAAAAAAGAACCGTCTAGGCAATTGATTCTTGGGCTTACTCCAACTACCTTGTAAACAGTAGGTCATCCGTTCGATTCGGATAAGCACCATCTCCCGACAATCTCCATTGCCCCTTTGTTGCATGGCGCCGGCTAGTGTCTGTGTGCCTACGCCGCATGCAGCTGCAGCTCCACATACTCCGCCAATCCCCGGCACGCCAGCAGCAGCCCTTCGCGCGTTCCGTCGCCGATCTGCTGCTCGTCGCCTCCATCGACCCGCACGCGCTCGGCGGCGTGGAATATTTCCAGCAAGGTGCTCAGCCCGGCAGCGGCGCGGACGGCGCGCGCCATGGCCATGTCCTGGCCGGGTGTCAGCGTTGGCCCGCGCCACGGCTGACCGTCGGCACCATCGCCGTTGCGGATGCGCTGCAGGCAGCCTTGCAACGTGATCGGGTCCGGGACATCGACGGCGGCGAACGCGGCGTCCAACGGCTGCGCAAGCTCGGGGGGCAGGCGTTCGGCGGCCTCGCCCAGCGTGGCGGTCAGATAGGGATAGTCAGGAGCGGATATGTGGGCATCCTCGGGTGCGGCAGAGGCGCCACCGGCAGAGGGTGGCGGGCGATGCGTGGTTTCCAATACCGGAGTCGATGAACCGGCGGGCACAAGGCCCCCACGCACCGCCCGCCATAAGGCAGCAGACGGATTGCCAGCCGGCGCCACCTGCAAGAGGCGACGCCGGCTGACAAGCGTAAACATCATCGACTACTCGGGATTGGAAGCCCGGCCACCAGTTGTGGGTGGCAATTAATCATGCGCACGCAGAATCACGGGCTGCCAGTCGATTGTTCCGATGGCATCGCGCTGATTAAAAGGAAAAATGAATTATCGCAATTGGCTTGTTGCGGCCAATCCCGAGGCACAAACGACATTCTGCGCGGCGTACTATTGGAGCCTGAAACAGGCCGGAGCGCCGCGATCGTGCGGCGTAACGCCGCCGTGCCGTGTCAAGCCAACTTAACCGCGTCCCCAAGCGGCCCACTCAACCATCATACGCACCCGCGCGGCGATCAACGCGTCCCCGGATCACCCGGCACAAGATGCCGCCACGGGAACACATCCTTGGCGAAATGGCTGACATAGCCTCCCGTCGCGGCCTGGATGACCATGAACGACAACCGTGGGCGCATGGCCTGCAGCGTCTGCAGCTGCGCCACATCCAACGCGCTGTTTCGCAACCGGAAGGTGTGCAGCGCATCGAAGGCTTGGCTGGCGAACAAGCGCTCATAAGCCGCGAAAGGCGTGACCGCATCGGTCTCACGGGCATCAGCCCAGACGAATTGCAGCTCCGTCGATTCGCAAAAATCCAGCAGGCCCAGGGCAGGCAGGTTGCGTGATCCGGCAAGGTTGTCGATGAAGCGCTGCGTGTCCGAGCCACCACCGATGCGCAGGCTGTGCAGGTGCGGCAGCGGCACCTCGAAGAACGCGGCATCCGGTGCATTCGGCACCACCAGTTCGCTGAGGTGCGGCGCCCTGGAAACGAAGCGGGCGATCTCGCCGTCTTCTTCCATCAGGCTGCCCGCGCGCTGCACCAGCGACATGTTGTGGTCGGACGGTTCTGTGGGGGAGATCGACAGCGAGCGCAGGCGTGGGAAACGCACATCGCTGTCCAGCAGCGCGGTGAACTCCCATTCGCGCGTGCCATTGGCACCCTCGTCCGGGCCGGTGAACGACAGCGACATGATCGCATCGGCCACGCCCTGGTCGGACAGGCAGGCCAGCGTCCACGCGAATGGCTCTTCCCATGGGTTGCCGAAGAACTCCACGTGCAGGCCGCCGTACAACGGCGCCACGGTCACCCGCTCCTGCAGCGCTGCCCACAGCGGGCTGGCTGGGCCCTGGATGTCCAGTTCATGTTCGGCCGCGGCGTCCAGGGTGAAGGCATGGATGCGTTGCTGCAGCGCCAGCAGCTGCTGCTGTGCGTGGTCGAGCGGCGGTGCCAACGGCATCTGCCAGGTCAGCAACAACGGCACGTCGGCGGCTGCCGTGGAGGGGGGCAGGAACCACCGTGATCAGGATCGCGATGACGATGCAGCACTGCCACGCGAGGTGACCTGCGAATCCACCGACCAGCGCCAGGTGTCCTGTGACATGGACACGCGGGGCAATGTGGAGATCGTGCGCCAGCTCAGCCGTACCCGTTGCGAGCAGGGAAGCAACTGGGGCCTGTCGCGGCATTCGGTCTGGGTCAATGGCGGCTGCCGCGCGACGTTCCGCAACATGTCCAAGGCCGCAGCCAACGCGCCAGCGGGCGATACCGCGCTCGGTTCGTGCAGCGCAAGCAAAGGCGCACAGGGCACGCTGGTGACCGAGTTACCGGTCAGGACCGACTATCGGGAACTGATCATCGATTATCCCGAGGGCCGCTTCCTGTGCATGATGCGCAACAACTGCCAAGTACAGAGCCTGACGCCACTGCGACGTCGCGGCGGGTGAGTCACAGGTGACAGCGCAGGACCTGCCATGCGATGGCAGGTCCTGTCCCTGCAGCGGCGCTACTGGATTTCGACGGGGTCATTGCCCCGCTTGAACTGGTAGCCGGTCATCTCCCAGCCGCCGCCATGACCGCTGGAGGGTTCCACCCAGCGGAATTCCCACGACTGGTACGTGCCATCCGGCAAGGTGTTCTCGACCTTGTACTGTTCGCCTGGGTAGCCGCTGTCAGGCAGCTTTCCCGGAGGAGAAGGATCGGACATTCGGGCGACTGCCCCTGAAGAAAAGGCACTACGCTCGACATGGACCGTGCCAGCACCCAGAGGTGCGAATGACGGGCGGACGTGCCTGCCCACCCACGTCAAAACATCGCGGGCTTCAGGTTGGTGCAGTGCAAGTTCATCGTTGGTTACCGCGTATGTCACGCGCTGAGGTGCGGCCCAAGCACTGGTGGATGCCAGGCATGCAACGCCAACGGACAACAACAGAGTGCGGTGGATCAGCTGTTTCATGGAAAGTTCCTTCGAAGACCGAGGGTGATGGGACTGGCACTTCGCCGTTCGCGCGTGCGGGACCACTGTTCTGTCCTCACCAGGCCATGGATAGAGCCGATACCGACCTGCGTGTGAAGCCTGTCCCGGGAAAGGGAATTCCTGACGCTACGCTTGGCTGAAAGCCGACCTCCGTCATCGGGGCCGCCTGGATGGGTGATCGACGGGCAGCCCTGCTGCACCGCCGCGAGTGGTGTCACATGCGTCTGGCTAGACTGTGCTTCTTTTTCGTTCGCAGGAGGCACCCATGGCCCATCATCCCGCCGTTACCCTGATCGGCGTCCCCACCGACATCGGGGCGGGTCATCGCGGCGCCCGGCTGGGGCCGGAAGCCCTGCGCGTGGCCGGCTTGCCCGAAGCACTGGAAGCGCGTGGCGTGGACGTGCGCGACCTCGGCAACCTGGACGGCCCGCGCAACCCGTGGACAGCGCCGGTGCAGGGCTACCGTCACCTGGACGAAGTAGTGGCGTGGAACCACGCGCTGATGGAAGCCAGCTACTCCGAACTGCAGGCCGGCCGCATGCCGATCATGCTCGGTGGTGACCACTGCCTGGGCATCGGTTCGATCACTGCCGTCGCGCGCTGGTGCCGCGAGCAGGGCAAGGACCTGCGCGTGCTGTGGCTGGATGCGCATTCGGATTTCAACACCAGTGAAGTGACCCCGTCGGGCAACATCCACGGCATGCCGGTGGCCTGCCTGTGCGGCCTCGGCCCGGATGCGCTGACCAGGCTGGGCGGCACCTCACCGGCGATCAAGCCTTCGCAGGTGCACCAGATCGGCATCCGTTCGGTGGACCCGGAAGAAAAGCGCCTGATCAAGACCCACAAAGTCGATGTCTACGACATGCGCTACATCGACGAGAACGGCATGAAGCGCACCGTGGAAGCGGCGCTGGCCGGCATCGACGAGAACACCCATCTGCACGTCAGCTTCGACGTCGATTTCCTCGACCCGAGCATCGCCCCGGGCGTGGGCACCACCGTGCCGGGCGGGGTGAACTACCGCGAAGCGCAGCTGGTGATGGAGATGATCGCCGACAGTGGCCGCATGGGCTCGCTGGATATCGTCGAACTCAATCCGCTGCTGGACAACCACAACAGCACCGCCGAACTGGCCGTGGACCTGGTCGAAAGCCTGTTCGGGAAATCGACCCTGATGCGCGACTGAGAGGATCCAGCCTGAACGGTTGGACGAACCGTTCACACGCGCTCCACGCCCCTGCCGCCAGATTGCACCTCACGCGGCAGTGTTTGCTTCGAGCCAGCCTGCCGCCCCGATCAATACAACCGAACCCCGTGATTGAGCGGTGTAGCGGCAAACCCAAGGAGAAGCCCATGAAGCGCGTAGTTGCCCTGATGCTGTTGTCGATGTTCTCGGTGGCCCTGCTGGCCGGTTGCAACACCGTTGCCGGTGCCGGCAAGGACGTGCAGAAGGCTGGTGAGAAGGTTGAGGATGCCGCCAAGGGCAACTGAGCCTGAGGTGGTGCGCACTACGGAAAAGGCCGGGATCTTCCCGGCCTTTTTTCATGCGCGTCTGTCCGCGGGATTCCTTCGGAGCGGTGAACCATTCAAGCAGGTGAGCATGCATTTCATTACGGGTTGACCGCTCTTCAACAGCTGATGCGGCAGGCTGGATGCACGGTAAGAACGCCGTTGCAACCCAGGAGTTCCAGCAATGAACAAAGACATCATTTCCGGCAAGTGGTCGCAGCTGAAGGGCAAGGCTCAGGCCAAGTGGGGCGATCTGACCAACGACGACTTCGATGTGGCAGAGGGCAATGCCGAATATCTGGCGGGCCGCTTGCAGGAGCGCTATGGCTGGGCCAAGGACCGCGCCGAGAGCGAGGTCCGTGATTTCGAGGCCAGCGTGCGCAAGGATTATCCGGACTACAAGTAACACCCGGCTTCTTCTCCCACGTCCGACGCCCGCACCCTACCGGTGCGGGCGTCGTGCTGTGGGGAGATCAGCGTACCGGCGGGTCGGGCACGTAGCGGTTGGGGAAGGCCTGCGGCTGGCGGTCCAGGCGCGAGGGCGGATCGATCAGGATGCCGCGTGCACGCAGGTTGCGGGCGCTGTCGTAGCGCAGCTGCAGCACCTGTGCCGGGCTGCGGGTGGCGCGTTCGAAATCGGTATCGCGCACCGATGAACGCTCACGTGCACCGTGGCCGGTGCCAAGCGCCGGCGCGGGCGACTTCGTGGCGTAGCCTTCGATGCGGCTGGCACTCGCATCGGCTGCGGCCTCGGCGGCCGGCGCAGGTACCGGCAGGCCACGGCGCAGGATCGGTTCTGGACGCCAGCGACGTGCTTCCTCGAACACCGCCACGCCGACCACGCCGACGTTGTCCGGGCGGCCGGTGCGGCTGGCATAGCTGCCGCTGGGGCTGCTGAAGACGAACTGGGCCACTTCGTCCTGGGTCTTGCGCCAACCGGTGATATCGGCGCGCTGGCCAGGGTTGAGCACGTAACCGGTCTGCGAGGGATCGGCGTCTTCGCCGGAGATGGCGTTGACCCCGTCCACCGACAGCACCACCAGCACCCGTCGCGGGCTGTCGTTGTACAGGCGCACGGCATAGCGGTGGCCGCGCTCACCGGCCACCCAGCGCTGGCCGTCGGCCGGGTAGCTGCGCAGCTCGGTACCGCGGTCGCGGTCGACCAAGGCCACGCGCACCGGGCCGTCCTGCGGCATCGGCGGGGGCAGCGGAGCCGGGCGGAAGCCGGCCAGGGGCAGGATCAGCAGCAGGGGCAGCAGGCGTTTCATCGGGCGTCTCCAGCGGGGTTGGGTGAATGAACGCGCCGGAGGCCCTGACGGGGTTGACCGTGTGCACGGTAAACTGGCCGCGTTCATAGAAGGTTTCCGCACGCAGTCATGACGACCCGAGTCCTTACCGGCATCACCCCCTCCGGCACGCCCCACCTGGGCAACTACGTTGGCGCCATCCGCCCGGCCATTGCGGCCAGCCGCGCGCCGGACATCGAGAGCTTCTTCTTCCTGGCCGATCTGCACAGCCTGATCAAGTCGCAGGACCCGCAGCGCACCCAGCGCGCGACCCTGGAGATCGCTGCCAGCTGGCTGGCCTGTGGCCTGGACCCGGAACACGTGTGGTTCTACCGCCAGAGTGACATCCGCGAGACCACCGAGCTGATGTGGTTCCTGACCGCCATCGCCAGCAAGGGCATCCTCAACCGCGCCCATGCCTACAAGGCGGCGGTGGACAAGAACCGGGAGGAAGGCCAGGACGAGGACGCAGGTGTCAGCGCCGGCCTGTTCATGTACCCGGTGCTGATGGCGGCCGACATCCTGATCTTCAAGGCCAACCAGGTACCGGTGGGCCGTGACCAGATCCAGCACATCGAGATGGCGCGCGACTTCGCCCAGCGCTTCAACCATGTGTACGGAAAGGAATATTTCCCGCTGCCGGACGTGGTGATCGACGAGCAGGTGGCAACCCTGGCGGGCCTGGATGGCCGCAAGATGAGCAAGAGCTACCACAACACCATTCCGCTGTTCGTGCCGCGCGAGGAGCTGAAGAAGCTGGTGTTCTCGATCCTGACCGACTCGCGTGCCCCGGGCGAGCCGAAGGACACCGAAGGTTCGGCGCTGTTCCAGATGTACCAGGCGTTCGCCACCCCGGAGCAGACCGCTGCCTTCGCCAAGGCCTTCGCCGATGGCATCAGCTGGGGCGATGCCAAGCAGCAGCTGTTCGAGCGCATCGACAGCGAACTGTCGCCACTGCGCGAGCGCTACAACGCGCTGATGGCCGAGCCGGAGAAGATCGAAGCACTGCTCAAGCGCCGTGGCCAGCAGTTGCGTGAGCAGTTGGCAGCACCGCTGCTGGAAGAACTGCGCCATGCGGTGGGCCTGCGTGATCTGTCCGATGCCGGCAACATCGCCAGCGAAGATGCCGGTGAAGCCCGCGCCGCTCCGCCGCTGTTCAAGCAGTACCGCGAGAAGGACGGCCGTTTCTACTTCAAGCTCACCGCCGGTGACGGCACGCTGCTGATCCAGAGCGAAGGCTTCGACTCGCCGCGCGATGCCGGCCAGCTGATCGCCGTGCTGAAGCAGGCCGAGCAGGGTGACCAGCTGCAGAGCGATCTGTTCAAGCTGGAAGCCGAGGTGGATGCGGTACTGGCGGCGCTGGCTGTGCTGCGCGCCGACTGATCGGTAGATGCCGACCTTGGTCGGCGCTGTTGAGGGCGAAATGCCGGCCAGCGGCCGGCACTACCACGGCAGTGCACCCATGGCATGATGTGCGCGCGCCTTCGGCGCGATGACATGGAGTCTGCAATGGCCTGGTTGTCGCTGCTGCTGTTCCTGCCCTGGTTCATCCTGCTGGGCAGCCTGTACTGGCTGTTTCCGCGCCAGCCGCGTAGCGCGCGGCGACGCCTGTTCGATGGCGCTGCGCTGGCAATGGCGCTGGCCCTGAGCATCGTGGCGATGCTGTGGGGCCACCACATCGGTCTGGTACAACCGGGCGCCGGGCCGATCTGGCCGCAGGTGCTGGCGGTGCTGTATGCCTATGGCGCGTTCCTGGCGGTGCTGGTACTGGCGCTGCTGCTGCGGCCGCGATTTGCATTGCGCCAGGCTGATCGGTAGTGCCGACCGCTGGCCGGCAACTGCATTCAACTGGCTAACCCGGGGTTGCCGGCCAGTGGCCGGCACCATCCGACCAAAGCCGCATCGATCACGCCATGCCGGCGCGCCTACCATGGGTGTCTGTTCCCGATCCTGCCAGGTGCGCGTCGATGACCGCAGATCCCAGCATCCACACCATCGATACCGGTTTCCAACGGCCTGATTTCGATGCCGCCTACCTGATCATCGAAAATGGTCGTGCTGCGTTCGTCGACTGCGGTACCGGCCTGTCGGTACCAGCGATGCTGCAGGCCCTGGCCGACAACGGGCTGGGCGTGGAGGCGGTGGACTGGCTGCTGCTGACCCACGTGCACCTGGATCATGCCGGTGGCGCTGGCCTGCTGATGCAGCAGCTGCCCAATGCGCGTGCGGTGCTGCACCCGCGCGGCGCGCCGCACATGATCGATCCGACCCGGTTGATCGCCGGAGCCACGGCCGTTTATGGCGCTGAGGAAATCGCCCGCAGCTATGGCCGGATCGAAGCGATTCCCGAGCAGCGCGTGGTGGTGGCTGACGACGGCCAGCGCATCGACCTCGCCGGCCGCGAGCTGGTGCTGCTGCATACCCCAGGCCACGCGCTGCACCACTACTGCGTGTGGGATGCGCGCAGCCGCAGCTGGTTCACCGGCGATACCTTCGGTATCTCCTACCGCGAGCTGGACAGTGCGCAGGGCGCTTTCATCTTCCCCACCTCATCGCCGGTGCAGTTCGATCCGGACGCGATGAAGGCGTCGATCCAGCGCATGCTCGGTTACGCACCGCAGGCGATGTACCTGACCCATTATGGTCGTGTGGAACAGGTCGAAAAGCTGGCCGAGGATCTGTTCGAACAGATCGATGCGATGGCGGCAATCGGCCGCCAGTGCGACGGTCGCCCCGATCGCCATCGCTGCCTGTTGGCCGCGTTGCAGGCGCTGTACCTGGAGCGTGCACAGCAGCATGGCTGCGCGCTGGACCAGGCTGCAGTGAGCGAAGTACTGGCGATGGATATCGAACTCAATGCGCAGGGCCTGGCCTGCTGGCTGGACCGTGCATCGCGCTGACCTGCGCACGCCCTGGCGACGGAGATCCGCTGCGCCCCTGGTAGATCCACGCCATGCGTGGATGGCACGGTCCCGGGCCGCGCCGCGATGTCACGACCACGTTACACTCTGGTGACTTTCAAGCTAGCCGTGGTGTTGCCGTGAACCCGATGCGCGTGTTGCTGCTGTCGTCCTGCCTGTTCGTCGGTGGCCTGGCCCATGCGGCCAATGACCTGCCCGGCGGCGGCATCGATCCGCAGGCGCTGTCGCGTCATGTGCGCGTGCTGGCATCGGACGAATTCGAAGGCCGTGCACCGGCCACCGAAGGCGAAGAACGCACCGTGCAGTACCTGATCGAGCAGTTCCGCAGCTATGGCCTGCAGCCGGGTGGCGTGGACGGCAGCTGGGTACAGCCGGTGCCGCTGGTGCGCGCGCAGCTGGACGGCCAGGCCAAGGCCAGTCTTGCCCTGAAGGGCGGCAAGCGCGCGCTGGCCAATGGCGTGGACGTGACCCTGCAGAGCCTGCAGCCGCGCAAGCGCGTGCAGATCAAGGAGGCGCCGTTGGTGTTCGTCGGCTACGGCATCGACGCGCCCGAGCGCCACTGGAATGACTACAAGGACGTGGACCTGCACGGCAAGATCGCCGTGGTATTGATCAACGATGCCGATTTTGAAGCCGACGCGCCAGGTGCGTTCGATGGCAAGGCGGTGACCTACTACGGCCGCTGGACCTACAAGTTCGAGGAAGCCGCGCGCCGGGGTGCCGAAGGCGTGCTGATCGTGCACGAGACCGCACCGGCCGCCTATGGCTGGGCCACGGTGAAGAGCTCGGGCACCTCGCCGCTGTTCGACATCGAGCGCGGCCAGGCCGAGGCGATGGCCCAGCACACGCCGCTGCGTGGCTGGATGCAGCGTGAGCTGGCCGAACAGATCTTTGCCGACGCCGGCCTGGATTTCGATGCCGAGAAGCGCAAGGCGATGAGTGCGGACTTCCGCCCGGTTGCGCTGGACAACGCGAAGCTGAGCGTCGATTTCGCGCTCAAGCGCGAGCAGGTGGTGACCCGCAACGTGGTGGCCAAGCTGCCCGGCGGCGAGCACGCCGATGAGGCGGTGATCTTCTCGGCGCACTGGGATGCCTTCGGCATCGGCCAGGCCGACGCCAAGGGCGACCGCATCCGCCGTGGTGCGATCGACAACGCCACCGGCGTGGCCACCGTGCTGGAACTGGGCAGGGTGTTCGCCGCCGGCCCGCAGCCGCAGCGCACCCTGTACTTCGTCGCCCTGACCGCCGAAGAGAAGGGCCTGCTGGGCGCCAGCTACTACGCCGCGCACCCGCTGGCGCCGCTGGACAAGACCGCTGCGGTGCTGAACATCGAAATGTTCAGCCCGGATGGTGCCACCCGTGACATCGCCTCGTGGGGCAAGGGGCGGGTGTCGCTGGAAGGCGACCTGGAACGCGTGGCCAAGGCCCGTGGCCGCAGCTACAGCCCGGATCCGAACCTGGAAGCCGGCTTCTTCTACCGTGCCGACCACTTCGCCTTCGCCCGCCTGGGCGTGCCGGCGATCACCATCGGCCCGGGCCTGGACAAGCTTGAGGGCGGCGTCGAGGCCGGTCGCGCGCTGCGCGAGAAGTACTTCGCCGACTGCTACCACCAGGCCTGCGATGCATGGACGCCGAGCTGGGATCCGGCGGGCCACGCGGCCGACACCCTGCTGGTCTACGACCTGGGCGCCGAACTGGCCAACAGCCGTCGCTGGCCGCAGTGGGAGAAGGAATCGGAATTCCACGGCGCCCGCGAGAAGAGCGAAGCCGCCCGCCGGTAAACGCACGGCAATGCCGGCCGCTGGCCGGTAACCTCCAAACGCACGGCAACGCCGGCCGCTGGCCGGCAACCCCCAAACGCATGGTAGTGCCGGCCGCTGGCCGGCAACCTCATGAACCTTCCGAAAGGATGTGCAGTTGCCGGCCAGCGGCCGGCACTACCGCATCTCCAGCCACGCGGCGGCCACCGGCATTGCACCGGTGGCCGCGATCACTACGGCGCGCTTACTTGCGCGTGCCGTCGAGCCAGTTGGGGCCCTTGTTGGTGAGGAAGAACACATAGACCACCAACGATACCGCGATCGTCGCGGTGACGTAGATGGCGAACCAGTCCACGTGGCCGGTCTTCAATGCGCCCTGGTACAGCAGCGGCGCGGTGCCGCCGAACAGCGAGTTGGCCAATGCATAGCCGAAGCCCACGCCCAGCGCACGAATGTGGGTGGGGAACAGCTCTGCCTTCACCACGGCGTTGATGGAGGTGTAGCCGGTGAGGATGACAAAGCCCAGTGCCAGGGTGAGGAAGGCGAGGGTGGCATCGTGCTGGTGCGGCAGCTGGGTGATCAGGTACCAGCTGTACAGCACGCCGCCCACACCGAAGAACACCAGCAGGCTCTTGCGGCCGATGATGTCCGACAGCCAGCCGCCCACCGGCTGCAGCACCATCAGGAAGGCCAGCACACCCAGGTTGATCAGGGTGCCGGTCATCGGGTCGTTGCCGGCGAAGGCGCTCTGGATCATCTTCGGGCCGTTCACCGAGTAGGTGTAGAAGGCGATGGTGCCACCGGCGGTGATCAGGAAGCACAGCAGCAGCGGACGCCACTGGTGCACGAACAGTTCGTACATCGAGCCGGACTTCTTGTCCTTGCCCTCGCGCGCGGCTTCGATGGAGGACTCCGACAGCGACTCGTCCATGCCACGGCGCAGCCAGAACACGACCACGGCGGCGATGCCACCGATGCCGAAGGCGATGCGCCAGCCCCATTCGGAGATTTCCGGCTTGGCCCAGAACGTCAGCATCACGAACAGGGTCAGCTGGGCCAGCACATGGCCGCCCACCAGGGTGACGTAGTGGAACGAGGACAGGAAGCCGCGGCGGCCCGGAATGGCGGCCTCGGACATGTAGGTGGCGCTGGCACCGTACTCGCCACCGGTGGCGAAGCCCTGCAGCAGGCGCGCGAACAGCAGGATGATCGCCGCCCAGATGCCGATGCTGGCAGCGGTGGGGGTGATGGCGATGATGAACGAGCAGAAGGCCATCAGCGTGACCGACACGGTCAACGCAAGGCGACGGCCATGACGGTCGGCGAAGCGACCGAAGAACCAGGCACCGATCGGGCGCATCAGGAAGGTCGCGGCGAAGATCGCCCACACGTACAGGGTGGAGTTCTTGTCTTCAGGCGAGAAGAACTGCGATTCGAAGTACACGGCGAACACCGAGTACACGTAGACGTCATACCACTCCACCAGGTTGCCGGCGGAGCCCTTGAGGGTGTTGGAGATGGAACGCCGCAGGGCGGCGCCGTCGGTGCTGGGGACAGCGGATTGGGACGTAGTGCTCATCCGGGTGGGGATCCTCGATGCGGTGCGTCCATGCGGGAAATTGCGCTGCCAGGCGCGCGGTGCGCTGCCGGCCAGCCTCCTTGGTACTGCAACCCACGTCAACGCCGGGTGCCGGAAGGGGCGGGCGGGGCATGGATGGATGACAGCGTGCCACTACATGGGCTGCCGGACCATAACCAAAACGTCCTAAAATCCGTGTTCCCCCAGCGCCCTGGTGTGTCATGTCGGCTCCCCCCGTTCCGTCTGCGGCTGCCCCACGGGGCGGCCTTGTCGTGCTGGCACTGCTGCTGGTCTATGTGGTCTGGGGTTCGACCTACCTGGGTATCGCCAAGGCCCTGCATGGCGGCGCGCTGCCATTGACGATGGTCTCCGGCAGCCGGTTCATCATTGCCGGCGGCCTGATGTACCTGGCGCTGCGCCTGTTCTGGAAGATGCCGCGGCCGAGCCTGCGGCAGTGGCGCAACCTCGCCATCATGGGCGTGACCATGCTGGTGCTGGGCAACGGCATGGTGGTGCTGGCCGAACGCGAGGTGTCATCCGGCCTGGCCGCTACCGCGGTGGCCTCGGTGCCGTTGTGGATGGCGCTGTTCTCGGCCCTGCGCGGGCAGCATGCCAGCAAGGGCGAATGGCTGGGCATCGCCGTTGGCTTCGTCGGCGTGGTCTGGCTCAACGCCGGCAGCAGCCTGACCGCATCGCCCACTGGGCTGGTGCTGCTGCTGATCGCGCCGGTCGGCTGGGCGTTCGGCTCGGTGTGGGCACGCGGGCAGGACCTGCCGGGGCCGTTCATGACGGCGGCCGGGCAGATGATCTGCGGTGGCGTGCTGCTGGTGCTGATCGGCCTGGTCGTCGGCGAGCGCCCCACCACCCTGCCCGACAGCGGTGGCCTGCTGGCGATGGCCTACCTGTGCGTGTTCGGTTCGATCGTGGCGTTCACCGCTTACGTCTGGCTGCTGCAGAACGTGCGCCCGGCGCTGGCCGGCAGCTATGCCTACGTCAATCCGGTGATTGCTGTCCTGTTGGGGGCTGCATTGAATGGTGAACGCTTTGGTTGGCGCGACTTCCTGGCCATGGCGGTGATACTTCTGGGTGTGGTGGTACTGACGATGGCAAGGACACGCAAGCGATGAGCATGGACGAGAAAGAACAGCGACGGGGCCTGTTGATCACTGCCTCCACCTTCGTGCTGTGGGGGCTGGTGCCGGTGTACTGGCATCTGCTCAACGAAGTGCCCTCGTTCCAGATCATTGCCCATCGCATCATCTGGAGCGCTGTGCTGGTGGTGGCCTGGCTGCTGATCGCCTCGCGGCTGGGCTGGTGGAAGAAGATCGCCGCGCAACCGCGCGCGCTGCCGATCCTGGCGGTATCGAGCCTGACCATCGCCTTCAACTGGGGCCTGTACATCTGGGCGATCAACGCAGGGCATGTGATCGAAACCAGCCTGGGCTACTTCATCAACCCGCTGGTGAACGTTCTGCTGGGCGTGCTGGTGCTGAAGGAGCGCCTGCGCCGCGTGCAGTGGCTGGCGGTGGCCATCGCTGCGGTGGGCGTGGCCTGGCTGACCATCGATGCGGGCACGCCGCCGTGGATCGCGCTGGGCCTGGCGTGCTCGTTCGGCCTGTACGGCCTGCTGCGCAAGCTGGTGTCGGTCGATCCGGTGGCCGGCCTGGGCGTTGAAAGCCTGTACCTGTTCCTGCCCGCGCTGGGCTTCGCGCTGTGGTCGGAAAACGGCCATGGCGGTGGCTTCTTCGGTGGCTGGGGCTGGGCCAACGACCTGATGCTGATCTTCGGCGGGGTGATCACGGCGGTGCCGCTGATCGGCTTCGCCTACGGGGTCAAGCGCATCCCGCTGTCGCTGGTCGGCATCCTGCAGTACATCGCACCGAGCCTGCAGCTGCTGCTGGGCGTGTTCTTCTTCCACGAAGCGTTCGACACGGCCAAGGCGATCGGCTTTGCCGCGATCTGGGCCGGCCTGGTCCTGTACGTCGGTGACAACGTACGGGCGATGCGCGGCGCGAAACGGTAGCGCCTCCGGGGTCAGATCCCTTCGCGATGCAAAGGGATCCGACCCCGCAAAAAAGAACGGCGCCCCGAGGGGCGCCGTTCTGCTTCCATCCACGGCCAGGAGAGAGTTGGCCGGGGCGGGAACGCGGTTGCAGGCTTAGAAGCGCTGCTGGTACTTCATGTACATGAAACGACCGATGTCGAAGCCACCGTAGTAGGTGAAGCTGCTGTTGGGCTGGCTGTACATGATCGGACCCTGGTGGTCGAACACGTTGTTCAGACCCAGCGACACAGTGCCATCCCACGGCAGGCTGTAACGCACCTGCAGGTCGTGGAAGGTGTTGGAACCCACCTTGCGGCTCGGCTGTGCATCGGTATACGGCGAAACGAAGTCGGCCATGTTGCAGTCCGGGCCACCGCCCAGGTCGTACGAGCAGGCTTCCTTCATGCCCGAGTAGTAACGGGCGGTCCAGCCGATGCCGAGGTTGCCGTACTGCCAATCCAGGTTGAAGGTCGAACGTACGCGGAAGTCACCGGCCCAGCCCACGCGCTGCTCCACCGGGGTGGTGGCGGCGCTGTCGTTGCGCTGCTCCAGGTAGTCGGTGTAGGTGGTGTTCCAGTTGATGGCGAACTTGCCGTAGGCGGTTTCCGGCAGGCGGTAACGCACACCGATGTCATAGCCGGCGGTTTCGCGGTAGCCGGCGTTGACCAGCGAACGATCCAGCGCCGAAACCTGGCCGCGGGTGGCCGCAGCGGTGGAACGGGTGAAGCGACCGCATGCCGAATCCACGCCCTGCACGTAGCACTGGTTGAGGATGTCGGTAGCCGACTCGCCCACGATGGCGTTGTCGATGCGGATCTTCCACCAGTCCAGGCTGACGTCCAGGCCCTGCACGAATTCCGGGCTGTAGACCAGGCCGACGGTCCAGGTCTTGGCGGTTTCCGGCTTCAGTTCCGGGTTGGAACCGGAGTTGAAATCAGAGGTGGCCTGCTGGCCCGGGCGGTTGGCAAGGTTGCCGTCCGAACCGGTCTGCTGACGGAAGTTGGCGGGCACGTTCAGCGCCTGGCAGCGTGCTGCCACGGTCGGGCTGCTGGCGGCGATGCCGAACTTCGTATCGCACGGATCGGTGAACGAATCGCGGCTGGAAACCGCGCCGCCGTAGAGATCGTCCAAGGTCGGTGCACGGAAGCCGGTGCCGTACGTGGCGCGCACCAGCAGGCTGTCGATCGGCTTCCACTTCAGGCCGAACTTGCTGTTGGTGGTCGAACCGAAGGTGTTGTAGTCGGTGTAGCGACCGGCCAGGTCCAGCGACAGCTCGCGGGCGAAGGCCATGTCGGCCAGCAGCGGCACCTGCATTTCCAGGTAGACCTCGTTGAGCGAGTAGTCGCCACGGGTCGGCTGGCCGGTGGTGCCGGCGATCTGGCCCTTCTGCACCATCAGGTCGGGGGTGTAGCTGGCTTCTTCGCTGCGGTGCTCAACGCCCATCGCGCCCATGATGTCGCCGGCCGGCAGGGTGAACAGCGAGCCGGAGATGTTGGCGCTGGCGACCTTGGTGGTGCTGCGCATCTTGTCGACGAAGCGGGTGAACAGGTAGTCCTGCACGTCCTGGTTGCCCAGCGAGCCCGGGCCGGTGTAGCCCATCGGTGCAGCCGGATTCCACGGCACGCAGCCAGCGATCACCGCACCCGGCGTACCGCAGCGGGCCACGTCGCCGTCCATGAAGGACGGGCCGACGGCGAGGTTGACGTTCGGCTGGTACATGCTGCCGGTGCCAACGCGCTCGCCTTCATTGCGGTTGTACATGTAGCTGACGTTCCAGTCCCAGTAGCGCGAACCGGTTTCGAAGCTGCCTTCCAGGCCGAGGCTGGCACGCTTGGTTTCCAGCGTGTTCTCGGTACCGCGCGGCAGCTCTTCGGTGCGGTGCGAGAACAGCACGTCCTGGCCCCATTTGTTGAAGGTGCTGTCCTTGGACAGCGCAGCGCGCGTGCCGTTGCGCGACTGCGCAGCCGAGACCGAGTACGGGTAGCCGGCCAGGTGCTTGGTCGACTCGCGCTTGCTGTACAGCGCATCGGCGACGATGCGCAGGTTGTCGGTGATCGAAAAGCCGCCGTTGGCGAACACCGAGGTGCGCTCCAGGCCGCTCAGCAGGCTCATGTTGGTCTTGGCGTTGGCGCCGTCAGCCGGATCCGGCGTGTGGAAGTTGCCGGCGCTGCTCGGGTCGCCGCCCGGGCCCACGGTCAGCGGCTTGCCACCGACGGTGACCGTGCCCCACTGGGTGGTCGGGCTCAGCGCGTCGACGTCGTCGGCATGGCGCGGGCCCCCCGGGTAGCGGCTGAACTCGCGCGCATCGCCGAGGATCTCGTCTTCCTTGGTGCGCTCGGCGCCGACGCTGAACCAGCCGCGGTCGAAGGTCTTGCCGAAGGTGGCGCTGTAGGAGCGCTTCTGGCCGTCGCCTTCACCGTACTGGCCGACATAGACGCTGGCTTCGCCACCGTCGAAGTTCTTGCGGGTGATGATGTTGACCACGCCGGCGATGGCGTCCGAGCCGTACAGCGCCGAAGCGCCATCGGTCAGCACTTCCACGCGTTCCACGATCGCCGACGGAATCGAGGCCAGGTCGGAGTAACCGCCGGCGCTGACGCCCATGCGGCGGCCGTCGATCAGCACCAGGCTGCGTTCCGGGCCGAGGTTGCGCAGGCTGACATACATGCCACCGAAATCGCGCGAGGAGCTCAGCGAGGACGAACGGCTCAGGCTCGGTGCGCCGGCTGCAGTGACGTCCTGCAGGATGTCGGCAACGTTGACGTAGCCCTTCTTCTCGATGTCGGCGCGGTTGAGTGCCACCACCGGCTGCGCGGTCTCGACACTGGCCTGGCGGATGCGCGAGCCGGTGATCTCGATGCGGTCGAGGTTGGTGGGGGTATCGCCGGCTTCCTGTGCGAAAGCGGGCGTGGTGCAGCTGGCGGCCAGCGCGATGACGATCGCGTTGCGCAGCGGGGTGGTCTTCAGGGACATCCGTGAAATCTCGTGTTTCAGAAAAAACATGCGTCCGTTCTATGGACGCGTGGGGTGCTGCAAACCAACGTGGGGGCCGGATTCTAGAGTGTTTTCATCGGTAACTGTTTGTCCGCGCGCGCTGTAACGCCGCGAAAATGAATCGCAACCAACAATCCACAGGTGCACTGTGCGCAACGTCACGCGCGATGCGTTTGCGATGGGCAGAGGCACCGATAGCGGCGGTGTTTGCGCAATCTGTAATCGTTGTTGCGTGCGTACACGCATCCATCCACGCATGGCGTGGATCTACTGCAACAACGTCGGCGTCCACGCCATGCGTGGATGGGCCAGTAGATCCACGCCATGCGTGGATGACGCGCAAAAAAAAGGGACGGAGCCTTCGCTCCGTCCCCTGCGCAACGTTCATTCAATCAATGCGTGATGCTCAGGTCTCGCGCAGCGCCGTGGTGATCGGCAAGCGTGCCGCGCGCAGTGCCGGGAACAACCCGCCCACCAGGCCGATGCCCAGCGCCCACTTCAGCCCGCTCCACAGCAGTTCCGGCGATACATGGAACTTGAACACCACCGCGCTGAAGTTGCTGCCGATGGTGGACACGCTGTAGCCGTTGAACAGCAGCCATGCCACCGCGCAGCCAAGCAGTCCGCCGAGCAGGGCCAGCAGCATGGTTTCCAGCATCACCGCAGTCACCACCGGCAGGCCACGGAAGCCGATCGCACGCATGGTGGCGATCTCGCGTGCGCGCGTGGCCACGGCGGCATACATGGTGTTGAGCGCACCAAACACTGCGCCTACGGCCATGATGGTGCCGATCACCTTGCCGAGGATGTCGATCAGCTTGGTCAATCCACCACCCTGCTTGCTGTAGTAGACGCGGGTGGTCTCCACGTCCAGCTTCAGGCGCGGATCGGCGGCCACGGCGGCCTTGAACTGCTCGAAGCCGGCCTTGCCGTCGGTACGCACGCTGATCGACTGCCAGGCACTGCGCTGGTAGGTGGTGGCCAGCGTGTCGGCGTCGGTCCACAGTTCCGAGTCATGCGCATCGCCGGTAGCGAACACGCCCACGACCGTCCAGGTCTGGTTGCCCAGGGTGAGCGTCTTGCCAACATCCATGTCGCGGAACTGGCTCCTGGCGCCCTGGCCGACCACGATCTCGCGCAGGCCCGCGGCGAACCGGCGGCCTTCGACGATCCTGACCTTGTCATGCACGGCCCATGCCTGCGGGCCGACACCGCGGAACTGCGCATTGACGTCGGTGCCATCGGCCTTGGACACCAGGTTGACCACCTGCGAGAGTTCCGGCGACAGCAGTGGCCGCCCCTGCGCATCGCGGGTGATGCCGGGCAGGGTGGACAGCGTCGGGACCTGTTCGCGGGTGATGACCGAGTTGGTCTCGGCCTGCGAACCGCCGCGCAGCACGATCGCGGTGGTGTCATCGCCGGTGTTGTTGAGCGTGGCCTGGAAGCCTTCGCCCATCGCCAGCATCGCCACCAGCACGCCGACCACGCCGGCGATGCCGACCACGATCACCGAGGAGGCACCCCAGCGTTGCGGCAGGCTGGCGATGCCGATGCGGGTGGCGGCCAGGGCCAGCCGACCACTGCGGGTGAGCGCCAGCCACAGCCCCAGCAGCACCGCGATGGCAGCGACGCCGATCCACGGCAGGCTGATCCAAACCACCAGGCCAACGACCAGCAGCAGCACGGTCACCGCGTTCCCCAGCCACTTCTTGAGCTTGTTCATGTCGGTGTCCTCTTCAGCGGCCGGCGAGCGCGTCGACGATCTTCAGGCGCTTGGCGCGCAGTGCGGGCAGCAGCCCGACCACGATGCCGATCACCACGATCAGGACGATGCCCACCAGCCAGGTCGGCGTCGGTACGTGCGGCGGCAGCATGCCCATGCTCTTGGGGCTGATGGCCGGCAGGATCAGCGCCGCCAGGCCCATGCCGATCAGTCCACCGAGGCCGATCAGCAGCACCGATTCGACCATCACCAGGGTCAGCACCGTGCTGTCCTTGAAGCCCAGCGTCTTCAGCGTGGCCAGTTCCGGAACGCGCTCGCGCACCGCCTGGGCCATGGTGTTGCCGGTCAACAGCAGCAGGGTGAAGAACACCGCGCCCATGATCGAGGTGACGATCATGCCGATGTCGGCGAACTGTTTCACGAACGCCTGCTGGAACGCCGATTCGGTCTGGGTCTTGGTTTCGTGGTCGGAGTTGGCCGAGATCGCATCGATGGCCTGCGCCACTCTCGACGACTGCTCCGGGTTGTCCAGCGTCACCGTGTACCAGCTCACCTGGTTCTTGATGTAGTCGTTGGACTCATCGAAGTACTTCCAGTTCATCATCAACTGGCGTTCTTCATTGGCCGCCAGTGCGCGATCCTTCGAGCGGTAGATGCCCTTCAGCTCCAGCGGCCAGTCGTTGCTGCCGCCACGCGGGAAGATGGTGGCCTGCAGCGGGATGGTGTCGCCGATCTTCCAGCCGAACTGCTTGGCCAGCGTCTCGCCGACGATGGCGCCGGTACGGGTCTGCTGCCAGTCCTGCAGCTGCGCCGGGTCGATCTGCAGCTCGCGGTAGACATCGAAGTAGTTGGGCGCTACCGAGAAGTTGGGGAAGAAGTTCTTCGGGTCCTGGTAGATGCCGCCGAACCACATGCCGTAGGTGACATCGCGCACGCCGCTGACCTGGCGGATCTGCGTCTCCAGGCGGATCGGCAGCGACTGGGTGATCGACAGGCGCGAAGCCACCACCAACCGGTTGGCACCTTCCACGCTGCCACCGGACGAGAACGCCACGCGCACCGAGTCGAGCATGCCGAACAGCAGGAACGCGGCCACCACCGACAGCAGGGTCAACAGGGTGCGGGTGCGGCTGCGGAACAGCTGCGCCCAGACCAACGAGAAGTATTTCATCGCTGTGGCCTCCGTCAGTGGGCCAGCGGCGCGTCGGCCAGCTCGCCCTTGTCCAGGTGCACCGTGTGGGTGGCGTACTCGGCAGCCTTCGGGTCATGGGTGACCATGATGATGGTCTTGCCGTGTTCGCGGTTGAGTTGCTGCAGCAGGCCCAGGATCTCTTCGGCGGACTGGCGGTCAAGATCGCCGGTAGGTTCGTCGCAGATCAGGAAGGTCGGGTCGGAGACGATCGCGCGGGCGATCGCCACGCGCTGCTGCTGGCCGCCGGACAGTTCGTTGGGGCGATGGCTGCGGCGGTCGGCCAGGCCGACCAGGGTCAGCGCGATCTCGGCATTGCGCTTGCGCTGCGCCGCGCTGAGGTGGGTCAGCAGCAACGGCAGTTCCACGTTCTTCTGCGCGGTCAGCATCGGCATCAGGTTGTAGAACTGGAACACGAAGCCGACATGGTGGCTGCGCCACGTCGACAGCTGGCCGCCGCTCATCTGGTCGATGCGCTCGCCTTCGATGCTGATCTCGCCGCCGGTGGGGTTGTCCAGGCCGCCGATCAGGTTGAGCAGGGTGGTCTTGCCGGAACCGGACGGGCCCATCAGCGCGACGAAATCGCCGCTGGCGATATCCAGGTCGATGCCGTGCAGCACCTGCACCTTTTCGGGGCCACGCTGGTAGGTCTTGGTGATGTTGCGCAGTGAAACCAGGGTCGACATGGGTGGTTCTCCACGAAAGGCGGGAAACGGGGATGCGTCCCGGCCAACGGCCGGCACGCGTCGAACAGTGGTGCTTTCCAGCGGTACTGCCGGTGGCGCCATGCGGGCGCCGGGCCGTTACTGCGCTTGCGTCTGCTTGACCCTGGTGCCGTCGCGCAGAGTGTCCGGCGGGTTGACCACCACCGACTCCCCTGCGCTCACGCCCTTGAGGATCTGGCGGTCCTTGCCCATCGCCTGGCCCACCTCGACCGTGCGTTGCTGCACACGGTTGTCATCGCCCAGTGCGAAGGCCACCGACGCGCCCTCACGCTCGACCACCGCAGTGGCCGGAACCCGCACGCCCTGCGGCTTGGCTTCGGTCTGCGGCTTGGCCTGTTCCAGGAAGCTGACCCGCACGCCCATCTCCGGCACGATGCGCGGGTCTTTCACCTTCAGTGCCACCCGCACCTTCACCGTGGCCTTGCCGCGGTCAGCGGTGGGAACGATGGCGATCACCTCGGCCGGGATCTTCCAGTCGGGGTAGGCGTTGAGCGTGGCTTCCACCGGCATCTTCGGCTGCACGCGGCCGATGAAGGCTTCGCCGACCTCGACTTCGATCTCCAGCGATTCCATGTCGACGATGGTGCCGATGCCGGTACGGGTGAAGCCACCACCGGCCGACAGCGGCGAGACGATTTCGCCGGGCTGCGCGGCCTTGGCGGTGACCACGCCGGAGAACGGCGCGCGCACGATGTTGTTGTCCACGCCAAGGTCGGCGATGGACAGCTGGTCGTTGGCAACCTTGACGTTGCGTCGTGCGGTTTCCAGCTGCGCACGCAGGCTGTCACGCTGGGCCACGGCCTGGTCGTACTGCGAACGCGAGACCAGCTGCTGGCCGACCAGCGCCTGCAGGCGGCTGGCTTCAGCGGCGGCCTGCTTCTGCTGGGCTTCCAGGCCGACCACCTGGCTGCGTGCGGCCTGCAGCTGCGAGGCGTATAGGTTGCGCTGCGCGTCGGCATCGATCGGGTCCAGGGTGGCCATGATCTGCCCCTGTTCCACCCGCATGCCTTCTTCGATCATCACCTCGCGAACCTTGCCGGTGATCTTGGCCGACACCGTGGCCATGCGCCGGGCGACCACGTAGCCGCTGGCGTCGAGCACCGAGCTGCTGGCGCTGCCCTGCTGGATGGCCACCGCCGGCGCGGTGTCCACTTCCACGGTGGGCGCGCGGCCGAACAGTGCGAATGCACCACCGGCCAGCAGCACGATGATCACGGCCACGGCGATCCACAGCCAGCGGCGGCCACCACTGCCGCCACTGGAGGCGGGCGGCGGCGACTTGCGGTCGATACGGAGTTCCTTCAACAGCTCGGCAGAAGCGTTCATTCGTTCCATCACAGGCGTTCGGGCGGGTGTGACCGGAAGGGCAGGCAGCGGCGGTTCCGGCGGTGGAGCGTGCGGCACAGCATGAAGGCAGGTGCATCGGCGATGGCAGTGACAGCTGTCATCCGATGTCATTGACGGCGGCAACTGCGAAATGTGACCACGGCGGCACAGGATGGCAACGTCCCCGCTACCCGTACCGCCCATGGATACGATCGCTCCGTCGCTGGCCCGCCTGCAGCAGGTGCAGGTGCGTTACCGCGACCATACCGCCCTGCACGGCATCGACCTGCAGGTGCGCGCTGGCCAGGTACTGGCCCTGCTGGGCCGCAACGGTGCCGGCAAGAGTACCGCGATCAGCGTGCTGCTGGGCCTGCGCCGTGCCGACGCCGGCCAGGTCGAGCTGCTGGGCGGTGATCCGCAGCAGCGCGATCAGCGGCTCGGCCTCGGCGTGATGCTGCAGAGCACCAGCCTGTCGCCGATGCTGCAGGTGGATGAACTGGTGGCGCAGGCGCGCCGCCGCCTGCGCCGGGTCGGCTGAACTGGCATGATCGGCAGCGATCGTCCCCGCCTGGAATCCTCCGTGCCACCGAGCTGGCTTGCGTCCCTGCTGCGCCCTGCCCCGGATTCGGCGGTGGCCGAACTGCTGCGGCGTGGCAAGTCGCCCTGGAGTGGTGCGATCCACCTGCTGTGGTCGGTCTGGATCTTCCTTACCCCGGTGCTCGGGAATGGCTTCACGCTGCGCTGGTTGTTGCTGACGCTGGCCAGCTATCCATTGTTCCTGCTGTTCTATGCCAGAGTGATGCTGGCGCCACGGCACCACGCCTGGCGCTACGCCCTGGGCATGATTGCGATGGCGCTGGTGCTGCTGCCGTGGTATCCGTCGGGACTGAGCTACTTCGTGTTCGGCTGCGTGATGATCCGCATGAGCAGCCGCGGCGGCTGGTGGGTGTACCTGTTGCAGCTCACTGGCCTGAATCTCCTGTTCTGCAGCACCGCGCTCTACTTCGGTTATCCGTGGCAGGCCATGGTGTGGATGCCGGCGGTGTCGTTCATTGTCGGGCTGGTGGTGAACGTGGAGGCCTTGAGCCATCAGCGCGACGTTGCCCTGCAGCTGTCCCAGGACGAGGTGCGGCGCCTGGCGACCACCGCCGAGCGCGAGCGCATCGGCCGTGATCTGCATGACCTGCTGGGGCATACGCTGTCATTGATCACGCTGAAGCTGGAACTGGCGCGCAAGCTGTACGACCGCGACGACGCGCGTGCCCGGCAGGAAATCGGCGAGGCCGAGGACATTGCCCGCGAGGCGCTGGCGCAGGTACGCAGTGCGGTCACCGGCATCCGCGCCAGCGACCTGGCCGGCGAACTGGCCTCGGCACGCCTGCTGCTGGAATGCCAACAGGTACACCTGCAGTACATGCCGCCGCCACCGATGCCAGTGGAGGTAGAGCGTGGGCTGGCACTGGTGCTGCGCGAGGCGGCGACCAACATCGTGCGCCACGCGCAGGCGACCCGGGTGCAGGTGGATTTCATGCTTGAGGACCGACAGTTGGTGATGCAGATACGCGATGACGGCCGTGGTGGCGTGCAGGCCGAGGGCAACGGATTGTGTGGCATGCGTGAGCGCGCAGCGGCGCTGGGTGGCCAGTTGACGCTGCAGTCGCCGCGCGGGGAAGGCACGCTGCTGACCGTGCGCGTGCCCCTTGTGGCCGCGACCACGCCGCTGTCGCCGGCGCTGGTACATGGAGGCGCGGCATGATCCGCATCCTGCTGGCCGAAGATCAGGCGATGGTGCGCGGCGCGCTGTCGGCGCTGCTGGGTCTGGAACCGGATATCGAGGTACTGGGCAGTGCTGCCGACGGCGAAGCCGCCTGGCGCATGCTGCAGCAGCTGCAGCCGGACATCCTGGTCACCGACATTGAGATGCCGGGGCTGAGCGGGCTGGAACTGGCCCAGCGCATCGCCCGCCATGAACTGCCGATCAAGGTGGTGATCGTGACCACCTTCGCCCGCGCCGGTTTCCTGCGCCGCGCGCTGGAAGCAGGCGTGCTGGGCTATCTGTTGAAGGATGCACCGGCCGAGAACCTGGCCGAGGCACTGCGCAAGGTGAAACAGGGCATCCGTGCGATCGATCCGCAGCTGGCGCTGGATGCATGGTCGCAGGCCGACCCGCTGACCGACCGCGAGCGCCGCGTGCTGCGCCTGGCAGGCGAGGGCCGCACCGCCAGCGAGATCGCCGATCAGCTGGGGCTGTCGCACGGCACAGTGCGCAATTACCTGTCCGAATGCATCGGCAAGCTGGGTGTGGCCAACCGGATCGAGGCGTACCGGCTGGCGCGGCAGAAGGGGTGGTTGTAGGGGGTGTCACTTTTCTTTTCGCGCGAAAAGAAAAGTAACCAAAAGAAACGCGCCGCCGGCCGCGAGCCGGTGCTGCGCACCGGCGCCCTGTGCTCCTCGGTCCGTCGAGGGACGGCGCGGGAACTCGCTGCGCTCAGACACCCGCGCCTCTTCGCCCTCGCCGGACCTGTGGTGCTCGGCTCGCTCAAGGCGGAATGGAAGGTCAAGATCAACGGCAAAGGTATCCACGCATGGCGTGGATCTACTGGGTGCAGCTGCGGCTTTTGACGTTGGGTCCGCCTTATAGCGAGCCGAGCATCGCAGGGGAATCAGGGGCGAAGAGGCGCCGATGTCTGAGCGCAGCGAGTTCGGCGCCGTCCCCTGATTCACCGAGAAGCGCAGGGTACCGGTGCGCAGCACCGGCTCGCGGCCGGCGGCGTGTTTCTTTGGTTACTTTCTTGATGGCGCACATCCATGTGCGCCACCCTACGGGCCGGCTACGCCGTTCCGCGCTGCTCCTGCAGCGCGGTGCACGAGCAAAGAAAGTGACACCCCTCCGCAGTCGCGAAAAAGGGCAGCCGGGAACCCCCGGAAAACCCATTCAATCCTTCCCACGTGCCATCGCCTGGAACACGCCATCGCGGCGCACCCACAGGTGGAACAGCGCCGCACCCACGTGCATCAGCACCGTGGCGAACAACACGTAGGCCAGCAGGCTGTGCGCATTGCGCAGCGCGGCGTACAGCGCTGGCGTGTGCGGCACGATCGGCGGCAGGTGCAGGCCACCGCCCAGCACGATCGGGTAGCCGCCGGCCGACAGCATCGCCCAGCCGATCAGCGGCATCGCCAGCATCAACGCGTACAGCATCCAGTGCGAAGCCTTCGCCGCCAGCACCTGCCACGCGGGAAGATCCGCTGGCAGCGGCGGTGGGCGATGGCGCAGGCGGTTGTACAGGCGCAGCACCGCCAGCAGCAGGATGGCGATACCCAGCGGCCGGTGCAGGTCGATCAGCATGGGGCGCAGGTGCAGCGAGGCGACCATGGTCACGCCGATGAACAGCATGGCGATGATCATCAGCGCCATGGACCAGTGCAGCACCCGGGCGAGCAGGTTGAAGTGGCCGTTGCCGGTACTCATCGTGCTTCCCCCTTCGTCTGTGCCGCCGCACCGCTGGCGCGCTCGCGCTCGCGGCGGTTGAACGACTGCGAATACACCGCCGAGCGCGCAGCCAGGATCGGGTCATCGCTGCCGCGCACGCCGCTGGGCACGATCAGCGGATCGAAGTTGAGCTGGCCGCAGGCGCCTTCTTCCTGCGACTGCATGCGGTCGAGGCTGAGCACGCCGGCCATCACCTGTTCGCGCGATTCCGGCCACGGCACCGAGGGATCATCGATGGCATCGCCCGGCGCGGCCACGCTGACCACCAAGTTCCAGCGCACCGGGCCGCTGGCCAGGCGCTGCTGCAGTTCCTGGCTGAGGAAATCGACGTTGGCCTGCTTGCGTGCCTCTGCATCCATCTCCACCAGCGGCGCCTGCGGCTGCCAGCGCCAGCGCACCGCGCGTTTCTGTCCCTGCGCGTTGGTGAACCAGAAACTGTTGACGCTGTTGAAGGTGGTGTTGGCCCAGCTGCTGGTCCACGGTGCGCTCTTGGCCCACTGCTGGAAGGCCTGTGCGCTGGGGTACCTGGCCAGCACGGCCGCCATTTTCTGCGGGTCGGGCTTGCCGGTGGCCGGATCCGGAATCTGCGCGCGGGTCTGCTCGTAGAACGCCTCGGCGGTGGGCACGGCGAAGAACGGGAAGCTGTTCATCGCCATCCGCCATTCCTGCCCGTCATCGCCCACCAGCTGTACGGCGATGCTGCGCACGCGCGCGCTGCCATCGGCGCCGTGCGGATCGCCGCCGCCGATCGACAGCCGGCCCAGCACCGGAACCTTCGCCTGCGAGAACACCCGTGCGCTGGACAGCGTGGGCGCCTGCGCGCTGGGTTCGAACCAGCCGCTCACGCACACCCCTTTGCTGTGCGCGCGGCGGAAGCCGGGATGCGCAGGTCCGGTGGCCTCGATGGTGTCGGTGAAGCGCTGTGCGGTCAGCCGGTCGCGGCCGATCCAGCCCGCCAGCCAGGCGAAGGCGAGGGCGACAATGCCCAGGATCAGTGCGATCAGCGCGATCCAGGGCAAGGGTGAATGCCGGCGCGGCGCGCCCGGCTCCCGGCCGGCGCGGGTATAGCGGAAGAGCGACATGGTCGGAGTCCTGCCTTCACGGATGTGTGGGTGGGCGACCACGACATCCTCGCAGAACCCGGCCGGTGCCGAAATTCAATTTTTCGTCAGATTTGCAGGGTGATGCAGTGCCGACCAAGGTCGGCACCCACCGCCATGGGTAGCGCCGGGCCATGCCCGGCGCCTCCATCAGCCGTAACGTGCCTTCAGCATCGTCCACGCCGAACGCAGGGCCAGCGCTTCGCCACCGGCCGGGCGGCCGGGGCGCTCGCCATCGTTCCAGGCATACACGTCCAGATGTGCCCAGCGCTGTCCGTCTTCCAGGAAGCGTTCCAGGTACAGCGCGGCGGTGACCGAGCCGGCCATGCGCGAACCGGCATTGGCCAGGTCGGCGATGCCGCTGCTCAGGTAACGCAGGTACGGACGCCACAACGGCATGCGCCACACCGGATCGCGGGTGGCGTCGCCAGCCTGCAGCCACTGCTGGGCAACCGTGTCATCGTTGCTGAACAGCGCCGGCAGGTCCGGGCCCAGCGCGATGCGCGCCGCGCCGGTCAGTGTGGCGAAATCCAACACAAGGTCCGGCTTCTGCTCACCGGCGAACGTCAGCGCGTCGCACAGGATCACCCGGCCCTCGGCATCGGTGTTGTCGATCTCCACGCTCAGGCCCTTGCGGGTGGCGATCACTTCGCCCGGGCGGAAGGCATCCGGGCCGATCGCATTTTCCACCGCCGGTACCAGCAGGGTCAGGTGCACCGGCAGCTGCTGGGCCATCACCAGCCCGGCCAGCGCCAGCGCGTGGGCGGCACCGCCCATGTCCTTCTTCATGTTGCGCATGCCATCGGCCGGCTTGATGTCCAGGCCGCCGGTATCGAAACACACGCCCTTGCCGACCAGTACAAGCGCCGGGTCGGTCTCCTTGCCCCAGCGCAGCACGATCAGCCGCGGCGCACGGTGCGAGGCACGGCCCACCGCATGGATGGCCGGGAAGTTCTGCGCCAGCAGTTCGTCGCCGGTGATGGCTTCCACCTGCGCGCCATGCGCTTCAGCCAGGGCACGCGCGGCGTCTTCCAGCTGCTGCGGGCCCATGTCTTCGGTCGGCGTGTTGACCCAGTCACGCACGCGCAGGCTGGCGGCGATCAGGTCGGCCACTTCGCCGGTCGGTGCAGCCACCAGCTGGGCCGGCGCGCGGTTGCGCTTGCGGTAGCGGTCGAAGCGGTAGCTGCCCAGGCCCCAGCCCAGCTGCAGCAGCGCCTGCTCGGCGGCCGGCAGTTCGCTGGCCAGCTGCCACACGCTGCCTTCCGGCAGGGCATGCGGTGCATGGGCGTAGCTGTAGGCATCGGCACGATCGCCGACGCCGATCACCGCGCCAGCCAGGCCATCGGCGCCGGGCAGCAGCGCAACCGAATGCGCGCCCGCAGTGAAACCCTGCGACTTCAACCACGCCTGGGTGGCAGCAGATTGGCTGTTCTTCCACGCCTCGAACTGGCTGCGGTCCAGCACGTGCAGCGGCAGTGCGGCGGTGGTGTCGGCGGTGAAGCCAGTGATCTCGCTCATGCGTCAGGTACTCCGGGATGCGTCAGCGTCGGCGGCGTCGAGGTTGGCATCGAGCCAATCGGCCAGGCCGGTGAGGGTGTCGAACTGCAGGTCAGGCTGCAGCTGCGGATGGTTCCAGGTGGCCGCTTCGCGGTTGATCCAGCAGCCGCGCAGGCCGGCAGCCATCGCGCCGGCCACGTCCATCTCGACGTGGTCGCCCACGTGCAGCACCTGCGCCGGGGCGACGCCCAGGCGGTCGCAGGCAGCGTGGAAAATGCTCGCTTCGGGCTTGGCCGCGCCATGCTCGCGGGCGCCCAGCTGGAAGCTGAAGTGATGGGCCAGGCCGATCCGTTCCAGATCGGCGTTGCCGTTGCTCAACGCGGCCACCGGCACCCGCGCGGCGATACGCGCCAGTGCGTCGAGCGCATCGGGGTAGCACTCCACCTGGTTGCGCGCGGCGTAGAACACTTCATACGCCGGCTCCAGAAGATCCAGGCTGGCGCCACTGTTTTCCAGCGCCTCCTGGATCGTCAGCCGGCGCAGCGCGCTCAGGTCGAAATGCAGGTGGGGGTTGTCGCGGAACGAGCGCTCGCGCAGTTCGCGCATGGCCGCCACCGGATACATCGCGGCGGTGGCGGGGCTGTGTTCGCGCATCCAGTCGAACAGGACCTGGTCGATGCGGGCGCCGATCGGAGCGAACGGCCACAGCGTATCGTCGAGGTCGAGGGTGATGGCAAGGACAGGGAATTTCACCCCACCATTCTACGCCTGCCCGCGCGGGCTTTCATGCGCGCGGCGGGCAGGCGCTGCCGCCCGTCGATGGAGCGCGCCTCACTCCAGCAGCCGCGCCCAGCCGTGCATGCCGTCCAGCCGCGCCAGCACCAGCTTGATGCAGACCAGCAGCGGCACCGCCAGCAGCAGGCCGATCATGCCCCAGGCCCAGCCGAACACCATCAGCGCCAGGATCAGCACCAGCGGTGACAGTTTCATCTGCCGGCCAAGCACGATCGGCGTCACCAGCTGCCCTTCCAGGGTATGCAGGGCCAGGTAGGCAGCCGCAGGCAGCAGTGCCTGCAGCGGGTCGCGGAACTCGACAAAGCCCATCAGCAGCATCAACGCGACGCCGAGCAGCGGGCCGACATAGGGCGCGAAATTCAGCAGCGCCGCCACGGTTCCCCACAGCAGCGCCTCCTGCAGGCCGATGCCCAGCAGCATCAGCACCCCGGCCAACAGCAGGCCGACCACCGTGTTGATTACGCTGATGGTCAATACGTAGCGCGACACCTCATGCTCGATCGAGCGCAGGATGTCACTGGTGAAACGCTGCTGCTGCCGGTTCGGGAACAGGGCGATCGCTGCACGCTGCAGGCTCTGGCCGTAGATCATGAAGAACAGCGTCAGCAGCACGACGGCCAGCACCGAGGCGGCCAGCCGCGGCGCACGGGTGAGCATTCGGTAGGGGTCGTCCAGCTGGGTGCGGATCACCTGCACCTTGCGGTTGCCGTCGCCGCCGGCCACGCGCGCGAAATTCTCTGCGGCTTGGTTGGCCTGCTGCACCGGCTTGGTCAGGTCCTGCACCTGGCGCGCAACCTTGCGCAGCTGCTGCGGTGCTTCCTGTGCCCAGTCCATCGCCGGGCCGATCAGCTGCACAGCCAACGCACCGGTCACGCCCAGGCCGGCGCCCAGCACCAGCAGGGCGCCGAGCGCGCGCGGAATCCACAGCTTCTGCAGCAGGCGCAGGATGGGGTTGCCGACCAGGGCGAAGAACATCGCCAGCAGGACCGGCAGGATGATGTCCTGCGCCGCCCACAGGGTGAACGCCACGGCCAGGGTCGCCAGGATCACCAGCGACATCGGGCCACGGGGGCGCGAGGGGGGCGGCAGGGGGGCGGACTCGTCCGGCGCAGGCGACGACGGGGACAACAGGGGCTCGCTCATCGACGCACCGACCAGAAAGAGATGCCATTATCGGCCCGCCGCGATCAACGCGGCGGGTAAAGTTCGTCAACGTTCGGACAACTCGGTCGCCGCTTCGGCCGGACGGGGCTCATGCGGCTCCGGCTCGGCCACCGGGCGTGCTGCCGGTCGTGCCGCAGCGGCGGGTGGCGGCGCGGCCGCTTCATCCACCTGGCCGGCGGCATCGTCTGCGGTTTCCGCCGCCTGCGCCGCCACCACCGAAGCAAACGCGGCCTGGGCGCTGGCGAACAGGCTGGATACCGAACCGACCATCTGCAGCCAACGCGCTCCGTTGACCTTGCCCGGAACCTCCAGCTTGCCGGCGATGAACCCGCCGGCCAGACCCACCACCACGATGCGCAATGGCGACCAGCCCTGTCGCCAGACCTGGCTGAGCACGTTCCAGTGGTCCTGGGTCTCGCCGAGGCGCACGGCCATCACCTGTTCGCAACGTTTCACACGCCGCTGCAGTGCACCGAACTTCATGGCTTGCCCTCCGGAATCTGCACGCCGGCATCGGGATCATCATCGGTGGGCTCGTCGAACAGGCCCAACCGGGACAACTGACGCCGGGTGGCGTGCATGCCGGTGTGGTGGAAGAAGTAGGAAACGCGCCAGATCGCATAGCCGGTGACGACCAGGCTCAGCAGCGAGGTGATCAGCAGGGCCTGCAGCCAGCTCAGGCCGAAGCTCTGCAGCAGGGCGATGAGGGTGGCGGCCAGCAACAGCCAGGCCGACGCACCGAACACGATCGCCACGCCGGCCCAGGCCAGTGCGCGGCCGAACGCGCTGCGCGCCAGCGCGAAGTCCGCCGACGCCAGCCGGCGCAGGGAACGCAGCGAGTGCTTGGCCGAATCGGCAGTCGCCCGGCCGGCTGCGCCGACCTGGCGGATGCTTTCGTCCAACGGCGGCGTGGCCGCCGGATCAGGACGTTGCGTGGTGTCTTCGCTCACGCCGCAGCTTACTTGTCGCTGCCGCGGGCCAGCTTGGCGATGATCCAGCCGGTAGCGAAGGCCACGCCGAACGAGGCCAGCGGACGTTCGCGGATCAGTTCAGCAGCGCTGTCGATCAGGTCCTTGCCCTTGTCCATCAGCGCATCGACCTGTTCCTTGGCGGCGGCACCACCGAACTCGGCAGCAGCCAAGCCCGACAGCGCGCTGTCGGAAAGTTCAGCCTTGACGTTGGCCTTGCCGATGCGCAGTTCGTCGGTCGCGGCGCCGGTAGCGCCCTTGATCGCACCGCCGGCAGCGCTGGCGGCCTGCTTCAGGTGGGAACCGGCTTCACCCAGGTGGTCCTTCAGGTTCTCGGTATTGGTGGGGCTCATCGAATCACTCCTGTTGCGATGGGGGAACGGGCGATCGGCGCCTGGCCGACCTGGACGTACAGCAATAGCATCACGTGGGTATAGGGGGCGTTACGGCCAGGCGATCAGCGCATCACCAACTGGCCCTGCTGCTGGCCATTGTTGCGCAGCACGCGCAGCACCAGGGTGGGCGGGCGCTGCTGGAAATTGGCGCGCCAGCTGGCCAGGTCGGCGAACTCGCCCACCGTGGCGTCGGTGATGATGTCGCCCTGCTGCAGGCCATTGGTCGCGGCGCGGCTGCCGCGCTTGACCTCGCTGACCAGCACGCCGCCCACGCCAGACTGACGCAGCGATTCGGGCAGGTCGACGAAGCTGGCACCGGTCAGGCGCGGGTCCAGGCTCTCGCCGCTGACCACGCGCGCCTGTTCTTTCAATGTTGCCTTGATCTGCAGCGGCTTGCCTTCGCGGCGAACGTCCAGGGTCAGCACGCTGCCCACCGCCGCCAGGCCTTCCACGTTGTGCAGTGCTTCGGCACTGTCCACACGCTGGCCGTTGGCCGAGACCACCACGTCGCCCGGCTTCAGCCCTGCGGCGGCACCGGCCGAACCGGCCAGCACGCGGGTCACCAGGGCGCCACGGGTTTCGCCCAGGCCCAGGCCCTGCGCGATCTGCGCGCTCAGGTTCTGGCTTTCGATGCCCAGTGTGCCGCGCACCACCACACCATGCTTGACCAGCTGGTCGACCACACTGCGGGCCAGGTTCGATGGAATCGCCAGGCCCAGGCCGATGTTGCCGGCCATGCTGCCCTGCGGGTTGAAGCTGGCGGTGTTGATGCCCACCAGCTGGCCCTGCAGGTTGACCAGCGCGCCTCCGGAATTACCCGGGTTGATCGATGCATCGGTCTGGATGAAGTTCTGGTAGCCCAGCCCGCGGATGCCACTGCGGCCCACCGCCGAGACGATGCCCGAGGTGACCGTCTGGCTGAAACCGAACGGATTGCCGATGGCGACCACGAAGTCGCCCACCCGCAGCTGGTCGCTGTTGCCCAGCTTGATGTCGGTCAGGTTCTGCGCCGGAATGCGGATCAGCGCGATGTCGGTGTCGCGGTCCGAGCCGAGGAACTCGGCCTTCACCGTGCGCCCATCGGCCAGTGTCACCTGCACGTCATCAGCGTTGTCGATGACGTGGTGGTTGGTCAGCACCAGGCCTTCGGTGGCATCGATGATGACGCCCGAACCGAGTGACTCGTTGATCCGCTCCTGCGGGATGTCCGGGAACAGGCGGCGGAAGAACGGGTCGTTGAAGAACGGGTTGCGTACCCGCACCACCTGCTTGGTGTTGACGCTGACCACCGCCGGCATCGCTTTTTCCAGCATCGGTGCAAGCGAAGGCACCGCCTGCCCGGCAACCGCGGCCGGCAGCGCTGCGGAGGTGGGCAGTACCGCCGGCAGCGGAGCGGCATCGGCACGGTTGTCCAGGTGCGCATTGAGGCCGGTGGCAACGAAGCCGCCGAAGGCAGCGGCGATTGCGAGCGTAAGCAGGGTGGGAAGCGGTCGCATGGGAGTCGGTTCGCAGGCTGGGGTGTGTGGGCCGTTGACGCATACGGTAGAACAAGCTGAATGAGTGTGTCGCGATCTGGATAAATGCCCCATGAAAATCCGACCCTCGCCGCAGGCGCCGGAAAGCTGACGCGCGCACCACAACGCTGTTCGCGACAGCCGCGAGCGAGCGCCGCAAGGCACGCCGGCAGCGCCCTGATACACCGCGACACTTGCGCAGTTCCGCGCATCCCGACCTTGCGATGACGCTCAGTGCTGCGCGGATGTGTGGCTGCTGCTCGTGCCTGCATCGGCACGCCAGCAGCAGGCAGGCTGCGCAGCGCACTGCTTAAAAAAAGGGGTTTCCTGACTGCGGGGCGCGTCAGCTGCCACCATCGCCTACATCAGCTGCGTCGCACCGGATGCGATTGACCGGGCGTGCCCGTTCCACGATCGCCATTGTCGGTATAGCATCGCCCCGTTTTGACAATCCAGGCCCCCAGGAGGGCAACATGAGCAACGGTAATGGTGTGTCGGTCGTGACCGACGCCGTCGAGAACGTGAAAGAAACCGCCACCAACGTCGGCGAGACCATCGCCCACGCCGCCGAAGACGCAGTGAAGTCGGTCAAGAAGACCGTCAAGCGCGCCAGCAAGGCTGCCACCACCCGCGTCGCCAAGGCCAAGAAGGTCGTGGCCAAGGTCGAGAAGACCGTTGCCAAGAAGGCCGAGAAGGCCGCCAAGTCGGTCGGCAAGACCGTTGCCAACGCCAAGAAGAAGCTGGAAGCGGCCAAGAAGAACGCCAAGGCCGAAGCGGCTGCTCTGAAGAAGGAAGTGGCCAAGAAGAAGGCGGCTGCCGGCAAGACCGTGACCAAGAAGGCTGCTGCTGCCAAGAAGACCACCAAGGCTGCCGGCAAGAAGGTCGCTACCGTGAAGAAGGCCGCCACCAAGAAGGTTGCGACCGCCAAGAAGGCTGTGGCCAAGAAGACCGCTGCTGCCAAGAAGGTTGTCGGCAAGAAGGTCGCTACCGCCAGGAAGGCTGTGGCCAAGAAGACCGTGGCCGCCAAGAAGGTCGTCGGCAAGAAGGTCGCTACCGCCAAGAAGGCTGCGGCCAAGAAGACCGTCGCTGCCAAGAAGGTCGTCGGCAAGAAGGTCGCTACCGCCAGGAAGGCTGCGGCCAAGAAGACCGTCGCTGCCAGGAAGGTCGTCGGCAAGAAGACCGCCACTGCCAAGAAGGTCGTCGGCAAGAAGACCGTCGCTGCCAAGAAGGTTGTCGGCAAGAAGACCGCTGCTGCCAAGAAGGTTGCCGGCAAGAAGGTCGCCGCTACCCGCAAGAAGGTCGCCAAGAAGGCTGCACCGCTGAAGAAGGCCGTGGCCAAGAAGGCTCCGGCCAAGAAGGCCGTGCGCAAGGCTGCCAAGCGCAAGTAATCGCGCGTGGTTCGAAGGCCCTTCCGCTCATCGGGCGGGAGGGCCTTCTGCGTTTTCGGGGGGACTGATCATTGCCTGGCGTGGATCTGCGGCAGCAGCCTGGGGCAAGATGAAGGTCTTCCGCAGGAGCCCTGACCATGCGCGGCATCGATTTCAGTTCCTGGCAGGGCGTGCTGTCCACTCTGGCCGGGTTGGTCCTGATCACCCTGCTCGGCGTGGGCATCCGCCTGCTGGTGATGCAGACCCTGCAGCAGCGCCGCGAACGAGAGAACCGGCAGATCAATGAGCGGCTGCGTACCTTGATGGCGGCCTACAAGACGCTGGGCGGCTCCTTCACCGGTGAGCTGGGGGTCGATCCAACCCACCTGCGCGACCTGCGCCAGCGGGCCCACGAAGAAGGCATCGTCGAGCCGGGCTCGGATCGGGCCCGGCGCATCCGCGATGCGGTCGAAGCGGCCTTGTCGGACATCCTGCTGCTGGGCACCGACGAGCAGGTACGGCTGGCCGCGCGCGCTGCCAGTGAACTGGCACAGGGGCGTGCGGTGCACACACACGAACTGGTGATCTCGCTGCGCGACTTCGTCCGCGAGGCGCTGGACCTTGCGCCGGTACCGGCCGACCTGGAGCTCCCGCGCCAAGGGCCTACCCGCCCTGCGGGCAGCGGTGGCGGAAGTGGCAAGGGCCGCAACGAGGACGAAGCCAAGGGCGGTCGCACCGGTGGAAGTGGGGGCGGTGGCGGCGGCATGGGTGCCGGAATGGGCGGACTGGGTGTTGGTGCCGGTGCTGCGCTGGGTGCCGGCCACGCCGCCGGTGAGGATGAAGCGGGCGCCCGCTGAGGACGCCCGCCCGGGTCAGCGCTTGAGTTCGAAGATCGGCTCGAATCCGCCGTAGATCATCCGTGCACCGTCGAACGGCATGGGATTCTTCGACGGGTCCAACCGCGGGTCTTCCATCATTTTCTGCATGCCTGCATCGCGGGTGGCCTTGTCCGGCCACTCGATCCAGGAAAACACCACGGTCTCCTCCGCCGTGGCTTTCACCGCGCCGAAGAAATCGGTTGTCTTGCCGTGCGGCACGTCATCGCCCCAGCACTCGACCACGCGCAGCGCGCCGTGTTCGAGGAACACCACGTCGCCGCTGCGCGCGTGGGCGAGGAACTTCTCCTTGTTGGCGGTCGGCACCGCCAGGACGAAACCATCGATGTAGCTCATCGCTTGCCTCCGGAATGGACCGTACCAGGTGCACGGCCTTCATTGAGTCGACGCTTCAGGGCGCGGCAAATCGACATCGATTGCCGCACCATTGACCATTGAATCGAAGCGCGTGCGCGTACCGCGCGCGTATGCCTGAGCCTTGCTGAATCAATGCAGAAAATTCAGCAATGCGAAGACCGCTGTTTTCAGGGAGCGTTGTGGCGAATAACGGAGAATTTACATTCCCGATGCGATGGCGCCCTGGCGCTGCTGCACACCATAAGAAAGTAAAGGTGTACCCCCATGAAGAATTCGCTGATTGCTCTGGCTCTGGCCGCTGCCCTGCCGTTCACCGCTTCGGCCGCCGAGAACCTGTCCTACAACTACGCCGAGGCTGATTACGCCAAGACCGACGTTGACGGCATCAAGGCTGATGGCTGGGGCGTGAAGGGTTCCTACGGCTTCCTGCCGAACTTCCACGCTTTCGGCGAGTACAGCCGCCAGGAAGTCGACCACACCAACATCAAGGTTGACCAGTGGAAGGTCGGTGCTGGCTACAACGTCGAAATCGCTCCGTCGACCGACTTCGTTGCCCGCGTCGCCTACCAGAAGTTCGACCAGAAGCACGGCCTGGATTTCAACGGCTACAGCGCTGAAGCCGGTATCCGTACCGCGTTCGGTGCCCACGCTGAGGTCTACGGCCTGGTCGGTTACGAAGACTATTCGAAGAAGCACGGCGTGGACATCGACAGCCAGTGGTACGGCCGCCTGGGTGGTCAGGTCAAGCTGAACCAGAACTGGGGCCTGAACGGCGAGCTGAAGATGAACCGCCACGGCGACAAGGAATACACCGTCGGCCCGCGCTTCAGCTGGTAATTGCATCTACGGCGCCCGCGCGCTGTTCGTGCTGAAACAGGCCCGGCATTGCCGGGCCTGTTGCGTTGTGGGGAATCAGAACGGAGTCTGACTGCGATGCGCGGCGTCATGTTGCATTGCAATGAATTGGATTCCGCCACCGCCAGTGGCGGCCTACGGTGGATATCCCGTGCTGCCGGATACACCGCGATGCCGCCCGTACTCCCACCGCTGCTCCCCGACCGGCCGCGCCGTCTGGCGCTGCTGGATCCGCATCCGGTGCTGCGGCTGGGGGTGGAAGTGCTGCTGCACCAGCACAGCGGCGTGCACGTGCGCGGCAGCTACGCCAACGAAGATGACCTGGTGGAACTGCTGCAACGCGAACCCGGCTGCGTTGACCTGCTGGTGATCGATGCGCTGCCGCTGGGGGATCTTGGCGACGGGTTGCAGCTGCTGCGCGGATTGTCCCGGCGCTGGCCCAGCCTGCCGATACTGGTGCTGTCGGCGCACTGCAATGCCAGCACCGTGGCCACGACGATGCAGGCCGGCGCACGCGGCTACCTGTCCAAGGCGACCACGCCGGAAATGCTGCTGCGCGCGGTGGACGTGGTGGCCCGCGGTGGGCGGTTCGTGCCCCCGGAGCTGCGCACGCAGCTGAATCGATCACGTGCGCGGCGCATGTCGGCGCCCAGCCTGACGCCACTGAGCCGGCGTGAACGCGAAGTGCTGCGGCTGGTGCTGCAGGGGTGCAGCACCGGCGAAGTAGCCCGGCGCTTCCAGCGCTCGGCCAGCACCATCAGCACGCAGAAGAAAGCGGCCTACCAGAAGCTCGGCATCCGCAGCGATCTCGAACTGTTCCGCATCCGCCACCTGCTGGAGTGTGGCTGACGGGCGCGCTTACTCGCCCTGGTACTGCTTTTCCTCGACCAGCGCCGAACCGGCAACCTGGTTGATCTCGTTCTTCACCTGTACGCGTTCGCCGTTGGTGCCGTACACGCCGCGCGCCAGCTGGATGAACGCCTCGTCGAATACCTGCGCCGCTTCCTTGTCGCGCAGCTGGTCCTGGATCTCCCACATGCGCTCGTTGATGGCCTTCAACTGCGTCTTCAGCGCGGCCAGTGCCGGCTGCGCGTCAAGCTGCTGCTGCAGCAGCGGCAGCAGGCCGTCAAGCTCGGTGCGCACGTTGGCCAGCTTGGTCGCATCGTCGATGCGCTCGGCCTTGATCTCGAGAATGGTGATCTTGTCGATCAGCTCGCCGATCGATACCGGGGTCAGGATGGCGTCCACGTGGTTGGTTCCTGGAAACAGGCCCGCATGATACCGCGCCCACCGCAGCGCGGATTTACGCTGAATTTGCGCTGGCACGGCAGCATCGCCATCGAACCGTTACGGCCCTGCCATCGACACTGCCGTCCCGGCGGACAGACCGCCTTCGACGAGGAAGTGAGTGCAGTGAAGAGCAAGGGGATGATCGTGGCCAGCGCGGCAGCACTGGCGGAGCTGCTGTGCGCCGGCAGCGTGCAGGCGCAGGTGCAGGTGAGTGGCACGGCGGCATTGACCAGCGACTATGTCTGGCGCGGCAGTTCGCAGAGCGAGGGCGATCCGGCCGCGCAGGTGGGGGCAAAGGTCACGGTGGGTTCGGGCTGGTATGCCAGCGCATGGGGCTCGAATGTCTCGTTCACGCCGGACAGCGGGGCACGCAGCGAGTTCGATCTCGTCGCCGGCTGGTCCGGCGCGCTGTCGCCGGACTGGAGCCTGGATGCGAACCTCACCCGGTATGTCTATCCGGGCACTGGCCGCGCACTGGACTGGACCGAACTCAATGTCACCACCACCTGGAAGCAACGCGCCTGGCTGCAGGTTGCCCACTCCAACGATGCCCTGGCCGGCGGCCGTCGCGGCACCTACGCACAGCTGGGCGTGCGGGTGCCGTTGAACGAGCGCGTGCGGTTGGAAGCGGCGGTGGGGCAGTACTGGCTGGCCACCGCGCAGGGGCCGGACTACCTGCATGGCCAGCTCAGTGCCATTGCCATGTTGACGCCGGCCTGGGAACTGCGCGCCACCGTGCATGACACCGACAGCGCCGCCAAGCGTCTGTTCCCGGGCAATGCCGGTGGACGCTGGGAACTGGCGCTGCAGGGCAGCTTCTAGTCGGCCGACGCGGCCTGGCGGGCGCGCCAGGCACTGGGCAGCCACACCAGCAGGGCCAGTACCGCCACCGCGGTACCGGCCACGCACACGCCGGTCCAGCCGAAACGCGGGTAGACCTGCGCCGACAGCAGCGAGCCCAGCGAACCCCCGATGAAATAGCCGGTCATGTAACCGGCATTGAGGCGGTTGCGTGCCTCCGGCTGCAGTGCGTAGATCAGGTTCTGGTTGCTGACGTGCAGCAGCTGCGCGGCCAGGTCCAGCACCACCACGCCGACCAGCAGCGCCAGCAGCGAATGCGCCGAGAGCCCCAGAGGCAGCCAGGACAGCAGCAACAGCACCAGCGCAATGGCCGTGGCCCGGCCGGTCTGGCCACGATCGGACATGCGCCCGGCAAGGCCGGCAGCCAGCGTACCGGCGGCACCGACCAGCCCGAACAGGCCGATGGTGGCGTCGCTGTAGGCATACGGCGGCTGCGCCAGCAGGAAGGCCAGTGGCGTCCAGAAGATCGCGAACATCGCAAAGCTGCACGCGCCGAGCAGGGTGCGCTGGCGCAGCACCGGTTCCTGCACGAACAGCGTGCCGATCGAGCGCAGCAGCGCGAAGTAGCTCAGCCCGGCGCTGTGGTGGAAACGCGGCAGGCCGCGCTGCAGGGCCAGCGCGGTCAGCACCAGCGTACCTGCAGCGATCGCATAGACCAGGCGCCAGTCGCCCAGGCTCGACAGCAGCCCGGCCACGGTGCGTGCCAGCAGGATGCCCAGCAGCAGCCCGCTCATCAGCGTGCCGACCACGCGGCCGCGATGCTCCGGTGCGGCCAGGGTGGCGGCGAACGGCACCAGCACCTGCGCCACCACCGAGAACAACCCGGTGATCGCGGTACCGGCCAGCAGCCATGGCAACGACGGCGCGCACGCGCTGATCACCAGCCCGCTGGCCGACAACAACGTCATCACCACGATCAGCCGGCGGCGCTCGAACAGGTCACCCAACGGCACCAGCAGGATCAGGCCAGCGGCGTAGCTCAACTGCGCAGCGGTCACCACCATGCCGACCTGGCCGAAAGGCACGCCGAAGGCATCGGCGATGGTATGCAGCAACGGCTGCGCGTAGTAATTGCTGGCCACCGCGATACCGGTGGCGACCGACATCAACAGGATCTGCCAGCGCCGGAGGGGAGGAAGGGAAGGGGACACGCGATGTTCCGTGAAGCAGGGCAGCACAGTGTCCGCCTGCTGCTCTCATGATGGAAATGAATCATCATCATCGCTGTCATCTGGAATTGAGATACGGGTGTGAACCTCAAGCAGCTCGAGTTCGCCGTGGCCCTGGCCGAAGAGGGCAACTTCACCCGAGCGGCCGCGCGCTGCCACGTCGTGCAGTCCGCCCTGAGCCATCAGATTGCCCATCTGGAGCAGGAGCTGGGCACGATGTTGTTCGAGCGGCTGCCGCGCCAGGTGCGCGCCACCGCGGCGGGAGAGGCGTTGCTGGTGCACGCCCGGCAGGTGCTGGCCAGCCTGCGCCACCTGCGTGCCGATGTCGCTGCCGTCAGTGGTGAGGTGCGCGGGCTGCTGGCGATCGGGCAGATCTCGTCGCTGACCGGCGTCGACGTGGTGGCCATGCTGGCTGCCTTCCAGCAGCAGCACCCGCAGGTGGAGTTCCAGTTGCGGGTGGACAAGAGCGAGACCCTGCTGCAGCAGGTGCAGTCGCGCGCACTGGACGTGGCGCTGGTGGGGCTGGCGCCGTCGGCCCATCTGGAGGGCGTCTGCCACCAGATGCTGCAGGAAGAGGATCTGGTGGCCGTGCTGGCGCCGCAGCATCGGCTGGCCACGCGCCAGCGGTTGCCGTTGGCGGCGCTGCAGGATGAGGCACTGGTCGATTTCCCGCGGGGGACCGGCGCGCGCCGGCAGACCGATGATGCGTTCGCCGCAGCGGGCCTGCCGCATCAGGTGCGTTTCGAGGTCAACCTGATGGAACTGGTCGAGCGTTTCGTCCGCCACGGCCTGGCGGTGGGCATCGTGCCGGTGCGGATCGCCGACGGTTTCGAAGGGGTGGTGCAGGTGCCGCTGCAACCGACCCCGACCCGGCGCGTACATCTGGTCTGGCAGCGGCTGCCGACGCCGGCCGCACGCGCCTTCGTCGACGCCGTGCTCAGCCGCGCAGGCGCAGGCTCAGGCCCTTGAGGAAGTTGCGCAGCATCTGGTCCAGGCAGCGCCGGTAGTTCTTGTGGCCGGGCTGGCGGAACAGCGCGCCGAGTTCGGATTTGGAGACATTGAAGCCGATGCTGGTGAAGATCTCCATCATGTCGACATCGCGCAGCTGGAAGGCCACGCGCAGCTTCTTCAACACCAGGTTGTTGTCGATGCGGGTTTCCACCGCGCGCGGCGCCTGGCCCTCATCGTGACCGCGCAGGTGCAGGATCAGGCCATCGAGGAAGTGCGCCAGCGCACTGTCGCTCATCGGCTGGAAACCCTGCTCGTCTTCACGCAGCAGCCAAGCCTTGGCCTGGTCGACATCCACTTCGAACGCCGGATCGGCCATCTGGCACAGGGTCACCACGTGGTGGTCGCCGAGGTCCAGGGAGTAGCGCACGCTGCGCAGTACATCGTTATTGATCATGGCCCATTGTACCGGCCCTGCGGCTGTAACCGGACTGTCACCGGATTGCAGCATCGTGAGCGCTGTTCTGCAGAGACCCTCTCCGATGCGCCGGTACCTCCTTTCCGTTCTGCTGGCCGCCAGCAGCTTCGCCGCCACCGCCCAGGACCGTTTCGTGCCCGTGGAGCAGCGTCTCAGCGCGGCCCAGCTGGCCGAAGTGGGCCTGGACGCGACCCAGCTGCAGACCCTGAACCGTGTGCTGCGCGAGGCCGAGGCATCCACGCCCGTACCCACGCGGGCGGCGGTTGCGGCCAACACCGGCGCGCCGTTGCCGGCCAACGTTCCCGCCCCGGCGGCGATGCACCTGGGCCTGGAAGAGGGGCCGGTCAGCGCCCGCGTGGTCGGCGACGTCGCGGGTTGGCAGCCGGGCACGGTGTTCACCCTCGACAACGGTCAGCAGTGGCAGGTGATGAAGGGCCAGATGAAGCTGCGCAAGACCCTGCAGGCACCGCAGATCGAGGTGATTCCGGGTATCGCCGGGCGCTGGTTCCTGCAGGTCGACGAAGATCTGCCGAAGGCACGCGTGTTCCGCCTGCGCTGACCGCGCGCACCGCAGCGGGCCGATCAGGCAACGCAGCCGTGGGCCGACGGTGCCAGAATGGCGGTCTGGTTTCCCACGGAGTTGTCTGATGACCCGAACCGTCCTGATTACCGGCGCCACTTCCGGCTTCGGCGCCGCTGCCGTACACCGCTTCGCCCAAGCGGGCTGGAAAGTGATCGCCACCGGCCGTCGCAGCGAACGCCTGCAGCCGCTGGTCGAGCGCTACGGCAAGGAGGTGGTGCACGCGGCCGTGTTCGACGTGCGTGATCCGGTCGCGATGGAAGCGGCACTGCTGGCGCTGCCGCCGGCCTTCGCTGACATCGATCTGCTGGTCAACAATGCCGGTCTCGCCCAAGGCACCGCGCCGGCGCAGAGCGCCAGCCTGAAGGACTGGACGACGATGATCGACACCAACATCACCGCGCTGGTCACCCTGACCCATCGCCTGTTGCCGCAGCTGGTGGAGCGCAAGGGCGCCATCATCAACATTTCGTCGGTGGCCGGTGTCTATCCGTATCCGGGCGGCAACGCCTATGGCGGCACCAAGGCGTTCGTCAGCCAGTTCTCGCTGGGCCTGCGTTCGGACCTGCACGGCACCGGTGTACGCGTGACCACCATCGAGCCGGGCATGGCCGAAACCGAGTTCACCGTGGTCCGCACCCACGGCGACCAGGTTGCGTCGGACAAGCTGTACACCGGCGCCAACCCGATGACCGCCGAAGACATCGCCGAGCAGATCTTCTGGGTGGCGAGCCTGCCCCCGCACCTGAACATCAATCGCCTGGAACTGATGCCGGTCAGCCAGTCGTTCGCCGGTTTCCAGGTTGCCCGCGAGAGCTGATCCGCTGTCTGCAGCGTCGAACCCGGCGCTGCACGGGCAAAAAAAAAGCCGGGCAATGCCCGGCTTTTTTCATTATGCCCGCACGCTTACTGTGCCTTGATCGCCATCGCCTGCAGGCCGGTGCCATCCAGCTTCTGCTTGGCTTCGGAAAGCTCACCGGCGGTGCCATAGGGCCCCATGCGTACGCGGTACACGGTCTTGCCGTTGATCTGCGCCGACTCCACGCGTGCGGCCAGGCCCATCATCGCCAGCTTGGCCTTGGTCGCTTCGGCATCGCCGGACGCGCCGAACGCACCGGCCTGCAGGATGTAGCGGGCGTTGTCGGCCGGTGCCGGGGCTGCTGCAGTGCTGGCGGCGGCCGGCGCGGTTTCGCTGCGTACCGCAGGAGCGGCGGCAACGGTGCTGGTGCTGGCCGGCGCGGTGGTGGCCGCTGGCGCGGCGGTCGTCGGGCGTTCACTCACCGGCGTCGGCAGCGGACGGCTGGTAGCGGTCACCGGCGCGGTGCTGGCAACGCTCGCCGTCGCCGCAGGGGCTGCGGCCGCAACCGCCGCCGGCACGGGCCTGCCTTCCAGTGCGGCCTGCGCGCGCTGCGCTTCGGCCTTGCTCCGGCGCTGTTCCTCGGCGCGCGCGCTGGCGGCCAGTTCGGCGTCGGACATCTCCACTTCCTTGCCAGGCAGCAGGGTGTAGAAGTCGTACTGGGTGGCCGCCGGCTTTTCCGGCTCAGCCGGCTTCGGCGTGGCCGGCTGTGCGGCCGGCTGGGTGCCGACATCGCTTTCGCCATCGGCCACCGGCGCCGGCTGCGCGTTCGGGTTCGGCTGCGGACCGGCGCGCAGGAAGCCATCGCCCTCGCCCTTGAACAGGTTCGGCGCCGCCAGGAACACCACGGCGGCGATCGCCACGCCGGCAACCAGCCACACCCATCCGGGCGTGCCTTGGCTGCTGTTGCGCCGAGCCTGTGTCTTGCCGCGTCGTGCTGCCATGTCTACTGCGTCTCCTGAGGCTTACATTTTTTCCGGGGCGGAAACGCCCAGGAGGTCGAGGCCGTTGGCCAGTACCTGGCGCGCCGCGCAGGCCAGGGTCAACTTGGCATTGCGATCGGTCGCGTCGTCCACCAGCACCGGCGTCCCGTGATACCACGTGTGGAAGGCGTGCGCCAATTCGCGCAGGTACTGCGCGATCAAGTGCGGTTCCAGCGCCACGCCGGCCGTCTCCACCACTTCCGGATAACGCGAGATCTCGTTCATCAGGGCCAGCGATGCGTCATCGGCCAGGCGGCCCAGATTGGACAGGCCGGTCACCTGTTCGTAGACCAGACCCTTCTCCTGCGCCTGGCGCAGCAGGCTGCAGACGCGGGCATGCGCGTACTGCACGTAGAACACCGGGTTGTCGTTGCTCTGCTGACGGGCCAGATCGATGTCGAAGGTCAGCTGCGAATCGGGCTTGCGCGCGATCAGGAACCAGCGGGTGGCGTCGCGGCCGGCTTCTTCGATGAGGTCGCGCAGGGTGAAGTAGCTGCCGGCACGCTTGGACAGTTTCACTTCCTCGCCGCCGCGCATGACGGTGACCATCTGGTGCAGCACGTATTCCGGCCAGCCCTGCGGGATGCCCACTTCCATGGCCTGCAGGCCGGCACGCACGCGCGCCAGCGAACCGTGGTGGTCCGCGCCCAGCTCGGTGATCGCACGCTCGTAGCCGCGCTGCCACTTGGACAGGTGGTAGGCCACGTCAGGCACGAAGTAGGTGAAGGTGCCGTCGGACTTGCGCATCACGCGGTCCTTGTCGTCACCGAAGTCGGTGCTGCGCAGCCACAGCGCGCCGCCTTCCTCATAGGTATGACCCGACGCCTGCAGCTTGGCCACCGCCTCGGCGACCTTGCCATCGGCGTACAGCGAACTTTCCAGGAAGTAGATGTCGAAATCAACGCCGAACGCGGCCAGGTCCAGGTTCTGCTCGTTGCGCAGGTAGGCCACGGCGAAGCGGCGGATCGCCTGCAGGTCGTCCGGGTCCTTGGCGCCGACCACCAGGGTGCCTTCCAGGTCGACGCTGGCGCCGGACATGTAGGCACGGGCCACGTCGGCGATGTAGTCGCCACGGTAGCCGCCTTCCGGCCAGCCTTCCTGGTCCGGGGCAATGCCCTTCACGCGGGCCTGGGTCGACAGCGCCAGATTCTCGATCTGCACGCCGGCATCGTTGTAGTAGAACTCGCGCTTGGCATTCCAGCCGTTGGCATCGAGCACGCGTGCCACGCAGTCGCCGATGGCCGCGGCGCGGCCGTGGCCGACATGCAGCGGACCGGTCGGGTTGGCCGACACATACTCCACGCCTACCGTGCGGCCATTGCCGGACAGGTTGCGGCCGTAATCGGCGCCTTCCTTGATGACAGTGACGGCTTCGCGCTGGTACGCGGCCGGCGCCAGGTGGAAATTGATGAAGCCGGGACCGGCGATCTCGATCTTGCTGACGTCTTCGCTGCGCGGCAGTGCATCGACCAGCGCCTGTGCCAGTGCGCGCGGATTGCTGCGCGCGGCCTTGGCCAGCAGCATCGCGGCGTTGGTGGCGAAGTCGCCATGGTCGCGGGTCTTCGGGCGCTCGACCACGAAGTCCGGCGGCAGGGAGTCGACGGGCAGGGTGCCATTGGCGCGCAAGGCTTCGATGCCTTGGCTGATCAGGGCGCGGAGGAGATTTTTCACGAGGCCTGCTGTGAGAATGAGCGGCGGAATCGCCCATTTTAGCGCAGATGCCGGCCTCAACGCTGACCGGGACCTGCCTGCCAGGGCACGTGTCGCGGCCTGCTGCTGGGGGCTCATCCGACCAGGCGCGTCTGAAGCGGCGGCAGAAGGCCCCGTTCAGCAAACGAAACCGGACGCCCCTCGCCGACCACGAAGTGGTCCAGCAGGCGGATGTCGACCAGTGCCAGCGCCCGTTGCAGCTCCTCGGTGATCTGCGCGTCGGCGGCCGAGGGTTCCGGGTCGCCGGAGGGATGGTTATGGCTGAGGATGACTGCGGCGGCGTTGTGCAGCAAGGCTCTGCGCACTACTTCGCGGGGATAGACGGGGGCCGCGTTGATGGTGCCGGCGAACAGTTCCTCGCAGGCGATCAGACGGTGGCGGTTGTCCAGGAACAGGACCACGAACAGTTCCCGTGCCTGCCCACGCAGACGGTGCTGCAGGTAACGGCCGACGGCGGCAGGGTTGTTGCCCACCGCTTCGCCCTGCTGCAGTTCAGCGGCCAGGTAGCGGTGGGCCAGTTCCAGCCCTGCGGCCAGCGTGCAGCTGCGAGCCGGCCCCAACCCAGGGAGTTTCGATAGTTCGCGCGCAGGACGGTCCAGCAGCACCCGCAGTGGACCGTGGGCGAGCAGCAGGTCGCGCGCGGTCTGTACTGCATCCCGGCCGCCAATGCCGGAACCCAGGAACAGGGCCAGCAGTTCGGCGTCGGACAGTGAGGTGGGACCCCTGGCCAGCAGCTTCTCGCGGGGGCGCTCTTCTTCGGGCCATTCATGGATGGGCATGGCGCCCATCATGGCGCTCATCGTTGATCGGGCCCATAAGCCCTTACCGCACCTGCGGGTCGGTCAAGCCCTCAGCCGCGCCGGGTCTGCAGGTAGTCGTAGAGTTCCTGGTTGGTCCGCAGGCCCAGCTTGCGCATGGCTTCGGCCTTCTGCCGGCTGATCGTCTTCGGACTGCGTCCACTGCGGTCGGCGATGGCATTGATGTTCAGGCCGTCGGTCAACAGCTGCAGCACTTCAAGTTCGCGCGCCGACAATGCGGCCGGTGGGTGGGGAAACAGCAGGTCGCGGGCCTGCAGGTGGCGCCGCAGCTGGTCGGAAACGAATACCTGCCCGGCCATGGCGGCATGCAGAGCCTGGGGTAGTTCGGCGAAGTCGGCGCCCTTGTCGACCAGGCCGTGTACGCCATCGCGCAGCAGGCCATCGAGCAACCCCGGGTGCCTGGCCCCGGTCAGCACGACCACGGGCAGGTCGGGATGGTGTTGGCGCAGCTCGGCCAGCAGTTCGGGCCCATCCGGGCCGGGGCCGGGCATGGACAGGTCGGTGAGTACGGCATGGCAGGGCTGCCGCACCAGCAGCTGCAGCAGTCCGGCACCGTCTGCTGCGGTACCGGCCACGTCCATCTGGTGACGCTCAAGCACGATTCGGATGCCGTGCAGGACGACCGGATGGTCGTCGGCAATGATGATGCGCGGTTGCACGGGGAACTCCTCGAAAATCGAACGGCACACCTGGGTGGCCAGCGACGATTCTGCAAAGCGGGGACGCGCAGAGGTATAGGAAAGTTCCGAATCGGCGCGCAGCAAATCCGGAAAACGCCCTGGGCCCTTGCCCATGTGCTGATAGCCGCCGGCTATGTGCTGCGTGCACCGGGAGGTTGCTGGCCTTCGGGTAAGCTAACGCCCTCGTTTGCACAGGAATTCCAGGTGGCTGATTCTCCCAACGCTTCCCCGACGCGGATCCGCGCGCTGGAAGGCCAGAAACTGCTCTTGTGTGTCGGTGGCGGGATTGCGGCCTACAAGGCCCTGGAGCTGGTTCGACGCCTGCGTGATGCCGGTGCGCTGGTGCAGGTGGCGATGACGGCCGGCGCCCAGCAGTTCGTCACCCCACTCAGCTTCCAGGCCCTTTCCGGACAGCCGACCCGCACCACGTTGTGGGACAGCGCCGCCGAACAGGCCATGGGCCACATTGAACTGGCACGCTGGGCCGATCGCATCGTGATCGCGCCGGGTACCGCCGACCTGCTGGCCCGCCTGGCCCAGGGCCACGCCGACGATCTGGTCAGCACCTTGTGCCTGGCCAGCACCGCACCGCTGACTGTGTGCCCGGCGATGAACCATCGGATGTGGCTGCATCCGGCCACCCAGGCCAATATCGCCCTGCTGCGCCAGCGTGGCGCACAGGTGATCGGTCCGGTCGATGGGCCGCTGGCCGAAGGCGAGTCCGGCCCCGGTCGTCTGGCCGAGCCGGCCGACATCGTCGCCGCCCTGGCCGCCAACGGCACTGCTGCTGCCGCTGCTGCGGCGCCGGAGACGCGCGCCCTGCAGGGCCTGCGGCTGTTGATCAGCGCCGGCCCGACCTATGAGGACATCGACCCGGTGCGTTACGTGGGCAACCGCAGCAGCGGCAAGATGGGATACGCCCTGGCCGCCGCTGCCGCCGGGCTGGGTGCCCAGGTGGTACTGGTCAGCGGCCCGGTGCAGCTGCCGACGCCGCCCGGCGTGCAGCGCATCGATGTGCGCTCTGCCGCGCAGATGCGTGACGCGGTACTGGCTGCGTTGCCGGCCGACATCTACATCGGTGCTGCCGCCGTTTCCGATTACACCCCGCGCCAGGTTGCCCCGCAGAAGCTGAAGAAGACCGCCGACAGCCAGTCCCTGGTGATCGAGCTGGTGCGCACCCCGGACATCCTGGCCGAGGTTGCCGCGCAGACGCAGTCGTTGAAGCTGGTGGTCGGCTTTGCCGCCGAGACCCACGACGTGGAGAAATATGCGCGCGGCAAGCTGGTCGACAAGCGCCTGGACCTGGTGATCGCCAACCAGGTGGGCATCAGCGGCGGTGGTTTCGAAAGCGACAACAATGCCGCCACGGCCTTCTGGCAGGATGGCGAACAGGTATTCCCGGCTACTTCCAAGCGTGAGCTGGCCGAACAACTGCTGGCGCTGATCGCGCGGAGGCTTCAGGCATGACCCAGGCAAGCACCCCCCAGGGGTTCTCCCCGCAACCGTTGCAGGTCAAGCTGCTCGACCCGCGCTTCGGCGACAGCTGGCCGCTGCCGGCCTATGCCACCGAAGCCAGCGCCGGCATGGACCTGCGCGCGGCGCTGGAAACCGCGCTGACCCTGCAGCCGGGCGATACCGCACTGGTCCCCAGCGGCCTGGCCATCCATATCGCCGATCCGCACCTGTGTGCGGTGATCCTGCCGCGTTCGGGCCTGGGCCACCGCCATGGCATCGTGCTCGGCAACGGCACCGGCCTGATCGACGCCGATTACCAGGGGCCGCTGCTGATCAGCGTCTGGAACCGTGGCCGCGAGGCCTTCACCATCGAACCGGGTGATCGCATCGCCCAGCTGGTGGTCGTGCCGATTGCGCGCGTCAGCCTGCAGGTGGTGGATACTTTCACCGACAGCGTGCGGGGAACGGGTGGATTCGGCCATACCGGGGTGCGTTGACAGGGGACATCGATGAGCGGCATCGGGGAAGCACAGCGGGGCAAGACGTTGGGGCGCAGCGCGCCATTGCTGGGCGTGCTGCTGGTACTGCTGGCGGCCTGGTTCGGCTGGAGCGCGGTACAGCAGTGGCGGCAGGTGGCCAGCGGGGACGCGCTGGAACAGGCGCGCGACCAGGCTGTGCAGGGGCTGCAGCAGGCTGCCTCCGGCCAGTTGCAGCAGCTGCAGCAGCAGTTGAAGGGCGACCGCGTGCAGCAGGCGCTGCAGGCCGGTGATGCCGCCGGCGCCGCGTTGGCGTTGCGGGAAAGCTGGACCGGCGTCGAGCAGGTGGAGGTGCTGGGCGCTGACCTGGCCGCAGGCTATGCCGATGCGGCCACCTTTGGATACGCACGCCTGGCCCTGCTGGAATCGGCGCTGGCCGACGGCAAGGCAAGCCTGCGCGTGGTCCGCGATGGCGGCGGCAACCGCCTGGGTCTGGCCGCACCGGTGCAGCTTGCCGGTGTCGGACCGGCGGTGGTCTATGTCCGCCAGCCGCTGCTGCGGTTGACTGCGCCGCTGGACCAGGTACAGGCCCCCGGCAATGGCTTCCTGGCGCTGCGCCAGGGGACGCACAACATCGTGGTACAGGGTGATACCGGCCTGTCCGAGAGCGCCGAAGCAATGGCGCGCCCGGTGGCGGGAACGCCGTTGCGGCTGGCCGCCGGAGTGCCCAATGTGGAACCCGGCCCGCTGGGGCTGGGAGCCCTGGCCAGCGCGATTGTCGCGCTGCTGCTGGCCTTCATCGCGGTACTGCTGGTGGTGGGTCGTGGCCGGCTGCCGAAGTCGCTGCCGCTGCCCAGCCGGCGCAGCGCGGTGGCCGACGCCGATCACGGCCCGACCCTGCGCGAAAGCCTGCAGATGGTCCCGCCAACTGTGCCCGGCGAGACGGTGGCCGAGGCTGCGCCACCTCCGCCGCCACCGGTTCCGGCCGACGAGCTGGCTGCAGGCATCTTCCGCGCCTACGACATCCGCGGCGTCGTGGGCAGCGAGCTGACCGCGCGCACCGCCGCGCTGATCGGCCAGGCCATCGGCACGGTCGCCCTTGAGCAGGGCCTCCGCGAGGTGGTGATCGGTCGCGATGGGCGCTTGTCCGGCCCCGAACTGTCGGCCGGTCTTGCCGAAGGCCTGCGGCGTGCCGGCTGTGCGGTCATCGATATCGGCCTGGCGCCGACCCCGGTGGTGTATTTCGCCGCCTTCCACCTGCGCACCGGTACCTGTGTAGCGGTCACCGGCAGCCACAATCCGCCGGACTACAACGGTTTCAAGATCGTCATCGGCGGTGAGACCCTGTCCGGCGACGCGATCACCGACCTCTACCAGCGCATTGTTGAAGGTCGTCTGGTGCAGGCTGTGGAACCGGGGGATTACCAACAGCGCGAGGTCGCCGCCGATTACATCCAGCGTATTGCCGATGACGTGCAGCTGGACCGCCCACTGAAAGTGGTGGCCGACGCGGGCAACGGCGTGGCCGGTGCCTTCGCCCCGCAGCTGCTGGAAGCGATCGGCGCAGAAGTCATCCCGTTGTACTGCGATGTCGACGGCACCTTCCCCAACCATCACCCCGATCCCAGCGAGCCGGCCAACCTGGAAGACCTGGTGCAGACGGTCAAGCGCTTTGGCGCCGACCTCGGCGTGGCGTTCGATGGTGATGGCGATCGCCTTGGCGTGGTCACCAGTGAAGGCAAGGTCATCTACGCCGACCGTCTGCTGATGCTGTTCGCCGCCGACGTGCTGATGCGCAACCCGGGCGCGATGGTGATCTACGACGTGAAGTGCACCGGCAGGTTGTCCGATCACGTGCTGCGCAACGGCGGCAGCCCGTTGATGTGGAAGACCGGGCACTCGCTGATGAAGGCGAAGATGCGCGAGACCGACGCCGAACTGGCGGGCGAGATGAGCGGCCACTTCTTCTTCAAGGAACGCTGGTTTGGCTTTGACGATGGCCTGTACGCCGCTGCACGCCTGCTGGAGATCCTCGCCCAGCGCGAGGAAACGCCGGACGAAGTGCTGGCCGAACTGCCGGAAATGGTGGCGACGCCGGAGCTGAAGGTGCCGGTGGCCGAGGGCACCCCGCACGCGCTGGTGGCGATGCTGGTGGCCGCCGCGCAGTCGCCGGACAACCCGTATGTCGGCGGGCGCCTGTCGACCATCGACGGCCTGCGGGTGGACTTTGCCGACGGCTGGGGCCTGGTTCGCGCGTCCAACACCACGCCGGTGCTGGTGCTGCGTTTCGAAGGCAACGACGAAGCGGCACTGGAGCGCATCCAGGCGCTGTTCCGCAGCCAGCTGCAGCCGGTGCTGGGCGACACCCCGCTGGGATTCTGAGGTGAGGCCGGGCTGCGCCCGGCACCCGCGGTAGTGCCGGCCGCTGGCCGGCAACCTCAACAGCAACAGCGGGCACTCCGTGGGTTGGTGGAGTGGTGTCGGAGTGCGGGGACGCCGCAAGTACGTCCTTGTAGGCTTGGCAGCCGCATCCATGCGGCTGACACCCCGCACTCCGACACCGCCCCACCTCTGACAGATTCCGATGGCTGTTGGTAGGTGTCGACCTTGGTCGACACAGTAGATCCACGCCACGCGTGGAGGCTCTTCCGAATTCGCTTTGGTGGGTGCCGACCGTGGGTCGGCACGCCTCACCCCTTGAACCGCAGCCCCACACCCGGTTCGGTGAACAGGTAGCGTGAATCCAGCGCCGAGTCGCCCAGCTTGTGCCGCAGCTTGCCGACCAGGATGCGCAGGTAGTGGGTGTCGTGCTGGTGGGTGGGCCCCCAGATTTCCTGCAGGATCTGTGGCTGGGTGACCACCCGCCCGGCATTGCGCAGCAGCAGCGACAGCAATGCGTACTCCTTGCGGGTCAATGCCACCAGCTCGCCATCGATCGCCACTTCACGGCGAACCAGATCCACGTGCAGGTGGCCATCGTCGAACACCGGCGGCGTGCCATCGGTCGGCACGCTGCGCGTGCGCAGCAGCGCCCGCACCCGTGCCATCAGCTCCTGGGTGCCGAAGGGCTTGGTCACATAGTCGTTGGCGCCATTGTCCAGCGCACGCACCTTCTCGGTTTCGCCGGCACGCACGGTCAGCATGATCACCGGCACCTGGCTCCACTGCCTCAGCTGCTCCAGTACCTCGTGGCCTTCCATGTCCGGCAGGCCGATGTCCAGGATCACCAGGTCCATGTCCTCGCTGGCGGCCATCTGCAGGCCTTCCTGGCCGGTGGCGGCCTGGCGCACCTGGTAGCCCTGGGCGCGCAGGCTGATGTCCAGGAACCGGCGGATCTGGGTTTCATCGTCGATCACCAGCACGCGCGGGGCCGGCGCGCTGGCATCAGTCGGGGTCGGACTCATCGTGGGAGGCTGGCTTGAGCAGGGGCAGGGTAATGCGGATCAGGGTACCGCGACCGTCGCGCCCGGGCAGCGCCTGCACGCTGCCGCCGTGTGCGCCGATCATCCCCTGGCAGATGGTCAGGCCCAGGCCGGTGCCGTGGCGGCCGCGGTCGCCGCGTTCGACGCTGTAGAACATGTCGAAGATGCGCGCGCGCTCTTCGTCGGGAATGCCGGGGCCGGCATCGATCACGTCGATGCGCAGCTGACCGTCCAGTTCTCGTGCCTGCACCTGCACGGCGGCATCGGCTGGCGAGAACTTGGCGGCGTTCTCCATCACGTTGAACACCGCCTGTTCCACCAGTGCCGGATGCACCCAGATCGGTGCCAGCGTTGACGGAATGTCCAGCTCCAGCCGTACCTTCGGCTGGTAGCGCTGCAGGCGACGGGCCGCCGAACCGATCAGCTCGTCCACGCCTATCCAGTCGCGATTGATCTTCAGGCCCTCGTGGCCCAGCCGGGTCATGTCCAACAGGTTCTGGATGTAGCGGTCCAAGCGCTCGCCTTCGATCAGGATGGTGTCCAGCAGGGCGCGGCGGTCGGCCAGATCCATCGCCGCACCGTAGCTGGCCAGGCTGTCGGCCGAGCCGATCATCGCTGCCAGCGGCGAACGCAGGTCGTGCGACACCGAGGAAAGCAGGGCAGAGCGCAGCCGCTCGGTCTCGTTGCTCACATGCGCCTGTTCCAGCTCGGCCACCAGGCGCGTGCGCAACGCCGCCTGGGCGATGTCGTCGACCATTGCTTCGGCCAGCTGGCGCTGTTCGGGCAGCAGCCGCGCCTGCGCACCGGGCAGGTACAGGCCAGCCACGCCGATCGCACGGTCTTCGCCGTCCAGCAGCGGCAGGAACCACCATTGCGCGCCGGCCAGGGTATCGGTGAAGCGGCCACTGGGCTGGCCATGGCGCAGGGCCCAGTCGGCTGCCGCCAGATCGGTATCACCGGGCAGGCTGCGGCCACCGGTCGCGGTATCGGCGCCGATCCGCAGCCAGGCCGGTACGTCCATGGCCTGTTCCAGCGCATGCCGGCCTGCCTGCGCCACTTCACCGTTGCCGGCCGCACTGGCCAGCTGACGGCCCAGCTGCTGGCGTGCGCGCGCATGGCGGTTGGCCGCGCGCAGGGCGATCACCTGCATGCGCAGGCGCGACGCCAGGCGTCCGGCCACCAGCGCCGCCGCCAGGAACAGGAACACGGTGATCACGCCCTGCCGCGCGCCGATGGCGAAGGTGAAGCGCGGCGCGATGAACAGGAAGTTGTAAGCGAGAAAACACAGGATCGCCGCCATCACCGCGACACTGGCGCGGGTTCGTGCGGCCACCAGCACCACCGCCACGATGAATACCATCGACAGGTCCGCCATGCCCACCCAGCGTTCGACCAGCCACGCCACCGCGCAGGCAAGGGCGGTGGCGATCAGGGCCTGCAACGGCTCGTGGCTGACCCCGCGCATCGGTGGCAGCAGCCCCTCTCGACGGGAACGCGCACGCGCCTGCGGCGTGCTGATGATGGTGATCTCGTAGTGCGCGCCGCGCTGGATCAGCTGCTGGGTCAGGGTGCGGTTGAACATCCGCGCCAGCGGCCGTTCGCGGGTACGCCCCAGCACCAGTGTCGATACGCCGTTGTGCGCGGCGTGGTCGAGCAACGCATCGGCAATGCTTGAGCCGTGCAGCAGCTCGGCTTCGCCGCCCAGGCGGCGGGCCAGCGCGAACGCAGCATCGATCTCGCGCCGGGTCGCTTCGTCCTGGCGGCGCCCCTGCACCGTCACCACCGTCCACGGTGCATCGCGGCGTTCGGCGATGCGCCGTGCCACCCGCACCAGGTATTCGCTCTGGCCACCGCCATCGATGGCCACCAGCACGCCACGCCGCAACGGCAGATTGCTCTCGCCGCGCGCGGCGCGGGCTTCGCGCAGGCTGCTGTCGACACGGTCGGCGGCCTCCTGCATCGCCAGCTCGCGCAATGCAGTCAGGTTGGCCGGCGAGAAGAACGCCTGCAGGGCCTGCGCGGCCTGCTCGGGCACGTACACCTTGCCCTGCTGCAGGCGCGCGATCAGTTCGCGCGGCGGCAGGTCGACCAGCACGATGTCATGCAGGCGGTCGAGCACGCCATCGGGCACGGTCTCGCTGACACGCACGCCGGTGATGCGCATCACCACATCGTTGAGGCTTTCCAGATGCTGGATGTTGACCGTGGTCCAGACGTCGATGCCGGCGTCCAGCAGTTCCATCACGTCCTGCCAGCGCCGTTCGTGGCGGCTGCCCGGCGCATTGCGATGGGCCAGCTCGTCCACCAGCACCAGTGCGGGTTTCCTCGCCAGCACGGCGTCCAGGTCCATTTCCTGCAGGTCGTGGCCATGGTAGGCCACGTCCTTCAGCGGCAGCCGCGGCAGGCCTTCCAGCAGGGCCTGGGTATCGGCACGGCCGTGGGTTTCCACCAGCCCGACCACCAGGTCCACGCCACGGCGCAGCTGTTCCTGCGCGCGGGTCAGCATGGCGTAGGTCTTGCCGACGCCGGGCGCAGCGCCCAGGAACACGGTGAGCTTGCCACCGGCTTCGCGTTGCAGTCCTTCCACCAGGGCGTTGGCCTGGCGGGTCCGCAGATCAGTCATGGGAGCCGCTGTCATGGCCGCCATTGTGCGCGCAGCTGCATCACGGCGCGCGTGCCGCGTGGTCCAGTGCGAAGTTCAGCGTCACCACGTTCACCCGCGGCTGGCCGAATACGCCCCATTGCCGGCCCTGCGTGTTGGCCTTCACCAGCGCCTGCACCTGCTCGACGGGCAGGCCACGCGCACGCGCCACCCGGGCCACCTGCAGCTGCGCTGCCGCCGGCGACAACTGCGGATCCAGGCCGCCGCCGGACTGGGTGACCAGATCGGCAGGCACCTGCGCGGGCGTTACGCCTTCGCGCGCGGCCACTGCTGCGGTGCTCGCCGCCACACGCTCGGCCAGCGCCGGGTTGCTGCGGGCCAGGTTGGAGCCGGCCGCCGCCATCGGGTCGTAGTTGGCGGCCGACGGTCGCGCCTGGAAGTAGCCATCGCCGGTGAACGGCTGCGACAGCCATGCCGACGCACGCACCTGGCCGCTGCCATCGCGCAGCAGGCTGCCTTCGGCCTGCGCCGGGAAGGACAGGCCGGCAAAACCGGTGGCGATGCCGGCGTAGACCGCACCGGCCAGCAGCAGGGTGGCCACGCCCAGGCCGATGGCCGGGCGCCAGCTGGCGCCATCCTGCAGCGTGGCCACGCGCGCCTCGCGCTTCAGCCCGCGGGAAAGGGAAGGGGAGTCAGAACGGTTCATGCGCCGAATACCAGGACAAGAAGGAGGTCGATCAACTTGATCGCCGCGAACGGCAGCAGCACGCCACCCAGGCCGTACACCAGCATGTTCCGGCGCAGCAGCGCCGTTGCGGTGGCCGGGCGGAAGCGCACACCACGCAACGCCAGCGGGATCAGGGCGGGAATCACCAGGGCGTTGAAGATCAGCGCCGCCAGCACCGCGTTGCGCGGGCTCGACAGCTGCATCACGTTCAGCGCGGCCATCGCAGGCACGGTGGCGGCAAACAACGCCGGCAGGATCGCGAAGTACTTGGAAACATCGTTGGCCAGTGAGAACGTGGTCAGCGCGCCGCGGGTGATCAGCTGCTGCTTGCCCACCTCCACCACCGCCAGCAGCTTGGCCGGGTCCGAATCCAGATCGACCATGTTGCCGGCTTCCTTGGCCGCCTGCGTACCCGAATTCATCGCCAGGCCGATGTCGGCCTGGGCCAGCGCCGGCGCATCGTTGGTACCGTCGCCGACCATCGCCACCAGGCGGCCACCGGCCTGCTCGGCACGGATGCGGGCCAGCTTGTCCTCGGGCCGTGCCTCGGCGATGTAGTCATCCACGCCGGCTTCGGCAGCGATCGCAGCAGCCGTCAGCGGGTTGTCGCCGGTGATCATCACCGTACGGATGCCCATCGCACGCAGCTGTGCGAACTTCTCGCGCATGCCGTGCTTGACCACGTCCGACAGCTCGATCACGCCCAGCACATGGCGACCCTCGGCCACCACCAGCGGCGTGGCACCGTTGCGAGCGACCTGGTCCACGCGCCCGGCCAGTTCGGCCGGTACGGTGCCGCCGAGTGCCTGCACATGGGCGCGGATCGCATCGGCAGCGCCCTTGCGGATCTGCCGGCCGTGCACCAGGTCGACACCGGACATGCGGGTCTGCGCACTGAAGGCCAGGTAATCGGCCTGGTCCGGCTCGGCAGTGGTGCAGCCCTGCTCGCGGGCCAGGCGCACGATCGACTTGCCTTCCGGGGTCGGGTCGGCCAGCGATGACAGCAGCGCCGCCTCACGCAGCTGGTCGGCGTCGATTCCGGCCAGTGCGTGGAAGTGGCTGGCCTGGCGGTCGCCGTAGGTGATGGTGCCGGTCTTGTCGAGCAGCAGCACGTCGACGTCACCGGCCACTTCCACCGCCTTGCCCGACTTGGCCAGCACGTTGGCCGCCAGCGCGCGGTTCATGCCGGCGATGCCGATGGCCGGCAGCAGGCCACCGATGGTGGTCGGGATCAGGCACACCAGCAGCGCGATCAGCAGCAGCGGATCCACTTTGACGCCCACCGACGCACCGATCGCCGGCAGCGTCGCCACCACCACCAGGAAGGTCAGCGTCATCGCCGCCAGCAGCAGGGTCAGCGCGATTTCATTCGGGGTCTTCTGCCGGTTGGCGCCTTCCACCAGCGCGATCATGCGGTCCAGGAAGCTGTGTCCCGGCTCGGCAGTGATGCGTACGACGATCTGGTCGGACAGCACCTTGGTGCCGCCGATCACGCCGGAGCGATCAGTACCCGCCTCGCGCAGCACCGGTGCCGACTCGCCGGTCACCGCCGCTTCGTTGATGGTGGCCAGGCCCTGCACGATCTCGCCATCGGCCGGCACCAGCTCGCCGGCACTGACGATCACATGGTCACCGGGGCGCAGTTCCGCGGCGGGCACGTGGGTCTCGCCTGCGCCGGCCTGCGCCGATGCAAGGCGACGCGCCACCAGGTCCTGGCGGGCGCGGCGCAGCGAGGCGGCCTGGCCACGGCCACGTGCTTCGGCCACGGCCTCGGCGAAATTGCCGAACAGCACGGTGACCAGCAGGATCGCGGTCACCGCCAGGCCGAAGCCCAGTGGTGCATTGCCGGTCAGGGTGATGATCGCGGCGACGATCGTGCCGGCCATCACCACCGCCATCACCGGGCTGCGCACCAGATGCATCGGCGACAGCTTGCGTACGGCCTCGATGAGCGCGCGGCGCAGGCCGGCGGCATCGAGCAGGGCCGGGCGTGAAGCCACGGAAGAGGAACGGTTTGCGGTTGCGTGACTACTCATGGGGTGTCCTCAGTGCAGTCCCAGGCTCAGGTGGTCGGCGATCGGGCCGAGTACCAGCGCCGGCATGAACTGCAGCACGGTCAGGATGACGATCACCGAGACCAGGGTCAGGGCGAACGTCGGGGTTTCGATCTGCAGGCTGCCGGCCGATTCAGGGGCCTGCCGCTTGGCGGCCAGCTGCGCGGCCACCACCAGCGGGATGATCAGCAGCGGGAAGCGGCCGAGCAGCAGCACCAGCGAGCAGCTCAGGTTCCACCACGGCGTGGCGTCACCCAGCCCCTCGAAGCCCGAGCCATTGTTGGCGTAGGCCGAGACGTACTCGTAGAACACCTGGCTGATGCCATGGAAGCCGGGATTGGAGGTGCCCGCCAGACCGGGCACGGCCAGCGTGATCGCGGTGAACAGCAGCAGGGTGATCGGCTGCAGCAGCACCAGCAGGGCCAGCAGGCGCACCTGCGGCGTTTCCAGCTTGCGGCCGAACAGTTCCGGTGTACGGCCGGTCATCAGCCCGGCCAGGAACACACCCAGCAGCAGGTACACGATGAACTGCTGGAGGCCGCAGCCGATGCCGCCCCAGATCGCGCTGACCAGCATGTTGACCATCGCCAGGCCGCCAGACAGCGGGCTCAGCGAATCGTGCATGCCGTTGACCGAACCGTTGGAGACCTGGGTGGTCACCGCCGCCCACAGCGCGGTGCCATCGGCGCCGAAGCGTACTTCCTTGCCTTCCATCAGCAGCGGCGTGGCCGCGCTGGCGCTATGGCCCTCGCTCCATACCATCGCACCGGTGGACAGCAGCGACATGCCGAGCATGCAGCTGAACACCAGCGCGCCGAAACGACGGCGCCCGGTGAACGCGCCGATCATGAAGATCACCGCCATCGGCACCAGCAGGATGCCGATCACCTCCAGCATGTTCGACACCGGGGTCGGGTTCTCCAGCGGGAAGCTGCTGTTCGGGCCATACCAGCCGCCACCATTGGCACCCAACTGTTTGGCCGCGACCATCGCCGCAACCGGGCCCAGCGGCAGCTTCTGCTGCGCCATGCCGGCACTGGCATCGATCGGCGTGGCCTGCGGGCCACCAGCCATCGTGGAGGGCACGCCCTGGCTGGTCAGCAGCAGCGCCCAGACCAGGCACAGCGGCAGCAGGAAGCGCACGCACAGGCGCACGACGTCGGCGTAGTAATTGCCCACCGCCACCTGGCGGTCATCGCCCGCGGCAGGCGCGGTGACCGATTTCGGCGCACGCGAGAACAACGCACGCAGCGTGGCCACGGCCAGCGCCAGGCCCATCATCGGCGTCACTACCTGCAGGCCGGTGATGCCGGTCATCTGCGAGAAGTAGGACAGCTGTGCCTGGCCGGAATAGTGCTGCTGGTTGGTGTTGGTCAGGAACGAGATCATCGTGTGCAGCGCCGTATCCCAGCGCATGTTCGGGATCTGGTCCGGATTCAACGGCAACCACGCCTGGGTCATGAACACGGCCTGGGTCAGCACCGCGATCACCACGTTGCTGAGCACGAATGCCAGCACGTAGCCCCGCCAGGACATCGAACGTGACGGATCAACGCCGAGCACCCTGTACAACGGCTTTTCGATCCAGTGGAACAGCACGTCGACCTTCATCGGCGTGCCGCGCATTACCCGGGCCAGATACAGGCCCAGGGGCCAGGCCAGCAGCAGGCTGGCGGCAAGAATGGCAAGAATTTCAGTCATGGCAGGCTCCGCTCAGAACGACTCGGGCCGCAGCACGACATAAAGAAGATAGGCGGCGGCAACCAGCACCAGCACGCCACACAGCAACGACAGCCAGGGGGACATGGAATTGAGACCTGGTGGAACCCCTCCACCTCAGGCCGCCATCGTCGTCCCCGCCCCCATAAACGCACTACGCGCCGGACAGGGCCGACGCATAAAAAGTGCATAAATTTCGGGGGCCAGGCCGTAACCCGGCATGCGGTAGCACCGGGCCATGCCCGGCGAGCAGCGCGCCGTTCAACCCGCCGGGGGCTGTGCCGGCACGTCCACCGGCGCCAATCCCTTCAGCTGCCGATAGCGCTGCAGGCTGCTTTCGATTTCGACCTTCAATGCCTGCTGCTGCTGTTCGAAACTGGCCAGTAGCCGTTGCTGCGACTGCAGCTGCGCATGGCGCTGGCCGATCGCCTGGGCCTGCTTGTCGGCCACCTTGGCGCCGGCCAGTTCGCGGTCACCGGCGGCGGCAAGCAAGGCCACCAGCGATTCGCGCAGGCTGGCCACGTTGTACTGGGCGGTCTTGAGGTTGTTGTCGAGCACCTCCTGGCGCTCGGCGAACACGCGCCGCAGCGCGTTCTCATCACCGTAGGTGGTCAGCATCGCCTGTTCGGTGCGCTGCCGGGTCTGCTCGGCCATCTGGTCCAGCTCGGCCTGCGCTGCCGCCGTGCTGGCGGCAGCGCGTTCCTCATCGCTCAACGCGCGCTGCACCTGCGCATTGCGCAGGCCGCTGTTGGCGCTGAACTCATCACGGGCGTGGTTGACCGCATCGGCCGGCAGCGCGTCGCTGCAGATCCGTTCTTTGCCCTCGTTCCAGCAGTACAGCTTCTTGTCTGCGGCCTTGCTCCTGGACTGTGCCAGCAGCGTCTGCGGCATCACCAGCAGCAGGCTGGCAGCAACGATGGCAGGAACTCGGAACATGCGACCTTCCCCCCTGGTGGTCAGCGCGTGGAACGGACGCCGTACTGGGCGCGATAGGCCTCCAGCGGCTGCCGGTAGCCTACAAGTTCCGGATTTCCGGACGCGAAATCAAGCAGGTCGGCCAGCGTCGCCACGGCGATCACCGGGATGCCGGCTTCTTCGGCCACGGCCTGTGCGGCGGAGCGATGGTCGCTGTCCGAGGCGATTTCCTGGCGGTCCAGGGCCACCACGATGCCGGCCGGAATGCCGCCGGCAGCGCGGATGATCGCCAGCGCCTCGCGGATGGCGGTGCCGGCGGTGATCACGTCGTCGACGATCAGCACGCGCTTGCCGGTCATGTCGGCGCCGATCAACTGGCCGCCTTCACCATGGTCCTTCACTTCCTTCCGGTTGAACGACAGCGGCAGGTCGCGGCCCCGCTGGGCCAGCTCGCAGGCCATCGCGGTGGCCAGCGGAATGCCCTTGTAGGCCGGGCCGAACACCACGTCGTACTTGATCCCGGTGGCGTCGATGGCGTCGGAATAGCACGCCCCCAGCTGCGACAGCAGGGAACCGGAGTCGAAACGGCCGGCGTTGAAGAAATAGGGGCTCAGCCGGCCGGACTTGAGGGTGAACTGGCCGAAGCGCAGGGCATCGGCGGTCAGGGCCAGCTGCAGGAAACGGTGACGGTGGTCGCTCATCAAAACTCGATTCATCTTCATTTGGAGCGCAAATCCTAATCCAGCTGGGCTTTCCGCGCTCGTCCGGCGCCTTCACGCGGGTCTCCGGGGTGGCCCCTGCGGGCTGCTCAGTCCGGCAGGCAACCGGTATGCTTGCCCGGTTTCCCGCCGTAGGTTCTTCCGCATGCGCATCATCAGCTTCAACGCCAATGGCATCCGCTCGGCCGCCACCAAGGGCTTCCTCGACTGGTTCCGTGGCCAGGACGCCGACGTACTCTGCATCCAGGAGACCAAGGCCCAGGAAGACCAGCTGACCGACCCGATGTTCCGCCCGGACGGCCACCATTGCTTCTACCGCGATGCCATTACCAAGAAGGGTTACAGCGGTGTGGCGATCTACAGCAGGCGCGAACCGGACCAGGTCATCACCTCGCTGGGCTGGGCGCCGTTCGACGATGAAGGCCGTTACATCGAGGCCCGCTTCGGCAACCTCAGCGTGGTCTCCTTCTATATCCCGTCCGGCAGTTCGGGCGACCTGCGCCAGGGATTCAAGTTCGAAGTGATGGAATGGCTGCGACCGATCCTCGAGGAATGGGCGCGCAGCGGCCGCGACTACGTGCTGTGCGGCGACTGGAACATCGTCCGCTCGGCGCTGGACATCAAGAACTGGAAGTCCAACCAGAAGAACTCCGGTTGCCTGCCCGAGGAACGCGACTGGCTCAATGCGCTGTGTGCCGACCATGGCCAGGCCACCGATGTGGGCGCAGGTCGCGGCTGGGCCGATGCCTACCGCCTGCTCAACCCGACCGGCGAGGACTACACCTGGTGGAGCAACCGTGGCGCCGCCCGCGCCAACAACGTTGGTTGGCGCATCGACTACCAGTTCATCACCCCGGGCCTGCGTGACCGCCTGCGCAGCTGCTCGATCTACCGCGACCAGCGCTTCTCCGACCACGCGCCGTTCATCGTGGACTACGACCTGTGACCGAGGCTGCCAAGCCGCGCCGATCCTGGCGGCAGGTGCTGGCCAACCTGCGCCAGCGCAAGGTGCTGGCGATGCTGCTGCTGGGCTTCAGTTCGGGGCTTCCGATCTACCTGGTGGGCAACACGCTTGGCTTCTGGATGCGCAAGGAAGGCATCGAGCTGAGCACCATCGGCTTCCTGTCGTGGGTGGGCCTGGCCTACACGATGAAGTTCCTGTGGGCGCCGATCATCGACAAGGCCGACGTGCCACTGTTCGGTCGGCTGGGGCGTCGTCGTGGCTGGATGCTGCTGTCGCAGATCGTCGCCGCGGTGGGCCTGGTCGGCATGGCGTTGATCCAGCCCAAGGGCGGCCAGTTGCTGCTGCTGGGAATCGCCTGGGAACATGTGGTGGTCTTCGGCGCGATGGCCGTGGTGGTGGCCTTCGCCTCGGCCACCCAGGACATCGTGATCGACGCCTGGCGCATCGAGAGCGCAGACAACAGTGAACAGCTTGGCCTGCTGACTTCATCGTCGGCGCTGGGCTATCGCACAGCGCTGCTGGTCACCGATGCCCTGATCCTGATCATCGCCGCCCGCGTCGGCTGGCAGGTGTCCTATGAGCTGATGGCCGCGCTGATGGCACTGGGCGTGGTGGCGGTGGTCATGGCCCGCGAGCCGGCCCGCGAGATCCAGGCAGTGCAGGCGCAGGCCGCCTCGTTGTGGACGCCGCGCGGCCTGTTCGATGCAGTGGTCGGCCCGTTCGTGGCGTTCGTACGCGAACATCGCAGCGGCGCGATCCTGATCCTGGTGGCGATCAGCGTCTACCGCATGGCCGACTTCGTCATGGGGCCGATGGCCAATCCGTTCTACGTCGATCTCGGACTGGACGAGGACACCGTGGGCGCTGTGCGTGGTTCGGTCGGCCTGGTGGCCACCTTCATCGGCATCGCCGCTGCTGGCCTGGTGTCCGTGCGCTGGGGCGTGCTGGCAGCGCTGTTGGCTGGCGCCGTGCTTGGCCCGGCCTCCAACCTCGCCTTCGCCTGGCTGGCCTGTTCGGGGCCGGACACCACCCACTTTGCTGTCGCAATGGCGATCGACAATTTCGCCAGCGGTTTCGCAGGTACCGCGTTGATCGCCTACATGTCGAGCTTGACCAGCATCGGCTATACCGCCACCCAGTACGCCCTGCTCAGCTCGTTCTACGCGATGCCCGGCAAGGCGCTGAAGGGCTTTTCCGGCTGGTCGGTCCAGACCCTGGCACAGGGCCGCACGCTGCTGGAAGGCTACGCGCTGTTCTTCATCGGTACTGCCCTGGTGGCGATCCCGGTGGTGATCCTGTGCGCGATGCTGATTCTGCAGCAGCGCCGGCGCGCCGTGACCTGACAGTTGCCGGCGCCCCCGGCGTGCGGGATGATCGCCCCGACGCGCCGAGGGGGCGGTGCCTTGCGAACGGGGAAGTGAGCATGGCCGACGTAGTGCTGCGGGACCTGGACCCGCTGCTGCTGGAACGCATCAAACGGGTCTCGGTGGCCCGTGGCTGGACCCACGAACAGACCTGCGCGGTCCTGCTGGAGCAGGGCCTGTTCAACAGTGAACTGGAGGTCCGCTCCGGCTTCGGCGATCCCGAAGTCGACGCGCTTTCCGACGCGATCGCCGCACTACAGGCGCTTCCCGCCGGCCAGGGCTTCGATTGATCTGATGTCGGGTCGCCGGGCATGGCCCGGCGCTACCGTGCGCCGCCGACGGGTAGCGCCGGGCCATGCCCGGCGGATGGCGTCACCTCACGCCGGATGGATCGCCCCGAGAATCCGCGGCCCCGTCGCCCCGGTCACGCTCGGCAGGTTGCCCGGCAGCCCGTCCATCGTCCGCTGCGCCAGCCAGGCAAACCCCATCGCCTCCACATACTCCGGATCCAGCCCGTGCAGAGCCGTGGACTCGACCACCACGCCCGGCAACCGCGCCGCCAGCCGCCGCATCAACTGCGTATTGCGAACGCCACCGCCGCACACCAGCACCCGCCGGGTGTGCGGCTGCTGGGCCAGCAGCGCATCAACCACCGTGGCCGCGGTCAGCTCCAGCAGTGTCGCCTGCACATCGGCGGCGGCGAACTGGCCTTCCTCCATGTGTGCCTCGGCCCACGGCAGGTGGAACTGCTCGCGCCCGGTGCTCTTGGGCGGCGGCAACGCGAACCACGGATCCGCGCGCCAGCCGGCCAGCAGGCTGTCATCCACCGCACCGCTGGCTGCGTAGGCGCCGTCAGCATCGAAGCTGCGCCCGGTATGGCGTTGGCACCAGGCATCCATCAGCGCATTGGCCGGGCCGGTATCGAAGCCACGCACCACGCCTTCGCGCGGAATCAGGGTCAGGTTGGCGATCCCGCCCAGGTTCAGCACCGCACGGTCCTCATCGGCCGCACCCAGCATGTCCAGGTGGAAAGCCGGCATCAGCGGCGCCCCATGGCCGCCGGCGGCAACGTCACGGCGGCGGAAATCGCACACGGTGGTGATGCCGGTCAGTTCGGCGATGCGGTTGCCGTCGCCCAGCTGCACGGTGAAAGCCGGGTCGGCCAACGGTCGATGGCGCACCGTCTGCCCGTGCGAGCCGATGGCCCGTACCTGCGCACGGTCGACACCGGCTTCTTCCAGCAGCTGGTTGGCGGCGGCGGCGAAGCTGATCGCAATCCGCGCGTCCAGTTCGCCCAGCTCCTCAATCGACTGCAGCGGGCCGCCCTCGCCGAGGGCCACCAGCCGTGCGCGCAGTACCGGTTCCCAGCGGGCAGTCAGCCCATGCACGAAGCGGCATCCCCCGTCGGCCGGGAACTGCACCAGCGCGGCATCGATGCCGTCAGCGCTGGTGCCCGACATCAGGCCCAGGTAGAGGGGAAGGGACGGATCGGCAGTGGTGTTCATGGCGGGCATAAAAAAAGGACACGGCAAGCTTGTGCTGCCGTGTCCTCCTTCGTCAACGCAGGCCTCAGCCGCGCTTGCGGCCTGCCGGCGCCTTGTCCTTGGCGCTGGCCACCTCGGTGCTCGCGCTTTCGGCGGCCGGCGCGGGGCTGGCGTCGGCGTAGATCAGCTTCTCCATGCCCTGGATGCGGGCCATCGCCGGCGCAGTCTGCGCCCGGAAGGCCACCAGCTCGGCGCCCTTCAACGGCTCCGGCGGCGGCATGGTCACCGTCAGCGGGTTGCGGTGCTCGCCATTGACCCGGAATTCGTAGTGCAGGTGCGGGCCGGTGGCCAGGCCGGTCGAGCCGACGTAGCCGATCACCGTGCCCTGGGCCACGCGTTGGCCATTCTTGATCCCGGCAAAGCGCGACATGTGGCCGTACAGGGTGGTGTGGCCACGGCCGTGGTCGAGGATCACCACGTTGCCATAACCGCGCTGCACGCCGACAAACTGCACCCGTGCATCGCCGGCGGCCATGATCGGGGTACCGGTGCGCGCGGCGTAGTCCACGCCCTTGTGCATGCGCATCTTGCCCAGCACCGGGTGCTTGCGCGCGCCGAAGGTCGAACTCAGCCGCGCGAACGGGATCGGCATGCGGATGAAGCTCTTCTTCAGCGAACGACCATTGATGTCGTAGTACTCGGACTTGCCGTTGCGGTCGAAGCGGAAGCCGGAATAGGTCTTGCCGCCGGTGGTGAAGGTCGCCGCCAGGATCTTGCTGGTATCGACCTTCTCGCCCTCGCGCCAGGTCTCATCCATCACCACGCTGAAGCGGTCACCCGGCTGCAGGTCCTTGGAGAAGTCGATGTCGTACTTGAAGATGTCGTCGGTCATCGTCGCGATCGCCGACGGTGACAGTCCGGCGCGGCGCGCGGCCGCATACAGCGAACTGGTGATCTCGCCGCTGGTGACCACCGTGCGCGTGGATGTCTCGCGCTTGGTCACCGTTTCCTTGATGTCATCACCGATCAGGCTCAGTTCGACCCGGTTGTCGGCATCGCGGTCGAAGCGGATGCTGCGCAGGTCACCGGACAGCGGCATGTCGAAGGCGATCTCGGCACCCGGGCGCAGCTTGGTCAGCGATTCGCGCGCACCCGGATGGTCCAGCACCCGGTGCAGGGTGGTGGCGGAGATGCCGGCCTTGTCGAACAGGTCGCTCAGCGTCTGCCCGCGCTGCACCCGCAGCACCTGCCAGCTGTCGCCGGGAATCTGCTGCTGGCGCGCCATTGCCAACGGCGGCAGCGGCAGCACCAGACTGGTGTGGCTGTCGGCGTAGGGTGCATCGATGGTGTGCGAGAAGCCCGGCACGATCGTGGCCACCAGCGCACCGATGGTCACAAACAGGCTGGCGTGCATCCAATGACGCCGCGTCCAGCGCTCATTGAACGCAGCGGGAAGGTGTTGCCTCAGCTTCCGGTGCAGGGCGTTGTCGTGCAGGACGTGGAGTCGTTCCTGGAAGCGCTGCTTGCGAGCGCGGCCTTGATCGGAATTGAGCATCAGATGTCGGTCTCTGGCTGACCCGGGAACGCGGGCCCAAACGCCGGTAACATAGACACCTAACAAATTCGCGTCAAACCCTTGTGCCTATTGGCTTTTGTGAAGCCGATCGGGTTAACTTCGCTTTAACACCCCACATAAGAAACGGCGTTGCCGGGAGTAGTCACGTGTCCTCGATTGAAGAAGCCCTTGCCCTGATCGGCCGCGGTGCCGACGAGATCCTCAAGCTCGAGGATCTGCGCGCGCGCCTGCAGGAAGGCCGCCCGCTGCGCATCAAGGCCGGCTTCGACCCCACCGCGCCTGACCTGCACCTGGGCCACACGGTGCTGCTGAACAAGATGCGTCAGTTCCAGGACCTCGGCCACCAGGTCATTTTCCTGATCGGCGACTTCACCGGCATGATCGGCGACCCCTCTGGCAAGAGCCTGACCCGCAAGCCGCTCAGCCGTGACGACGTGCTGGCCAACGCCCGTACCTACGAGGAGCAGGTGTTCAAGGTGCTGGACCGCAGCCGCACCGAGGTCCGCTTCAATTCGGAGTGGTTCGGCAAGATGAGCGCGGCCGACATGATCCGCCTGGCCGGCCAGCACACCGTGGCACGCATGCTCGAGCGCGACGACTTCGCCAAGCGCTATGCCGCCCAGCAGTCCATCGCCATCCACGAATTCCTGTACCCGCTGGTGCAGGGCTACGACTCGGTGGCCCTGGAAGCGGACGTCGAGCTGGGCGGTACCGACCAGAAGTTCAATCTGCTGATGGGCCGTGGCCTGCAGGAACACCACGGCCAGAAGCCGCAGGTGGTGCTGACCATGCCGCTGCTGGAAGGCCTGGACGGCGTCAACAAGATGTCCAAGTCGCTGGGCAACTACATCGGCATCAGCGAGCCGGCCATCGACATCGTCACCAAGACCATGAAGGTCGATGATGCCCTGATGTGGCGTTGGATCGAGCTGCTGTCCTTCGATATCAGCCAGGCCGAAGCGGCCTCCCTGCGCGAGCAGATCGCCGCCGGCCTGAATCCGCGCGTGGTCAAGCTGCGCCTGGCCCGTGAACTGGCTACCCGGTTCCACGATGCGGCAGCGGCCGAGCAGGCGATTGCCGGCTGGGAAGCGGCCGTTACCGGGCAGGGCGACATCACCCAGCTGCCGCTGCAGGATGTGGCCGTTCCGGCCGAGGGCCTGCGCATCGCGGCGCTGCTGACCGCCGCCGGCCTGACCCCGAGCAACTCCGAGGCCAACCGCAAGCTCAAGGAGCGTGCGGTGAAGGTGGACGGTGAAGT